>DASRCS010000122.1:0-13369 GCA_035652995.1 Pyrinomonadaceae bacterium
AGAGGAACCGGGACAAGAACACTAAACCGCTTGTGAGCTAAAGCGGCCCGACTCTATCACACGGGCCGTGACGTGACAACGTGAATTTTTCCGAGGCGTTTAAATTTAAGGCGAGGGTAACGGGCGCGCTTACGCTTCCCCGAATCGCGCCGCGGCGTCTCGCAAAGCGCGGTAGTCGTCGGGCGTGTCAACGTCGAACGCGGCTTCGGGCGCGGCGACGAACTCTGCCCCGGCGGCGTGTCGCCTGATGACGCGCTTCGCCCCTTCAGCCCCGCGCAACTGCATCAGCTCCGCGAAGAGTTGACGACCGAAGAGGGCGGGCACGCCGCGCGTCTTCTCTCCGCCGGCCTCGTATTCCGAGACGACGAGCGGCGCGCGGGTTCTTCGATAAGCTCGGACGATTCGCTCGATTGTTTCACTCGTGACGAGAGGCTGGTCGCAGAGAAGAAAGACCGCCGCTTCGACTTCAACAGCGTTCACTTCATCAACTTCAAACTCGCCCGCGCTCGCGTCGCTCGACTCCGGCTCACCGAGCGCGCGCAGTCCGCAACGAATCGAAGAACTCATCCCCTCGGCCCACTCTTCGTTGAAGACGACGCGCACGCCCGTCGAGCCGATCTCCTTCTTCAACTCTTCCGCGTTCGCGCCGAGGACGACGACCACGGGCCGGCACGAAGAGCCGAGGGCGGCGAGGGCGGCGCGGCGCAGCAGCGTCTCGCCCTCGAAGCGAAGCGACTGCTTCGGCTCGCCCATGCGCGCGCTCTCGCCCGCGGCGAGCACGACGGCCCCGATGCGCGACTCGCTCACGACGCGCGGCAGGCGGCGAACGACACGCCCTCACGCGTCGCGACGTGATGCTCGACCGAGACGCCGACCGCAAGGTTGTTAGCCGCAGCGGGTGCAACTCTCGAAGCATCCACGCGCGGCTCGCGCGTGCCGTGAATCGGCGCGTCGCGGTCGCGAAGAAACCCTGCGCTTCGATTCGCGCACGCGGCTTTTATCTCAGACACGATTGACAGCGCGATCTCCTCCGGCGTCTCCGCGCCGATGTCCACGCCGACCGGCGCGTGAAGCCTCGCGAGCCGCGACGCGTCAACCTCGAACGAGTCCGCGCGCAAATCTTCCAGCAGCTTCGCCGTGCGCTGCTTCGGGCCGAGCACGCCGACGTAGCAGGCGGGCGACGGAAGCAGCGCGCGCAAAAGCTCAACGTCGTCCAGATAGTTGTGCGTCATCACGACGACCGCCGTCTCCGGCGTGAGTCCAACGCGCGCCGCGACCTCTTCGGCGCGGCAGAGCAACACCTCGTCGGCCTCCGCGAACCTCTCTCTCGTCGCCGGACGCGCGCGCGTGTCAACGACCGTGACGTGCCAGCCGAGCGTCCGCGCGAGGTGGACGAGCGGCGCGGCGTCTTGCTCCGCGCCGAAGACGACGAGCGGACGCGGCGGCGCGATCACGTCGAAGAAGATTTCCGCCCGCCCGCCGTCAGTCTCATACGCCCGCGTCAATGCTCGCCCGCCCGCGAGAATCTCTCGCGCGTCTTCGCGCACTCGCGCTTCGAGCGCGGCATCGTTGGCAAGCCCTTCGTCGGTCGCAGGCACGCCGACGAACAGCCGTTCGCCCACCTCAAACATCGGTCGCTCGCCGGCTCCGAACTCACGTTCGCCTCGCGGCCCACTTTGAACTGTCGTGACGACAGTCGCGAGCAGTCCGCGCCTCCGCGCCTTCAGACAGCCGGCGACGAAGCGCAGCGCTCGCTCGCCTTGACTGCCTTCGTGGAGGCTTTCGAGCAGGACGCGGACGACGCCGTTACAGCCGAGGCCGAGTCCCCAGACGATGTCTTCGCCGCCGCGCGTGTCGTACACGACGACGCGCGCCGAGCGCGCCTCCATCACCTCCGCCGCGCGCAGGGCCGCGTCGCGTTCGAGACAGCCGCCGCTGATCGTGCCCGCCGTCGCGCCCGACTCGGTGACGATCATGCGCGCGCCGGGCCGACGGTACGCAGAGCCTTCGACGCCGACGACCGTCGCGAGCGCGGCACGCTCGCCCCGCCTTCGCGCGCGCCCGAAAGTTTCGACGACCGCTTGCAGCTCGTTCATGCCAGCGCCCCTTTCCCGATGAGCTTGTCGGGCGTGATGGGAAGCTCCCGCACGCGGACGCCCGTCGCGTGATAGACGGCGTTGGCGACCGCCGCCGCCGCGCCGACGATGCCGATCTCGCCCGCGCCCTTCGCGCCGATGGGGCTTGCGTGCTCGTCGAAGTTGTCGAGCAGCACAACGTCAATCGGCGGCACGTCGGCGTGGACGGGCACGTGATACTCGGCGAGGTCGCGGTTGACGATGATGCCGAAGTTCGGGTCAATCACGCTCTCTTCCATCAAGGCCATGCCGATCCCCATGATGATGCCGCCGCGCATTTGCGACTCGGCGGTCTTGCGGTTGAGGGCGCGACCGATGTCGAACGCGCCCGCGAAGCGCGTGACGCGCACCTCGCCGAAGTCGCGGTCAACGCGCACCTCCGCGAAGTGCGCGCCGAACGAGTGCGAAGAGAACTTCTTGTTCTTGTCGTCGAACTGCGTGTCGTATTTGCCTTCGACCTCACCCACGCCCGCGCGCGCGAAAAGCTCGCGGTAAGTCTCGCCCTTCGTCGGGTCGCTCTTGAGCACGACCCTTCCGTCACGCGCGACGACCGCGTCCGCGCTCGCGCCGTAGAGCGGCGAACGCCCGTCCGCGCGCGCCGCGTCAACAAGCTTCGCAATCGCCGCGCGCGCCGCGCCCTGCACGGACGTGCCGACCGACATCGCGGTCGAGGAGCCGCCGGAAACCATCGCCTTCGGCAAGTTGGTGTCGCCGATACGGACCTCGATGCGCCCGGACGGAAGGCCCAGCGTCTCGCTCGCGACCTGCGTCAGAATCGTGTACGTGCCCGTGCCGAGGTCGTGCGTGCTGCTCTCGGCCAGCGCGGTTCCGTCCTGCCGAATCACGACGCGCGCGCTCGAAGGAAAGTGGTTGACTGGATAGACGGCGGTCGCCATCCCCATGCCGACGAGATAGCGCCCGTCGCGCGTCGAAGCTGCTTGCGGGTTGCGACGCGACCAGCCGAAGCGCTGCGCGCCGACTCGATAACTCTCCTTCAACAGTTTCGTTGACCACGGCAGTTTCGTGTCGGGGTCTGTGTCGGCGTGGTTGACGACGCGGAGTTGCACGGGATCAATGTTGAGTTTGTAAGCGAGTTCGTCGAGCGCCGATTCGAGCGCGAACATGCCGGAACACTCGCCGGGCGCGCGCATGTATGTCGGCGTGCCGACGTTGATGGGGACGAGCCGCTGAGACGCCTTGAAGTTGTCGCTGGCGTACATCATGTGCGTCGGCTTGCTGAACGGCTCGACGTACTCGTCATAGACGGACGTGTGCGACAGCCCCTCGTGGATGATCGCCGTCAGACGCCCGTCGCGCTTCGCGCCGAGGACGACGTGCTGCTCGGTCTCGGCGCGGTGGCCCATGTTCGAGAACATCTGCTGTCGAGTGGTGACGAGCTTGACGGGCCGCTGCACCTGACGCGCCGCCGCGGCGGCGAGCGGGACGTGCGCCCAGACCGTGCCCTTGCAGCCGAACGCGCCGCCGGTGAACTTGCAGACGACATGGACGTTCTCTTCGGGAATGCCGAAGCTCGTGGCGATGTTGTGGCGCACGCCGTAGGTGTACTGCGTCGCGTCGTAAACAATCACCTTGTCGCCGTCCCACGCGGCAATCGTCGCGTGCGGCTCCATCGGGTTGTGATGCTCGGTCGGCGTGCGGTACGTCTCGTCAACGCGCACGTCCGCCGCCGCGAGTCCCGCGTCCGTGTCGCCGCGCATGGTGTCGGCTGGCTTGCCCGCGACCTTCTGCTTCGGGACGTAAGCCTTGCCGCGCTCCTTGTCCATGACGGCGGCGGGCGGCTGCTCGTCGTAGGTCACGCGGATGAGTTCCGCCCCGCGCTTCGCCTGTTCGAGAGTTTCGGCGACGACCATCGCGATGTACTGGCCCGCGTAATAAACGACGGGGCTTTGCAAAGGCACGCGCCGTCCGGCGGCGTCTCCTTCCGCGGGATTTGTGAAGACCGGCTTGAGGCGCGGCGCGTTCTCGTGCGTCATGACGTGGAGCACGCCGGGGGCGCTCTCCGCCGCGGTCGTGTCGAAGCTCTTGATTCGTCCGTTGGCGACGGTGCTACCGAGAAGCACCGCGTGCGCCATGCGTTCGAGCGGCCACTCGGCGGCGAAGCGCGCGCCGCCCGTCACCTTCAGGCGTCCGTCAACGCGGTCGAGCGGGCGACCAACAATGCCGCTACCTTGAGCCTCGCCAACGCTGCCCGCGTTTTGACTTGTCCCGCTGCCCTGCGCGTTCGCGTTCATAGTTTCGCTGCTCCGCACGCTCGCGTTCATGGACTTGCTGCTCTGTTGATTCGCGCTCACGCCGCACCTCCCGCCCTGCGGTTCGCCACGTCGGTCAAAGCTCGGACGACCGCGCGCCGCGCCAACTCGATCTTGAAAGCGTTGTGCTTCTGCGGCACGGCGTCTTTGACCACCGCGTCCGCAGCCGCTCTGAATGTTTGTTCATTCGCCTGCGCGCCGGTCAGAATCTTCTCCGCGTCGAGCGAGCGCCAGGGCTTGTGCGCGACGCCGCCGAGCGCGAGCCGCGCTGCATTGATGCGACCTTGTTGAATGTCGAGCGCGGCGGCGACCGAGACGAGCGCGAAGGCGTACTGCGCGCGGTCTCTGATCTTCAGGTAGCCGGAACGTTTCGCGAAGGCGGACGAGGGCAGGTCAACCGAGACGATCAACTCGTCGGCGCGCAGGTTCGTGTCAACGTTCGGCGTGTCGCCGGGCAGGCGGTGAAAGTCGGTGATCGGAATCTGCCGCGCACCATTCGCGCCTTCGACGTTGACGACCGCATCGAGCGCCGCGAGCGCGACGGCCATGTCCGACGGATGCACCGCGATGCACTTGTCGCTCGCGCCGATGATGGCGTGGATGCGGTTGAATCCCGGAATCGCCGAGCAGCCGGAGCCGGGCACGCGCTTGTTGCACGGGAAGGTCGTGTCCATGAAATAGTAGCAGCGCGTGCGCTGCAAGAGGTTGCCGCCGACCGTCGCCATGTTCCGCAGTTGCGGCGACGCTCCCGCGAGCAGCGCTTCGGACAGGGCGGGAAAGTTCTCGCGCACGAGCTGGTTGTTCGCCACGTCGCTGTTCGTCACGAGCGCGCCGACGCGCAGGCCCGCTGGCGTCCGCTCAATCTTTTTCAGCGCGAGGCGGTTGATGTCCACCAGCTCGTCCGGCTGCTGCACGTTCATCTTCATCAGGTCAACGAGGTTCGTGCCGCCCGCCAGAAACTTCGCGTTGCGATTGCCGGCGACTTCGCGCACCGCCTCGGCGCTGCTGGTCGCGCGCTTGTACGTGAACTGATTCATCTCTGCGTCTCCGATTTTCCTTCGCGCGGGAGGACGCGGGCGGATGAACGCTCGCGTCTCGCCGACGAACGAGGCTCAAGCCTTCGCGCCGCGCGCCTCTTCGATTGCGGCGAGGATGCCGTTGTATGCGCCGCAGCGGCAGATGTTGCCGCTCATGCACTCGCGCACGGTCATGCCCGGCGGACAGCCTTCGTGCAGGAGTCCGACCGCCGACATGATCTGCCCCGGCGTGCAGTAGCCGCACTGGAAGCCGTCGTGCCTGATGAACGCGGCCTGCACCGGATGGAGTTCGTCGCCGCGCGCCAGGCCTTCGACGGTCGTGATCTCCGCGCCTTCGTAAGCCGCCGCGAGCGCGAGGCACGAGTTGATGCGTCGCCCGTCGGCCAGCACCGTGCAAGCGCCGCACTGCCCTCGGTCGCAACCCTTCTTCGACCCCGTCAGCCCGACCCGCTCGCGCAAGGCGTCGAGCAGAGTCACGCTCGGCTCAAGCTGCAAAGGGTAACTCCTGCCGTTGACCCGCAGCGTGACGGGGATCGTGAGCGCCGACGCCGACGCCTGCGTGGATGCGACGTTCGCCGCCGCGCGAGTCTGCGCCGAGGCGTTCGCCTGGTAGTGAAGCAGGAGGTTCGCCGCCGCCAGCCCGCCGCCCGCGAGCAGCGTCTTCTTCAGGAACCTGCGTCGCGCCTCGCCGTCCTCGGATAAAAGCAGGCTCTCGTCTTCGTGGTGGTCGCACGGGCGCGACGTTGACGACGACTCGCCGGACGCGCCTTTGAAGCAAGAGTCTTCGCGTTCTTTATCACTGTCCATGATCTGCTCTCCGACGTGGTGTGCAGTTGAATGTCAGTCGCCCGTGAATGGACGCGCAGGCCGTGCGTCGCGCTCGACGTGGATCGCGCGGCGAACGTTCCCGGCCCGAGTCCGTTTCAAAACGGATTCCTGCCGCAACCGCCTAAAGTCAACTGTTCGGGAATATACTCAGGGGAATATCCGCGATGGATATCTCTATTTTATTGCGAAAATAAGTCGCAGCTTTTCCGAACCCGTCGGCGCGTGAGACTGTCGCGTGTCCAGTCCACGCGATGAAGCGGCGGGTTCGTTTACATGGTTGGGAGATTCTTGTTTGACGCGGGGGCGTGTTGATGATAGATTGCGCGCGACAAGTCGGCACGTCCGCGAACGAGTCGAGCTTGCAAACTGCCTATCCGACGGGAAGCGTCTGGTTCCGAAGAAAGTCCCGTTTGAAGTTTTAGCAGAGCGGAATCCGACGCCTTCGTCCAACATCAACCTAACAATTACGTTCGCGTAAAGAAGCTTCGGGCCTGCGGCTTGCTCCGACCTAACGGCGACTGACCGCCCCGCCTTTCCGCCGTGCCGCCCCGACTCTTCCGAGACGCGGCAGCTTTCTGTCCGTCTCTTTCGACGAGCACACGTTAGCGAACCGTCGCCGTTCCTGCTGCCTGTCACAACATTCGTTCCGTAAGCATTCGGAGTTCTTCAGACGCATGATTGCCGCCCTTCCCCCCTGCCCGCTCGCGAGAGTCGCACGCAGGTTCTTCCATCTTCTCGCCCTGTGCGGCGCGCTCCTGTCGGGACTGGCCGCGCCCGCGGGTTCGTCCGCGCACAGGTCTGTCAGGCGGGCGGCGGGCGCGTCTTCGACGAACGTCTGGTACAGGGGCAACACGCACTCGCACACGACGAACAGCGACGGCGACGGCTCGCCCTTCGACGTGGCGAGCCGCTACAAGGCGCTCGGCTATAACTTCGTCTTCATCACCGACCACAACAAGTTTACGGACATAAGCACGATCAACTCACAGCTCGCCGTGCCCGGACAGTTCGCCGTCCTCGGCGGCGAAGAGGTGACGGACTCTTTCTCCGGCAAGCCCGTCCACACGATTGGTCTGAACAACACGACCGCCGTCCAGCCGCAGCAGGGCGCGAGCGTCCTTGAGACGATGAACAACGACTTCGCGGCGGTGCGTCAGGCGGGCGGGCTTCCATACATCGCGCACCCGAACTACGGCTTCGCGCTCACCGCCGACGACCTTCGGAAAATGAGCGGCAGTTCCCTCTTTGAAATCTACAACGCTCACCCCGTGGTCAATAACGTCGGCGACGCGACGCACCCCTCGGTCGAGGCGATGTGGGACGACGTTCTTTCGAGCGGGCGACTTCTCTACGGCGTGGCCGCCGACGACGAGCACAATCTGAACAAGGTCGGCGGCGCGCTGCCCGGTCGCGCGTGGGTCATGGTCAGGGCCGCGAGCCTGAGCGCGGGCGCCATCACGCAGGCGATGGAGCGCGGCGACTTCTACGCCAGCACCGGCGTCACGTTGCAGGACTATCAGGTGAGCGCGACGAGCGTCACCGTCACGGTTGACGCGGCGTCGAGCGGCCCCGTGACGATTGACTTCATCGGCAGGAACGGGCAGTTGCTCGCGCGGAGCAACGACAGCCAGGCGACGTACCAGTTCACGGGCGGCGAGATGTACGTGCGCGCGAAGATCACGAACGACGCCGGACTCGCCGCGTGGACTCAGCCGATCTACACGGCTTCCTTGAGTCCGTCGAACGCGATCCTCAACGGCGCTTCGTTCGGCAACGAGCCTGCGGTGGTCAAGACGGTCGCGCCCGGCAGCATCGCCTCCGTCAACGGCTTCGGACTCGCGGGCGCAGCCGTGCAGTCGCAGCGGCAGGCGGACGGCACTTTCCCGACGAGCCTCGGCGGGACGAGCGTGAGCGTCAACGGTCGCCCGGCCCAAATCTTTTTCGCTTCGCTGACGCAGGTGAATTTCGAGGTGCCCGACGAGACCGAAGTCGGGACTGCGGACGTTGTCGTCACGAACGCCGACGGCAGGCAGATGCGCTCGCAGGTCTTCGTCGCGAATGCGTCGCCCGGCATCTTCACGGTTGACGGGACGGGGCGCGGCGACGCCTTCTTCGTTGACGTGGCGACGCTGCTGTCGAGCCTCATGTTGCCGGACGACGGCGCGCGCCGCCTGCACCTCTACGGGACGGGCGTGGACTCCGCGACGCAGGTTCAGGCATTCGTCAACGGTCAGGCCGTCGCGGTCGAGGCGGTCAGGCCGTGCCGAAGGCTGCCCGGACTCGACCAGATAAACATCGCCATCCCGCCCGGCGTCCTCACGAGCGGCGCGGCGACGCTCCTGATTCGCGCCGACGGCGTTGACAGTAACACCGTGACGCTCCGGCTCTGACTTACTTGAGCGTGCATCAACCTGCTATCGGCTCAACTGAAAATCGAATGGCTCGCTCCTGACCTACACACGCGTCCATCGTTCACTCTCAGCCCACATCACTGCTCGTCTTCGTAACTCTGGTAAGGACTCTCGCCGATGGTTCGGTGCGCGTCGAGCCACGCCGCCAACTCTCGCGCGTCTTTGATCCTTCCGCCCAGCACTTCCAAAACGAGGTCGTGCGTCAGCACCGTGTTGAAAGGCGCGTCGTAGGTCGCGCCCGACTTCTGCCCCGCGAGCTTGACGATGAAGGGGACGCGATGTTCGACCCGTTCATTAAAAGTCGCTGAGTCTTCTACAGTCCAGAAAGGTCTCACGCGCCAGTAGTCCGAGCGCATCCAGTGGTCGGACGAGACGACGACCGTCGTCTGCTCCCAGGTGCCCGCACGTTCCATCGCGCGCCGCAACTCGCCGAGCGTCCGGTCAGCGAGCGCGAGGTTGTCGAGGTAGCTTCCGCCCGCCGCTTCGCTCAACTCGCCCTTCGCGCGGTCGTAGATGTATGGCGGGTGCGGCACGGGCAGGTGGACGAAGGTCAGGCCGAACTCGCGGCTGGCGGCGACGCCCTCGGCCTGCGACGAGAGCGCGCGGTAATCCGCGAGGTGCGCCGCCCCGTAATCTTCGGGGCTTGTCCGCGACAGGCGTGCGCTCAAATCCCCGGCGAACGGCACCGAAGCGATGAGGCCGATCTGCTGCCGGACGACGTTCTTCACAAAGCTCAGGCGGTCGGGCAGCGCGAGTTGGCTCGCGGGTTCCCAGCGGCACGAAGTCAGGCGGTCGCCGACGACGCGGCAGTAAGGATGGTACCAACCGACGAGCGCCGTGTTGAATCCGGCGGCGCGCGCCTCGGAGAAGATGTCGGGCTGCGCGCTCCAACCGACGGTCGCCCCGCGCGCCGGAATCGTCAGCATCAACTCGCCGGGGCCGACCGGCCTGACCGCCGAGATCAACTGTCCCGTGAGCAAGGCGGGGAGCGACTGCGACGTGTGGCCCGCGGGCGGGAAGGCGTTGGTCGCGAAGAATGATTCCGAGCGCAGGCGGTCGAACTCAGGCATGGTCAGACTCGCGGGACGCTCGGCGAAAGCCGCGCGCTCGTCCATCTCGTCGAAGATCAACCACAACACGCGCGGTCGCGCCGCGACGGCTTCGAGCGCGGGCGCTGAAGCTCGTTCGCGCGCGACCGGAGCGCCGTACCTGAGCGCGAGCCACGCCGCGTCCGCCAGGCCGACGAGGCCGAAGGGCGACAGAATCAGCAGCAACGACGCGACCGCGCGCGACACGCGTCCGAGTCCACGGCGCGCGAAGGCGAAGACGACGAGCGCGAGGAGCAGGAGGCAGAGCGCGACGAGTCCGGGCTTGCCGAGCGAGATTCTCAGGCCGCGCACGCTCAGGCGTTCGACCTGCGCGCGGATGCAGTTGAGCGCGAGCAGGAAGGCGAGCAGGAACCCCGCGCGAATAAATTTGTCGGAGCGCCGACCGCCGAGGCGGCGCGCGGCGTAGAAGCACGCAAAGAAGAAGGCCGTGAGTAAAAGAACGTTGAGGACGAGCGCGGCGAGGATCGCGTAGCCCGGATACTGCTTCCAGTAATAAAAATAAAAAAACTTGCGCGGGCTGAGGGCTTCGCGCCACGCGTTGAAGAAGAAAAGGTTGGCGAGCGAGACCGCGACGAGAAGCTTCTTAAACATCAACGACCGCGCCCCGCCCGCGCATCAGGTAGAGCCAGCGCGTCTCGTGCAGCCGCTCGGCGCGGACGACCTGAAAATGGCGCGACGCCGCCCGCTCGAACGTCTCTCTCGTCAGCCCCGCGAACAACTCTTCGCGACCGCGAAGGAGCGTTCGGAACAGAGGGTCTTCCGGCGCGACGAACTCGACGACGAGCGAGTCTGAAGTCAGCTCCGCCGCCAGCTCGAAGACCGCTTCGAGCGGTATCTGCTCGGTCGCGTGCATGTGGTGCAGGACGGCGAGCATCAGGAGCGTGTCGAAGCCGCCGCGCGCGCGTTCGAGGAACGAAGGGTTCTCTTCGTTGCGCCAGCCCGTCGCGGGCGTCGGGCGCGCGAGGTTGACGACGAGCGGCAGCACGTCAAGTCCTTCGGCGGACGCGCGCCGCCAGAGCGCACCGACGACCGCCGGGTCCTGGTCAATCGCGACGACCGACGCGCCCGCGCGCGCGGCGAGCGCGCTGAAGTGGCCCGTGTTGCAGCCGACATCGAGGACGCGGCGCGGCGCGACCTCGGCGAGCGCCTTCGCGACGAAAGACTCTTTCGCTCGCAGGTACTCGGTCGGGTGAAACCTGTTCGGCGTCATGTAGCTCGACCACGCGGAGACGCCCTCGCCCGGCTCGACCTTGTCGAGCTGGCGGCGCAGCCGTCTGAACTGCTGGCGCAGGATGAAGCCGGCCTTCTCCGCGTCGGCGAGCCTCTTCGGCTCGTAGATTGATTGCCCGCCGCTCGACTGCTTCGCGCCGAGCAGGTGCGGGAGCGTGACGAGCGAGAGGAAGGTCGGGCGGAGCCTCCGAGCCGCGCCGCACATCCGCGCCACGTCCGAAGGTTCGAGTCCGTCGCGGCTCGACGTTAAGAGTTGGTCGAGTCGCAGCCCGAAATGTTTGTTGACGAGCAGCGGCAGAAGCGTCGTGCGCGTGAACTGGTTGAGCGGGAGCCACGTCGGGTCGTGCGGGTCGCGCCGCTCGAACGACAGCAGGTCAACGAAGACTGCGCGCGGGCCGCGGAACAGGACGTTGTAAGGCGTCGCGTCCTTCAGCGTGAAGCCTTCGTCGAGCGCGCGCTCGGCGAGGTCGAGCGTCAGCGCGCCCGCCGCGTGCAGCATCTCCGGCGGCCACTCATAAGGAAAACTTCGCACGGCGACGCGCTCGTGTTCGACCAGAACGCCGTCTCCGTCCTCGACGCCGAAGGCTTCGCCGCCGCCCCTTCGCGACAGCGCCGCGCGCGCGTCGCTTCCGAGGAAGCGCGTGCCGACGAGGCGGCCTTCGGCTGTGAACTCACGCGCGGCGTTCGTTGACAGAAAACTCCTGAGACCCGCCGCGCCTTTCGCGCTGACGAGACGCAGCACGCGGTCTTCCGCGAGCAGGAGCCGGCCATCCGGGTCGCGAAATGATGCGCCCGCCTGCGCCCGCCGACTTGCGGTTCCCTGACTCACCCGCAACTCTCCGAACCAAGTTCCTTATCTGAGGGCGAATGGGGGAGGCCGCGGGCGAGGTGGCGCGCGACCTTTGTACGCCGCAGTACGCCGCGCTTACTTTCTGCGCCGCGACAGAAAATCTCTGAAGCGCCGGAAGTAGAACATCAAGCCGAAGAACGCCGCCAGAAGCAACTGCCAGACGAGCGTCCCCGAACCGGGGTCTGTGTAAAGAAGGTAGATGAATGCGAACGAACGCGTGAGCGAAAAGGACAGCAAAGCCGGGCTACTTCCCCAAAGAAACATGATTCCCTCTGTTCCGGTCTGCGGCCAGGACGGCGGCGCAACCATTAAGAATTAAACGTGCCTAGACTCTCGCCGGGCGAGAGTTACTCCTTGAAAAGCTCAGGATGTAAGCTTAGACGCGTAATTCCTAAAGATGGTTACAAAGTTATTGCCGTTGCCTTGAGGGATTGACCGCAGAGTTCGCGGGCGAGACGCCGTGCGCCGCGATTTCGCCGCCGAGGTGGCGCGCCATCACGCTGCGACGCCGCCCGTAGCCGAAGTAGATCGTGAGTCCGACGAGCAGCCAGACGCCGAGCCGCAGCCAGTTTTCCGCGGGCAGAGAGAACATCAGGACGAGACAGATGGCGATGCCGAGTACGGGAACGAACGGGAAGAGCGGCGCGCGGAACGGGCGCGGCGCTTCGGGGTTCGTGCGGCGCATGATGAGAACCGCCGCGCAGACGATGACGAAGGCGAGCAGCGTCCCGATGTTGACGAGGTCGGCGATGACGCGCAAGGGGAGCAGCGACGAGAGCAGCGCGGCGAATGCGCCCGTCACGATGGTTGACTTCCAGGGCGTTCTGAACTTCTCGTGAACCGCGCCGAAGAATCCGACGGGGAGGAGTCCGTCGCGCGCCATCGCGAGAAGGATGCGCGCCTGCGAGAGCATGTTGACGAGCGCGACCGAGGTGATGCCGACGAGCGCACCCAGGGAGATGACGAACTGCGCCCAACGGAGTCCCACCTGCCGGAACGCGTCGGAGACGGGCGCGTTGATGTTGATGCGGTCGTAAGGAATCATCCCGGTCAGCACCGCGCCGACGCCCATGTAAAGCACCGTGCAGATCAGAAGCGACGCGATGATGGCGACCGGCACGTCGCGCTCCGGCCTGCGCGCTTCTTCCGAGTGGGTCGAGACCGAGTCGAAGCCGATGTACGCGAAGAAGATGACCGCCGCGCCCGCGAGCATCCCGACGGGACGACCGCCCGCGTCCGCCCGTCCGAAGACCGTGTGGCCGAAGAAGTTGAGGCCGCCGTAGCCGTAGGGCGCGAACGGGTGCCAGTTCGCCGGGTTGATGTAGAAGACGCCGACACAGATGACGAGCAGGACGATGGCGACTTTCAAGATTACCATCCCGGCGTTGAACGTCGCGCTCTCGCGGATGCCGACGACGAGGACGGCGGTGACGAGCGCAACGATGACGAGGGCAGGCAGATCGAAGAACTTGCCCGTGCTGACGAACGCGCCGATGGCC
>DASRCS010000123.1:0-4745 GCA_035652995.1 Pyrinomonadaceae bacterium
GTGCGCGCGCTGGAACTCGGAGGCCGCGTCGTCGAGCCGGAGCGCGAAGCGGTAGGCCGTGCCGAGCGTCTGGTGCGCGGGCGCGGAGTCGGGCTTCAGCGCGATGGCATCCTTCGCGATGCGCGCGGCCTCGTCGGGCTGCTCGACGTGCAGGTAGAAGGCCGCGACCGACAGAAGGCGCTCTGCGTTCCCGGCGGCGCGCGCCTCGACCGCGCGCGCAAGCTCGAAGGCCGCGTCGCGCTCGCCGAGCAGGTAGAGGTTCGCGGGCAGGCGCGAGACGACCCTGTCGAAAAGTTCGTCGGACATCCCCGCGGGCGCGTCGGCCACCGCGGCGCGGAAGAGTTCGATGCCCGCCGCGTGGTCGCCCGCGCGCAGCTTCTCGTCGCCGAGCGCGGCGCGCGCGCTCGTCAGGAGTTCCTGCGCGTGCTGAAGCGACGCAGACTTCGGGTGCTCTTTGACGAACGCCTGAAGCCGCTCGACTCGCTCCGCCGCGTCGAGCTTCGCGATCTCGTCAAGCTCCGCGCCCGACGCCTCGTCGCTCTGCGGCTTCTGCGCCGGAGGCTTCGACACGCCCGACTTCGCCGCGGGCTTCGCGCCCGACGGCTTTCGCTGCGCGGCGGCCACGCCTTGAAGAGCGAGCAGGAGAATCAGGAGCGCGAAGGGTGTTGGTGTTCGTTTCATAACGTCTCGACTGTTCATGAGGTAGAACCTCTCAAGCCTTCTCATCTGAACGCCTCGGACAGAACGCGCCCCATCGAATTGCTCGGAGCCTGAATGTTAAGGATGCGCGCGAGCGTCGGGGCGATGTCGGCGGGCGTCGCCGCGTTCAGGTAGCGACCGGGCGCGAGTCCGCCGCCCATGATGACGAGCGGCACGTGCGTGTCGTAAGTGTACGGCCCGCCGTGCGAGGCGACGATGAAGCCGTCGGATAGATATTTGTAAGCTTCGGGGATGACGACCACGTCGCCGCTGCGCGCCGGGTTGTAGCCGTGGAGCACGCGCCGCGCGGTCGCATCATTGGGCGAGACCGCGCCGGTCAGGAGCTGCGTCCGCGTGAAGAAGCGCGCGATGCCGGGCACGGTCAGCGCCGCCTCGCCCGCGACGCGCTCGGCGTCCTCGGCGCGCACGCCGTCGCGCTCCAACGCGAACTGGTTGAAGTAGATTTCCTCGTTCGAGAACGCCTGCACGTAATCGCCGGTCGTGTCCTTCTCTCCGGGCTTCGCGAAGCGCGCGCGCAGTCTATTTTTAACTGCGGTCAGAACGTCCGCGATTTTGATTCGGCCTCCGGGCAGGCGTTGCGACGCCGCGTGTTCGGGCACGGGCGCGACGCCGTGGTCGGCTGTGAAGACGACGACCGTGTTGCGCAGGCCGACATGCGCGTCAACGTAGTCGAGCAGTTGCCCGATCTGCCGGTCAACGCGCACCGTCATGTCCATCAGTTCCTGACTGTAAGGGCCGTAGCGGTGGCCGACGTAGTCGTTCGAGGAGAAGCTGACGGTCAGAACGTCCGTGTCGGCGTCCTCGCCGAGATGCTCGTTCGCAATTGCCGCCTCGGCGAACGAGACGAGCAGGTCGTTCGTGAAGGGCGAGTAGGCGAGGTCTTCGTAAAGCTTCGGGCCGGGCGCGCTCAAGTTTTCGCCGATGACGTGCGGGAAGGTGTAGTGCGTGTTGCTCTCGCCGCGCTCCCACGGCGCGTCGTCGCGCCCGGCGTGGCTCTCGTACTCCGCCGCGGGCAACAACCTCTCCCACTTCGCGCCCAGGTATTTGTTCGCCGGATGCGCCGCGTCGAAGCGCGCGACCCAGTCGGGCAGTCGGTCGAAGTAGTAGGTCGAAGAGACGAACTCGCCCGTCTGCGTGCTGAACCAGTAGGCCGCGTCCGCCGAGCGACCGGCGGGCAGGATGGCCGCGCGGTTCTTGAACGAGACGCCGATGACCTTCGAGCGGTTGTTCGTCGCGAGCTTCAACTCGTCGCCGACGGTCGAGCAGAGAAGGTTGTGCGGACTCGCGGGCGGGTCGGGGTCTGCGCCGCCGAGCCGCCTAACGGACGTGTCCTCGACGTTCTCGACGCTCCTGTTCGTCGCGCGGTCGTGCCAGACGTTCGAGATGATGCCGGTCTCTGCGGGCCAAGCGCCCGTCAACATCGTCGCGTGACCGGGGCCGGTCTCGGTCGGGACGTGGTCGTAGTTCGCTTCCGTCCATGAAGCGCCTTCGCGCTGCAAGCGACGCAGCCCGTTCGCCGCGAAGAGGTCGCCGAAGCGTTCGAGGTAGTCGTAGCGGAACTGGTCAACCGCGATCAGAAGCACGAGCCTCGGTCGCGCCTGCTGAGTAGATGAGCGCGTGGGCCGCGGCGCTTCCGCATGCGCGCCTCTTTGCGTCTCGGCCCGTCGCTGCGCGGACGCGAGCGGCGCGAGCGCGACGACGAGCGCGAGAAGAAGCGCGGGCGTCACGCGTCGGAGACTGAGGGTGCGTCGGGGAGAAAGCTCAGGTCGGAGGTTTAAACGCGGCTGTCTCATGAATCCTGTCGAAACTTGCGCGGGCGTTCGGTCGGGTTTGCTGACGACTTTTGAGCGGTCATGATAACATCGCCGTGCGCCGCGGCGCGAGACGGGCGGCGCGAATTCCGTGTCGGGCCGCGGCGCACGGCAGAGACGACGCGGCGGGCGAGGGACGAATTTTGAGCGGCTTCGAGGAAGAGTACGAGCGGCAGGTCGAGGAGGCGCGCGCGCGTGCGACGGCGCGCGGGCGCGGCGACGTGCTCGACTACATCCACCTGAAGACGGCGAACGACCGTCTGCGCGCGCGCGCCGTCGCGTGGCTGCTCGACACATTCACGGCGCTCGCGGGCGAACTCAACCGCGCGGGCGCAGGGCTGGCGCTCGTGCGGACGGAGGCGCACCGCTTCCGCGTCGGGCACTCGACGATGGTCGGTGCTCGACTGGCGCTCTCGCGCGGCCTGCGCTCGCTCACGGTCGAAGCGGGCTGGCCGCGCGCGCCCCGCGACGGCATCGTGCGCGGCGGCGGGCTGGCCTCGGCGCGCGTCGCGCACTTCGGCAACCCGAAGGCGGGCGAAGAACTCCTGCTGCTTCCCTCGAACGAAGAACCGCGCTGGTTCGTCGTCGAGGAGTCAGGCGCGCGCGCCGAACTCGCGGAAGAACGTCTGCGCCGCCACGTCGTCAGGCTTCTGGACTGATGAGCAAGTCGAAGGGCGCGCTCTACCTCGTCGCCACTCCCATCGGCAATCTCGAAGACATCTCGCGGCGGGCGCTTCGCGTGCTCACGGAAGCGGACGTGGTCGCGTGCGAGGACACGCGCCGCACGCGCACACTGCTCGAACACTTCCACATCAAGGCGAAGACCGTCAGCTACCACGAGCACAACGAGCGCGAGCGCGCCGAAGAACTCGCCGCGCTCGTCGAAGAGGGCGCGTCCGTCGCCGTCGTCTCCGACGCGGGCACGCCCGGCATCAACGACCCCGGCTACCGAATTGTGCGCGCCTGCGTCGAGCGCGGAATCAGAGTCACGCCCGTGCCCGGCCCTGCGGCCTTCGTCGCCGCGCTCGTCGCATCGGGTCTGCCGACGGACGAGTTTTACTTCGGCGGCTTTCTTCCCCCACGCACTCACGCGCGGCGGCAAAAATTCGACGAAGTGAAACGGTTGCGCGCGACGCTCGTCTTCTACGAGACGCCGCACCGCATCGCACACGCGCTCGCCGACGCGCGCGAGATACTCGGCGAGCGCGAGGCGGCGGTCGCGCGCGAGTTGACGAAGATGCACGAAGAGATCGCGCGCGGGCGTCTCGGCGAACTCGCGGCGCGCTTCTCCGTCGAGTCCGCGGCGCGCGGCGAGATGGTTCTCGTCATCGACCGCGACGTGATCGAAGAAGAGGCGGGCGCAGGAGCGGGCGTCGAGAAAGTTGAGACGGCGAGCGTCGCCGCACGCGTCGCCGCGCTCGAAGCCGAAGGTTTGGATCAGCGCGCCGCACTCAAGCGCGCCGCGCGCGAACTCGGACTGACGCGCGACGAGGCTTACCGCAGGCTCACGTCCGAGCGCACGCGCTCAAAGCGTTGACAACCTTCGCCCGCCGCCTTACGCTTTCGGGCGCGCCAGGCCGGGCCTCGCCTTTTGAGCGCAGCCGCCTGCGAAGTTTCCGTTTCCGTAAACCCGCCGAGGCAGCCATGAGACGAACCGCTCTCGCCCCGAAAGCTCTCGCCGTCGTTCTACTCGTCTTCGCGAGCTGCGCCGAGTCGCGCGCCCAGGGCGGCACCGCTCAGGCCGCGCCCGCGGGACGCTTCTACGCGCTCGTCGTCGGCAACGACGATTACAAGTCGCTCCCGAAGCTGAAGACCGCCGCGGCGGACGCCCGCGAGGTCGAGCGCGTGCTGCGCGAGGCTTACGGCTTTCGGACCAAGCTCCTCGTCAACGCCACGCGCTCGCAGATCGTCGCCGCGCTCTTCGCCTACCGGCGCGAACTCTCGGCGGACTCGAACCTCCTGATCTACTACGCCGGGCACGGCTACAGCGACAAGGAGACGGAGAAGACCTACTGGCTCCCGGTGGACGCCACGGGCGACGACAACTCGAACTGGATCATCGCCGACGACATCACCTCGGACATCAAGGCCATCCCCGCGCGCCACGTCCTCGTCGTCTCCGACAGTTGCTATTCGGGCACGCTCTCGCGCGGGCTGAACCTCTCGCCGCCGCCGTCGTCCGAGCGCCAGCAGTTCCTACGCAAGATGGCCGAG
>DASRCS010000124.1:0-9239 GCA_035652995.1 Pyrinomonadaceae bacterium
CGTCGCGACCGCCGGCAACCAGTTCGGCATCGGCAACGCGGCGACGCGCACAAAGCAGCCGCTCATCGTGCGGCTCGAAGCGCCGCGCTTCTTCGTCGTCGGCGATCAGGTGACGGTCTCCGCCGTCATTAACAACAACACGGACGAGCCGATGCGCGTCGCGCCGGCGCTCAACGCTGAAGGCTTGTCGGTCGCGGGCCAGATTGTCGGCGGTCATCCGGTGAAAGATGCGGCGCAGGCGGTCGAGGTCAAGCCCAACAGCGAGGCGCGCGTTGACTGGCTCGTGAACGTGACGCACGCGAGCGACGCCAAATTGAAAGTCGAAGCGCGCGGCGACACGTACTCGGACGCGATGGAAAAATCTTTCACCATCTACGAGCACGGCATCGAAAAATTCGTCTCGCGCTCGGGCAAGATGCGCGGCGACAGCGTGGCGATCAGGCTGGACATTCCGCACGAGCGGCGGGCGAATTCGACGACGCTCACAGTTCAGGTCGCGCCGAGCATGGCGACGACGATGCTCGACGCGCTGCCTTACCTGATTGACTATCCATACGGCTGCACCGAACAGACGATGAGCCGCTTCCTGCCCGCCGTCATCACGGCGAAGACCCTGCGCGACCTCGGCCTGAAACCCGAAACCGCGATGGGCCGCGTCTTCGGCGGCGTCGAACAGTCTTCGGCAGCCGCGACACATCCGCAAGGCAAACACGACCTGAGCGAGCTTGACGCGATCACGAAACAGAGTCTCGAACGGCTCTACGATTTCCAACACGCGGACGGCGGCTGGGGCTGGTGGAAAGAGGGCGACAGCGACCACTTCATGACCGCTTACGTCTTGTGGGGCATGACGCTCGCGCGCGACGCGGGCGTTGACGTGCGGCAGGACGTGACGGCGCGCGCCGCCGTTTATCTCGACAAAGAGTTGGTCGAAGAAGAGACGAGTTACGACGAGCAGGCGTGGATGCTGCACGCGCTCGCGGCCTATCACGCCTCGACGCGGCAAAGCGAGGTCAGCCAATTTCAGGCCAAGGCGTTCGCGAACCTCTGGACGAACCGCGACCGGCTGAACGCCTACACGCGCGCTTTGCTCGCGCTCGCGGCGCACGACTTCGGTTACGGGGAGCAGGCGCGGACGCTCGTCGAGAATCTTGAGAACGGCGTGAAGATGGACGAGCACCCGGACACGTCCGTCGTCCAGAGCGGCGCGCAAGGCTCAGACCCGTCGGTGATTGCGACCGCGCACTGGGGCGAGGACGGCGTCTATTGGCGCTGGTCTGACGGCGGCGTCGAGGCCACCTCGTTCGCGCTGCGCGCGCTGCTCGCCATTGACCCGCAGAACAGGTTGGTCGAGCCGGTCACGAACTGGCTCATCAAAAACCGTCGCGGCGCGCAGTGGAACAACACGCGCGACACGGCGATTGTCGTGATGACTCTGGACGACTACCTGCGCGCGAGCCGCGAGTTGCAGACGCAGACGGGCTACGAGTTGTCGGTCAACGGCAACACGGTCGTGACGAAACAGGTCGGCGCAGGCGACGTGCTCTCCGCGCCGGGCCGGTTCGACATCCCGCGGGAGCTTTTGCGCGACGGCGCGAACGAGATCACGCTCCGGCGCACGAGCGGCACTGGCGCGCTCTACTTTTCGGCGCAGGCCAAATTCTTCAGCCTCGAAGAGCCGCTGCGCCCCGCGGGCAACGAGATTTTCGTCCGCCGTCAGTATTTCAAAATCGTCGAGCGCCCGACGCTCCTCAAGGGTTACGTCTCGGAGCGCGTGCCTTTGAACGACGGCGAAACGGTCAAGAGCGGCGAGCGCGTGGAGACGGTCATCACCGTCGAGGCCAAGAACAACTACGAGTATCTGTTGTTCGAAGACTTGAAGCCCGCCGGCCTCGAAGCCGTGCAACTACGCAGCGGCGACGACCTGTACATCCGCGAGATCAAGTCGGGCGCGCTGAACCCCCGGCAGGCGGCGCTCATGAATTACACCGCCGACTCAGACTTCACGGGGCGCACGCGCTGGGTCTATCAGGAGCTGCGGGATCGCAAGGTCGCCCTGTTCATAGACCACCTGCCGGAAGGCGTCTGGCAGTTGAGCTACGAGATGCGCGCCGAGAGTCCGGGCGTGTTTCACGCCTTGCCCGTGCTGGGTCAGGCGATGTACGTGCCGGAGATTCGCACCAACGGCGAAGAGGTACGTGTCAGCGTAGTGGAGTGACCTCGCCTATTTTGTCTTTTCTCCTGATGTCTGGACACATCCGGGGAAATTAAAGGGGAGAATTCCGAGACAGGCAGTAAGGCGCTGGATGTAAGAGCACCCCGTTCGTGATGTCAAGGTGAAAGCCTGCCGCCCGCCGCCCACGTCAGCATTTCTGAAGAATACGGCGGGCGCGTCACGGCGGACGTGTTGTTGACTACGTAAGTACTTGCTGCTATACAAGCTCCCGTCCTCAAGCCCGACGGGTTCGGGCCGGGCGAATTAGGACTTTGAAGAGACGGGCCATGAGGAAGGTAGCGCGGGCTTGATGGACAGCCCTGACCAACAAAGTGAGGCGGGCGAGCAGCCCGCGGGCCGCAAGCGGAGTAAGGGACTTTACCTCCTGCCGTCGGCCTTCACCGCCACCAATCTCGGCAGCGGCTTCTACGCCATCATCTCCACCATCCACGGACACCAGTTACTCGCCGGCACCGAAGCGGCCAAGGTTTCTGCCGCCGCGGACTTCAACAACGCGGCGCGAGCGATTTTCGTCGCCATCCTCTGTGACATGCTCGACGGGCGCGTCGCGCGCTTGACGAAGACCAACACCGAGTTCGGCGTGCAGTTCGATTCCATCGCCGACGTGATCAGCTTCTGCATCGCGCCCGTCCTGCTGGCCTACGTGTGGGGCTTCAACGTGGCGTTCGGGGATCAGAGCGGCGCGCACCAGTTCGCCTTCTTCGTCTCGTTCATGTACCTCATCTGCGGCGCGTTCCGCCTGGCCCGCTTCAACATCCAGTCCGCACGCACCCACGTCCTGCTCGAAGGCATCGCCAAACTGAGCAAGAACAACTTCGTCGGCCTGCCTTCGCCCGCGGCGGCTGCCGTCATCGCGTCGGTGGTGCATTTCGCGCCCCAGCCGATCAACACCTACGGAGACGCTTCCCCGCTATACGGCGGGCTGCTGATGCTGCTGGTCGGGGCGCTGGCGGCGCTGATGGTCAGCAAGGTGCGCTACCCGAGTTTCAAGTCGTTCGGCAAGACCCGGTTCAGCGCGCGGCTCGGCCTGCTCATCGCCGCCCCGGGCATCGCGCTGCTCTGGATTTACTCGCGCTACCTGCTGCTGGCGCTGTGGTCGATCTACGTGTTGTACGGACTGGTGCGCGCGTTAGTCTCGATGCTCAAGCGCCTCCTGCGGCGCAGCGGCACCCCGGCCACCGACGCCTGACTCCCGCGATCCTCCAATAATCATTGCTAAATTCCGGTTCTCGGACAGTCTATGTCCGGCTCTTCCCTACACACCGCCGCTCGCCATCGTGCTCCACACGATCAGCATCGGCGAGAGGGCGGACAGAAACGCGGCGGCGGCGATCCCTGCGCTCATCCCGTAGAGGCGTCGGGCCAACAGAAAGGCCGAGACTTGCAGGATGAGAAACCCGACGAGGGCCGACAGCTTGAACGCCAACGGCTCGTAGCCGAACAGCGCGACGAACGGGACGGCGAAGAGTCCCTCGACGATGCCGTAGTAGGTCGTCCCCAGTTGAAGAGGGAGGACCCGTGCCCCTCCAGCATGTGCTTCATGACGAGCGCGTTCACCGCCTCGTCAGAGTTGAAGTCATAGACGGAGTTGTAGAGTGCGGGGACGCGCAGCCGGATGCCGAGCGCGACCGCGGCCAGCAGGAAGCAGGAGCATGGCCCGTCCGCCGCGGGAGCCTGCGCGCCGTTCCCGCACAGGTTGACCGCCGGCCCCTCGAAGCCGGGGCGCAGAACCGTCTGTCCCTTCAACGCTGCCGTCGTGCATGCCCAGAGTTATCCACGCCGTTTGTGGTGCCGGCGTGGGTAAGGGTGTCGGACTCGTGACGAAACAGAAAGGGTGCGCTCGACACTCGTGCCCGCTTCATTAATTTTGCGACACCGGGCGGTGCTTGATAGGGCTAGCCAAGACCGGCAGCTACCTCACGGCCACCGATTATAAAATCCTTGCTTTTTAAGGACGCGCGTTTTAGTCTCTTCCGCCATCTGGCTTTTAAGTTCCGCATCACTTCACCGGCCTTCGTTTGAAAAAGGGGGACAGAGATGAACACCACCGAGATCGTTGACCTATCCGGCGTAAGCCCGCAGCAGACGTTTCTGGACTCACGCCCGGAGAAGCCTTCGGCCTCCGGCACTCTTTACATCAACCGCTTCACGACCGCGAACGCCGACAAGTCTCAGAACCACACGGTGGTCGGCGTTCACGTCGTGTTGAAGAAGGGCGACCCGAACGGCCTTTGGGACGCGCTGCACGTTGACCGCGGCAAACAGAAGCTCGACCCGAACGACCCGAAAGTCGGGACGCGCTCGCTGCAAATCTTCTGCGACATGCTCGAAGTTCACGGCGAGTTCTCGGTGCCCGAGGCCGACGTGACCGTCTTCGCGCGCCGCCTCGTCTGGGCGACAGCCGACGCGGCCATCAACACTTCGCCGCTCGCGTGGGCGGTCGAGAAGGCCAAGAACGCGAGCGGGTCGCAGGCAGGCAAGGACGGGGCAGCCGGGCGCAACGCCGGCTCGTTCCAGGTATTCGTCTCGAAGGTCGAACCCGCGGACGACGCGCGGCCACGCCTGATCGCTTTGGGCGGACGCGGGCAGCACCCCGGCGCGGGTCAGGACGGGCAGCGCGGCGAAAGCAGGTCGAGTTGGTCGAGCTACCCGTTCGAGATAGACGACTCCGGCATCTCGACGAGCAAGGCCACGGTCAACTTCTCGCCGGTCGCCACCTACGTGGATTACGAGTGGATGTGGGGGCTTGTCCAGATTTACTCGAACAAGTTCGGCGTCGAGTCGTTCCCGACGAACGGGACGGACGCGCTCGCGCCCGGCGTCCCCGGCGACGGCGGCAACGGCGGCGGCCTGACCACGAATCTCGCGTCGCTGGCGCAGACACTGAAAAACGACGCCGGCAGGGCGGGCGACAGGGAGCGCGATTACTGGGGCGGGGCGGCGGGCACGCCGACCTCGTGCGCCAAGTACAAGGTGAAGCTCTGGCACAACGTCTTCGGCACGAACAACGCCGATAAAGAGGTTAACAAGACCGACTCGAAGACGACCACGAACGGGAAGGACGCGAAGGCGCTGGGGCCAAAGCGCGGCGACGGAACTAAGCCGCGGCCAGAAGTCGTCTCCGAAGCCAACGCGTGGGTTCATCCGCTCGGTCTTCAGAAGGCGCTCGAATACGCGCGCGACCTGTTCCTTTCGGGCGAGCGCGTCGAGTTGGAGAAGATGCTCGTCGCATACGAGGCGGCGCTCGCGCCCGACATGCCGACGAAGAACAAGGCTTGGGTCGGCGACGCCGAGGCGCAGTGGGCGTCGGCGCAGAGCGAGGTCGCCGCGATGTTGCAGCGCCTGCGCGGACACCTCGACTACTTCGGCAACGCCGCGGGCTACACGCCGCTCCTCTCCCTCGCAGGCTCGATCAAGCTCTACGAGGAGGAGACGCGCCGCGCGCTCCGCACCGTCCTCGTCGCCGGCTGGATAGACGCCAAGGAGCGCGACGCGAAGGAGGCCGCGACAGTCCTCGGCGACACGATCACTTCGCTCAACGAAGACACGCTCAAGGCCGCGTCGCAGGTCGTCAGCGCCGAGTCGAAGATCAGCGAGGTGACGAAGCGCATTGACGGACTCCGGCAGGAGCTGAACGACAGGAGCAACGAGCTGGAAGCGCTGCGGACGAAACTGCTCGGCCAGGTCGTCAACGACCTTCAGCAGCAGGCGCGGATCAAGTTCGCGATCAAGATGGCCGCCGCCGTCTGCCAGGTGATTCCGGTCGGCCAGCCCGCGCTTGGTACCATCGGCTCGCTGGCGAGCGTGTCCGCAGACTTCGTCGGCGGCGACGACAAGAAAGCGCCCGACACCGTCTCCAAGATCGGCGACGTTTTTGACAAGGCCAGCAAGGCGGCGGCCAAGGCCAAGGAGGCCAAGGAGAAGGCCGCGAAGGAGAAGAAGGGCGACGAGGCCAAGGACGAGAAGGCCGCGAAGGAGAAGTCGTCGGCGTGGGCGAAGGCCGGCAAGGGCTTAGGCCCCGCGCTCTCCCAAGTCTCCGAGGGGATGAAGGCGCTTCAGGTTCCCGAAACCGAGATCGAGGCCGAGTTGCAGCGGCTCGAGTCGGAGAGCGATGAGTGGAAAGAGCAGGTCAAGAAGATACGCGACCTCAACGAGAGGAAGGCCGCCTTCGCCGAGGAGTTGGCCGACGCGCTGCAATCGCTCGGCGAAGGTTACGCGCGCATCTCGTCGAACGCGGCGGCGGTCTTTTCCATGCAGCAGGAGCGCGGCAAACAGATCGGCAAGGTTGACCCCGCGGCCACGGCCTTCGTCCGCCAGATGGGGCAGCGCTCCCGCCTCACGCTGCTCAAGTACCTGTACCTGATGGTCAAGTCCTACGAGACGACCGTCTTCAAGCCCCTCAACGTTGACTGGAAGCTGACCGAGATCACCGACAAGATCAACGACCTGCTGAAGCCGGACGGCGGATTCAACGCCGCATCTTTGAACGATCACGTCAAGACGCTTGAGCCGCTTTACCGGCAGAACATAGACACGGTGCGCGAGCAGTTGCTGGCCGACTTCAGCTTCCACGAGGATACGCTCCCGCTGCAACTCGGCCTGAGCGTCAAGCAGACGCCGGAGGTTCTCGACGACCTGAACCGTTCGGGGCAGGTGTTGATTGACCCCGTAGCCTACGGCCTCGTGCTTCCCGAATACGAACTCGCGCGCCTCAGCAGCGTCGAACTCAAGGAGTTGGAGTTCGACGCCGACGGGCCGCAGTTGTCGGAGACGGCCAACGTCATCGTCAAGCTACGGCCCGCGCACAAAGGGACTATGCGCAAGGGCGAGTCGCTGTACTCGGTTTACAGCGACCAGCCCCTGAGCTGGAGTTGGACGTACATCGCGGGCAAGGTGCGCGCGGGCACGCCGAGCCAGGCCTCGCAGGACATCCTCGACATGATACTCGGCAAAGACGCCGGGCGGATCAGGCAGAAGGTGGCGCTGCCGCCGGTCTGGTCTGACTTGACCGTCAGCATCAGCTACTCGCAGGAGCTACCGCCGGAGAAGAGGCCGCGCGTCAGCAGGCTCTACTTCGAGTTCGGCTGCGACATCAGCGACGCGCCCGCGCAGCAGCGCGTCCTGAAGGTGCGCTCGGTGGGCACGACGGGCGGCGCGGTCATCGAGTGCCAGCCCGACCTCGGCGGGCGCGGCAACGGGTTCAGGCACATGATACGCATCTACCCGAAGGACGCTAACGTTCGCCTGAGCGTCCCCACTCACGCCGGCGGGGCGGCGTTCGAGGCTTGGGACCTGGTCGGGACTCAGGTCAACCGGACAGGCGTCAGGCAGACGGGTGTGGACGTGAAACTTAACGGCAACGTGCTCGCGCAGTGCCACTGGAGCCGTTCCGACGTTCCAGAGCAGCAGCCCGCCGTGGCCCGCGTCGTGATTCCCGAAGAAGCCAGGATGAAGGTCATGGACGCCATCGCGGAGAGCAGCCCGCGGAGCTTTATCGAAGACGTTATCGAAGAGGTCGCGCCCACGCTCAGCGTGCTAAGCGATGAGACGACGGCTTTCCCAGAGTCGCCGACTGATTCCTCGGAGACGATGCCGCAGGCGCGCGACCTTCTCATGCGCGTCGAGGCGTCCCACGACGCGCCGGTGGTCGGGGTCGCGTCCGCGCTGGACGACGCGGAGTTGGTCGGACAGGGCGAGGGCGGCTGGAAGCTTGTGAATTATCGGGGCGTCGTCGGCTGGGTCAACAACGAGTGACCGCGCGAGCCGGACGCCGGCACGTCAGGCGGAAGAGTCGAAGACGGAAACTGCCCCGGCGGATACCGTCTTCGTTCCGTCTCTCATCGCGCGCAACCAAAATCTTGACATTGACGGCTAACGAGATTACTCTGCGCCTGCTGTTGCGGCATAACTTCTTATTAGCTTACCTCGCGGGACTTTTTACGTAGCGCCGGGTCTTACCTATCGGCCTACTTTACCGAACACCACAAGGGACAATTTAACGAGCGCGTACCCCCGCCGCGGTTTACACGTTCGTCTTTAAGACCGACGGCAAACAGGCTGCCGCCGACAACCCCGTAGGCCGCAAGCGCGCGCCTCCGGGTCGGGCCGTTCACACGGTCTGGCTTGTAGCCTCGTCCGCCCGCTCGGTCGCTTCTTGCCCTCCTCTTACCCGAAGCTTGCATCAGTGCGTCCGTGTGTCTTCCGCACGGGGCCTTCAAATCACCACGGAGCAAAATCATGTCTGTAAAAATTCACTGGGCGCTGAACGTGCAGGTTGACGGCGGCCCGCGGGTCTCCGCGTCCGACGCCGTCGAGGTTGACGCCTACGACTACATCGAAGTCTCAGTCCCCAAACACGACAACGGCAAGGACGGCGAGGCCACGGCGGACGTGCAGCCCGGCGCGTCCGCCGACGTTCTGTTCCTGCTCATCCAGACCGACACCTACAAAGACAGCCCGCTCAGCTACACGGTCGAGAACTCGACGAAGTCCGTGAAGCTCGACGCGCAGCAGACGCTCGTCGGCGCGGGCGCGACGGGCCTGCTCGACGGCCCGCCGACCAAGCTGAACTTCAGCAACGCCGGCGCGTCGGACGCCTCCGTTCGCATCCTCGTCGGGCGCAAGGCCGTCTAGCGCGCACGCGCACGCAGCAACACCTGAGAAGGAGAATCTTCAATGCCTGTCCAAGTGAGTTATCCCGGCGTCTATATCGAAGAGATACCGAGCGGCGTGCGAACCATCACTGGCGTCGCCACCTCGATCACGGCCTTCGTCGGGCGAGCGCCGCGCGGCCCCGTCAACGAGCCTGTCGTCATCAACAGCTTCGGCGACTTCGAGCGCGCGTTCGGCGGACTCTCGCCCGGCGAGCCTTTGGGCTACGCCGTGCGCGACTTCTACCTGAACGGCGGGAGCCAGGCCGTCATCGTCCGCGTCATGCAGGCGGGCGTTGACGGCACGGCGAAGATTGCGGTTGACAGTTTGAGTCTCGCCGCGTCGAGTCCCG
>DASRCS010000125.1:0-12038 GCA_035652995.1 Pyrinomonadaceae bacterium
AGCGACCAAATGTGCGGCCTCAACTTGGGCGCGAGTGGGAATTTTAGCGAGCGGAGTCATTAAGGTTCATGTTTACTGCTCATTTTGCGCCTTCGCCAATATTATGCACTTGCTCGTGCTCAAAAGTGATAAGCGGTCAGGCGCCTTTTCCGTTGACTACCTCCGCGACGCTGTTTATTATTCCCGCCGCGTTCGACAGCCTCGCAATTCATCCCGCAGGTCAACATCCGTCAGGCCGAGGGCTTGCCGCAGACTCTGCACGTCGCGGCGAGCGGTTTGCCGCCCCGACCGAGTCAGACGAAATCGGAGGTTCATAAGTGAGAGGAAAGCCCCCAATCCTTTTCGCGCTCCCGCTCGCGCTGCTCTTGTTCGTCGTCTCTTCCGCGTTGCCGGCGCGCCCGGCTTCAGGCCCGACGCTTCTGAAGCGCACCGTTGTGGTGAGCGCGCGCCGCTTCCTGCGCTACTGGCCCAACCCGCGCGCCGCCGAGCCGCAGTACAACACCTGGTCTTGGACGCCGCAGGTCAGCTTCCAATTCCTCGGCCCCGTCGCGGGCGGGAGCCAACTCGTCTTCGAGGCTTCGACGCCCGACGGCAAGCCGTGGGTGAGCTTCAAACTTCAGACGCCCGAAGCCGGCGACGACGAGCTGGTCACGGTCAAAGGGCCGGACATGGACGAGAGCGAGCTTGAGAAGATGGCCGTCACGAAGACGGGACTCTTCCCGTTCAAGATAACTTTGAAGAACGCGCTCGCAGGCTCCGCCGACACTCTGTTTGCGGGCAAGTTCCGCGTCGCGACTTACGCGCCCGACCAGGGGATTCCAGAATACAAAGGCAAGCAGGAGTTCTACGTCGTGCAGGACTGGCGTCTGCCCGTCGGCTTCATCTGGTACGACCCGACCGTTGACGAGAAGGTGCCCGCGCTCGGCGTGCAGATGTGGTTCCGCGGCACCGGCGAGGGGACGAAGATGCAGGCCGTCCTCTTCTACAAGGGGCAGCAGGTCGGCGACGTGATGGGCGGCAACGAGCAGGAGGTCGCGACCGGAGTCGCAGACCCGGAGGGCCGCTGGGGGCTTTGGACGTTCCAGTTCCTCAAGGTGCGCGGCTACAACCAGGACACCGAGAGCGCCGCGACCTACCCCGAAACCTTCTTCCTCGACAAGCATCCGGGCGATTACGAGATCAAGGTTCTGCGCGACCAGAAGCTCGCGCGCTCGGCCACCTTCACCGTCGGCGCGGACGGTCGCATCGTTGACAACGGCATCGCGAAGCAGAATCAGATGGGCGGCATCCGCATGGTTCTTCCCGTCAAGATCGTCGGCGACGCGGACGTGAAGTACGACGCCGCCTCCTGGAAGAACGACATGCTCTACGGCAACGCGCTGGGCGGCTTCAACGCGCCTTGAAAGGAGGAAGGATGAAGACAAGAGCATTCCGACTCGCGCTCGTCATCATCGCAGCGTTGTCTTCGCTCGCGCCCGCCGCGCGTCCTTCGGCTGCCGCTGCGGCGTCACGTCCAACCGCTTTCGTTTCGCTGTCCGGTCAGGCCGGCCCGACGCTCATGAAGGCGACCATCGTCGTGCGCGCCAACCGCCTGCTGCACTACTGGAAAGCGCCTGAGGTTGACAACTACTGGAGCTGGATGCCGGAGGTGAGCTTCCTCGTCGTCGGCCCGGTCAACACGGGCAGCGCCTTCGTCGTTGACTTCACGAACGAGGCGGGCGCCCCGTGGTACAGCGTCGAGTGCGAGACGAATCAGATTCCGGCTGGTCAGTTCGAGCGCGTCTCGACGCCCGCCGTCACCACGCACGTTGACAAGCGCACGACGCTGGCGACCGGCGCGTTCGGCTTCGCCGTCCGTTTGAAGAACGAGTTGACGGGGACGAACGAGACGCTCTTCAAGGGCCGCTACAAGGTCGGAAAGTTTCACGTCGGCAACAACCAGCCGCAGTTCAAAAACCAGTTCGAGTATTTCGTTGATCAGGACTGGAACCTCCCCATCGGCTACCTCTACTTCGACTACGCGAACGACCAGAACATGCCGCCGCTCGTCGTCTCGATGTGGTTCCGCGGCGCGCTCGACGACACGAAGGTCGCCGCCTACCTCTTCTACAACGGCAAGCAGATCGCCAGCACGAAGCAGGAGACGGGCCGCGCCGCGAGCGACGCCGTGGTGCTGACGAACGGCAACGACGCGGAGCCGCGCTGGGAGCGCTGGCGCTTCGGCTTCTGGAACGTGCGCGGCTACAACCTCGACACGAGCAGCGCGAACAACACTTCGCAAATCTTCTTCCTCAACAAGAACCCCGGCGAGTACGAGGTGAAAGTCCTGCGCGACGGCGACCTCGTGCGGACGACGCACTTCACGGTCGGCGCGGACGGACGCCTCGCCGACAACGGCCTCGCGCAGAAGAACAACCTCGGCGGGCTGGCAATGATCCTCCCCGTCAAAGTCCTCGGCGAATCGGACGGCCATTGGGACGCCGCCGCGTGGAAGACCGAAGCGTTCTACGGCAACCCGCTCGACGGCTTCAACGCGCCGTAGCGGGGTCGTGTTCGCTCACTCTCTCTGTTCTCCGTGTCTCTGTGGCTAATGCTTGCCGCTCTACGCAGGATTGAATAAACCTTAAGATGAGGAGTAAGGTTTATAGCCGGAGTCCGGCATGGAAGAACCCCCGCGGCAACTCGGCCCTTACACGCTCGTCAGGAAGATCGGGCGCGGCGCGTTCGGCGTCGTCTGGCTGGCGGAGAAGCGGACGGCCATCGCCACGACCCGCTTCGCGCTGAAGCTGGCGCGCGACGACGAGATTGACCTCGAAGCCTTCAAACATGAGGCGTCCATCTGGGTTGCGGCGAGCGGCCACCCGAACGTCGTCCCGCTCATCGAGGCCGACATCTACGGAGGCCAGGTCGTGCTCGTCAGCGAGTACGTCACGGGCGGCTCTCTGGAAGACTGGCTCGCGCTCCGGGGGGGACGCGCGCCCACCGTCGAGTCGGCCTGCGAGATGACGGACGGCGTCCTCGCCGGACTCTCGCACCTGCACGAGCGGCGCATCGTCCACCGCGACCTCAAGCCCGACAACATCCTGCTCCGCGGCGAGACGCCCTGCCTCGCCGACTTCGGCATCGCGCGCCTGCTGCGCTCCGGCTCTTACAGCACGAACGTCTCCGGCACGCTCGCCTACATGGCCCCGGAAGCCTTCGACGGCAAGCGCAACGAGCGGACTGACATCTGGTCGGTCGGCGTCATCCTCTACCAGATGCTCGCGGGCCGCCTGCCGCACGCGCAAGCTGACACCGCCTCGCTCATCGGCGCGATTGTGCGCCTCGACCCGCCGCCCCTGCCGCACAGTGTGCCGGAGGAACTCCGCAAAGTCGTGGCGCGTGCGCTCGAACGCGACCCCTCGCGTCGGTACGCGTCGGCGGCGGAGATGCGCCGCGACCTGCGACAGGCCGTGCGGAAAGCGCCGTCGCCGCCGCCCATCCCCGAAACTGTCGTCGCCCCCGCGCCGAAGCGTTCGCGCGCGAAGGTCTGGGGTTTGGCTTTGGGGGCGGCAGGTCTTCTGCTGTTCGTCATCGCAGTGTTCGGCGCGGCGGCGTTCTACCTGAGCGCGCCTTCGCGTGAGTCGCCGCCGGAGGCGCGCGCCGCGCCGGCATTGCAGACCTTCAAAGCGACGACGAACCAGACCGCCGGCGCGACGCCGACAGCGACGCCGACGCCCACGCCCGCGAAGGACGAGCGGGCAGACCTGCGGCGCTGGCTGGGGATGCTCAGCCGTTCGGATCAGGTGAAGCAGGTCTTGAAGGAGACCAGCGCGGCGCTCGCCGCCGACCCCGGCGACGCGTTCGCCCTGCGCGCGCGCTCCGCCGCCTACGACATGAGCCTCAACGAGGCGAAGGGGAAGCAGGACGCCGCGCAGGTCGAGCGGCTGCTCGCGAACCCGACCCGCGTCGAAGAGTACGAGGCGCGTTGTTACTCGCGCCTCGACCTTGAAAAGTTGGACGACGCCCTGGGCGACTGCACGCGCGCCCTCGGACTCGACCCGCAGTACGCCTGGGCCTGGTACACGCGCGGCGGCGTCTATCTGGAGAAGAACGACCCCGACGACGCGCTGGACGACTTCAACCGGGCGATTGAACTCGACCCGCGCAACACGCTGGCCCACCTGCTCCGCGGCTTCATCTTCATCAAGAAGGAGGATTTCGACAGCGCCCTCGACGACTTCAACCGCGCGATTGAACTCGACCCGCGAAACGTCTGGGCCTACATGTCGCGCGGCAAAGCCGAAGAAGGCAAGGATGATTACGTCACCGCCATCGCCGACTACACAAAGGCCATCGAACTCGACCCGCGTTTCGAGGAGGCGTACCAGCAGCGCAGCGAACTCTACCGGAAGACCGACCGCGACGACCTCGCCGACGCCGACGCGCGCACGGCCCAGCAACTTCATCAACAGGGATCGCAGAAGTAAGGCGTCGGGAGAGAGAGAAACAGAAGCGGCGCGAGGCTCATACATCCTCGCGCCGCCTTCGTCTTTCGCGTCCCGAATCTCTACCGGCTTCGCGCGCGGACGGGTTCGGGTTCGTGTTGCTGTTGCGGGGCGCGCGACTCCTCGGCCTTCGGGTCGGGCGGGGGCGGCGTCTGCGCGACGAGCTTTTCGAGGGTCTGTTCGAGCGCGTCGTGGATGCGGTCAACGTAAACGAACTCAATCTCCTTGCATACGTCCGCGGGGATGTCTTCGGTGTCCGGCTCGTTGCGCGCGGGCATGACGACGCGGCGGAGTCCCGCGCGGTGTGCGGCGAGCACCTTCTCCTTGATTCCGCCGACGGGGAAGACGAGTCCCGAAAGAGTTATCTCGCCCGTCATCGCCGTGTCGTTGCGGACGCGCCTTCCGGTCATCAGCGACGCGAGCGCCGAAGTCATCGCGACGCCCGCCGAGGGGCCGTCCTTCGGGATGGCTCCGGCGGGGACGTGGATGTGGACGCCGTAGTTCTTGAACATCTGCGGGTCGATGTCGAACTCCGCGGCGTGCGACCAGAGGTACGAGCGCGCGGCGCGCGCGGACTCCTGCATCACCTCGCCGAGTTGACCCGTGAGAGTCAGGCCGGAGCTTCCCGGCAGGAGCGTCGCCTCGATGAAGAGCAACTGGCCGCCCGTCTCCGTCCACGCCATGCCGGTCGCGACGCCCGTGGGCATGTCCTTGCGAGCCTCTTCGGGGTAGAAGCGCGGAGCGCCGAGCAGGTCTTTGATGTCCGCAACGTCAACGCTCACCTTCTGCGCCTGACCCTGCGCGACGCGCAGCGCGGCCTTGCGCGCGACGCGACCGATGGTGCGTTCGAGTTGGCGCACTCCGGCCTCGCGCGTGTAGCGCGCGGCGACGTAGGCGATTGCCGCGTCGGTAATTTCGAGCTGACCCTCTTCGAGTCCGTTCTCGCGCGTCTGGCGCGGGACGAGGTAGCGTCGCGCGATGTGGAGTTTCTCCTCTTCGCTGTATCCGGCGAGCGAGATGATCTCCATGCGGTCGCGCAGGGGCGGCGGGATCGGGCCGAGCTGGTTCGCCGTGGCGATGAAAAATACTTTCGACAGGTCGAACGGAAGGTCGAGATAGTGGTCGCGGAACGTGTTGTTCTGCTGCGGGTCGAGAATTTCCAGAAGCGCCGACGCGGGGTCGCCGCGGTAGTCGTTGCCGAGCTTGTCAATCTCGTCGAGCACCATCACGGGGTTGTTGACGCCCGCGCGGCGGATTGACTGGATGACGCGACCCGGCATCGCGCCGATGTAGGTGCGGCGGTGCCCGCGAAGCTCCGCCTCGTCGCGCACGCCGCCGAGTGACAGCCGCTCGTACTCGCGACCGAGCGCGCGCGCAATTGATTTTCCTAAAGAAGTCTTGCCGACTCCGGGCGGGCCGACGAAGCAGAGTATGGGACTCTTCGAGTCGCGGCGCAGCTTCACGACGGCGAGGAATTCGAGGATGCGCTCCTTGATGTCTTCGAGTCCGTAGTGGTCTTCGTCGAGCACGCGGCGCGCTTCTTCGAGGTCGAGCCGGTCGCCGGAAGATTTCTTCCACGGGAGTTCAAGCACGAAGTCGAGCCAGGTGCGGACGACCTGATAGTCGGGCGCGGCCTGCGGCAGACGTTCGAGCCGCTTCAACTCGCGCTCGGCCTCCTTGCGAACCTCGTCGGGCAGGTCGGCAGCGCCCAGACGCTCGCGCAGCATCTCGGCCTCGGCGCGCTCGCCGCCCTCGTCCTCGCCCAACTCCTTCTCGATGGCCTTCATCTGCTGGCGCAGGAAGTAGTCGCGCTGCGCCTTCGACATCTCGCTCTGCGCCTCGGTCGCGATCTTCGAGCGCAGCTCCATGATCTCGATCTCGCGCGTCAGGCGCTGGTAGGCGATCTGCAAAAGCTCGTCAACCGTGTCGGCTTCGAGCATCCTCTGTTCTTCGGGGACGCCGAGGTTCAGAATCGAGCCGAGGAAGTATGCGAGTTGCACGGGGTCGCCGGACGACAAGACTGCCGTGCGGACTTCGGGCGGAATCTCCGGCAGCATCGCGAGCGCGCGCTGGACGAGCGCCTGCACGTTCCTGAGAAGCGCCTCGACCGTCTCGTCGTCTCGACGGACGGGTGGCGGAAGGATGCGGACGCGCGCTCGGATGTGCGGGTCTGTCTGCGTCCACTTGACGACGCGGACGCGCTCGGTTCCGTGGACGATGAGTTGGAGTCCTTCGGGCGTGCGCATCATGCGCTTGATCATGACGAGCGTGCCGACGTTGTAGAGGTCGTCGGGCGGCGCGGCTTCCACCTCCGGCCCGCCGCGGCCTTCGGGCACGGTGACGCACGCGAGCAGCTTCTCTTCCGTCGCGAGCGCGGCCTCGACCGCGGCGACCGAGCGGGGACGCCCGGCGGAGAGCGGGATGACCGTGCCCGGAAAGAGCGTCGTCTGCTGCAAAGGCAGCACCGCGATCTCGAAGACCTCGCCCTCCTCGCGCGCGCCCTCCGGCTCGACGAGCGCAGGCTCGACATCGCCGGCCCCGACCGGCTTCGCCGCGTCGAGCGCTTCGCGCGTCTGTTCGTTCGGCGTTTGCGGCTGCTCGGTTGACTGCTGCTGTGGCGATTGCTGCCGCCGTCCGCTCGTGCCTTGCGTCCCGTCCTCTTTGCGATTCTCGTCTGCCATACCTGAATGATTGCTCTCTTAAAATTTGAAAAGCGAATCCGCGGCCCGCTCAAACGCGACCGGCGACGCGCTCGGCCTCGCCCGGCGGCACGTTCAGTCGCACTCCTCCTTGCCCCGAAGGTAGAGGATGAGCAGCCCGTCCTTGTAGCGGCGCTCGACCGTCGCGCCCTCGATGGGACAGGGGAAGCGTATCGCCCTCTCGAAGCGGCTGTACGTGATTTCGAGCTGGTGGTACGAGACTGTCTCTTCACGCGCCTCGTCGCGGCGGCTCCCGGCGACGCGCAACGTGTCGCCCTCGATCCTCACCTCAAGCTCGTCGGGCGCGACGCCCGCGAGTTCAAACTTGACGACCCAGCCGTCGCGCGTGCGGTACACGTCCGCAGCCGGGTACCAGAACTGCTCGACGCAGCGCACGCCGCGCGACTTCGGCATCATCCGCAGGTAGCGTTCGATTGATCGGGCCATTGAAAAAGTGATGAGTGATGAGTGATGAGTGATGAGTAAGAGCCGTTCACTCATCACTCATCACTTAGCCAAAAATTCTGTTCCAGAAAGACGAGCCGCTCGAAATCTCTTCCAGCGCGTCGGCGAGTTCGCGGTCGGCCTCGGTTTCGAGCGCGATGTCGGCCATCGAGATGATGCCGCGCAGGTTGCCCTCGCGGTCAACGACGGGCAGGCGGCGCACCTGCTTGTCGCCCATCTTGCGTATGGCCTCGATGACGCGGTCGTTCGGACGCACCGCGTGCAGGTCGGTCGTCATCACCTCCTCGGCGCGAACCTCGCGCGCGTCGGAGCCTTCGGCGATGGCGCGGACGACGATGTCGCGGTCGGTGATGAGTCCGACGAGCTTGCCGTTTGACGCGGTGCGCGCGGGCACGCGTTGAACTTCGGTGACGGAATCCGAGTCGGTCTCGCCCGGCTCGACGACGGGGATGACGCCCGTGTCCTCGTCCCTCATCATGCGCGCGACCTCTTCGAGAGTCGTCGAGCGAGTGGCGACCGTCACGTCTCTCGTCATGATGTCGCGGCAGCGCAGGTGCGAGCGTCGCGCGCGCGGACGATGATGCACGCGCTCGTAAGACTGTTCGTCGTCGAAGTCGCGCTCGTCGGGGCGGCGGCCCGTGTAGTAATCGTCGCGGTAGTAGTCGCCGCGACCGGAGACCGTGTCGTCGTAGTCGCCTCGCGGGCCGAAGCGGCGACCGCCGCGCGGCACGTCGCGCTCGTCGTACTCGTAGCCGCCGCGCGGCGGCCTGAATTCCGGCCCCTCGTCGCGCAGGGGGCGAAACTCCGGCCCCTCTTCACGCGGGGGGCGAAACTCGCGCCTCTCTTCGCGCGGCCTGAACTCCGGCGCTTCGTCGCGCCCGCGCTGACCCCCGTAAAAGTCTTCGTCCCAACCGCGTCGCCTCGACATCACGACCTCCCGAAAAATATTCCCGCCGGAGCCGTGCGGTCGCACAGACCCGCGGTTGCGGCCCGTGCGCGCGACCGTTTTCCGGCGCGCAGGCTCCTACGAATTGTTGTTCTCCGGTTGAACTTGAGCGCAATTATACTCAGTTCGGACGAGATTGCCAGCAGGGTTCAGTGAAGTGTCGCGCGCAGGCCGCGCGGCGGGCGACCGGCGATTGCGACGCGCTCGCGCTTCTTGTTACGATGCCCGACTCGTATGCACCTGTCAGGCCGCGGATTCACTAACCCGAAGAGGCCGCGCCGCGAGGGCGCGCTCCTGACGGTCGCCCGCGTCGAGGACTTGCCCGAAGGCCGCGGCGCGACCGTCGAGCTTCCCGGCGGCAAGGAACTCGCGCTTTTTAACGTCGGCAGCGAGTTCCGCGCCGTCGAGAACTTCTGCCCGCACAAGGGCGCGCCCCTCGCCGACGGCGACCTCTGCGGCCACACAATCGAGTGCGCCTGGCACGGCTGGCGCTTCGACCTCCGCACCGGCGCGTGCCTCAACCAGCCCTCCGAACCCGTCGAGACTTATGAAGTCGTCGTCGAAGAGGGTTGGATTAAAATCAGAATTTAAGTACAGACGTGGCGAGCGCCACCTGAGTTATAATCTTCCGCAAAGCTTGAGCCGGTGTCCTCACTCAAGTGTTGCAAAGTTTATCGAGAGAGTCGGATGAAGCGAGAAGCAGAAGTATTGGCGACAGCCGGGGCGGAAGCAGCGCCTCCGCCCGCGCCACGCGCCATTCTCGAAGAGATAGAGCGTCTAGACCGTGAGATGTTGCAGCGGTTCAAGAGCAAGTTAACCGTGCAGTCATCTCTGACGCGCTCGCTCGTCAGTTTTCAGGCTAATAAAACGCGGGCAGCTTACCGCTGGTACAAATATAAGGAAGCTTTTTCCGCCCCTCTCATTGAGCATCTTCTTTCGCGCCACGCCCCTGATGCCAGAAAGATTTTCGACCCCTTCGCCGGAAGCGGAACAACGCTGTTCGTTGTGAGCGCGGCGGGGGGGCGCGCGGAAGGTATAGAGCTATTGCCAATCGGAAAGCAGATCATCGAGGCGAGAAAACTCCTTGAAGATTTCTCGCCGGACGAGGTCGCGGTCTTGCGGAGGTGGTCCGCGACGCGACCGTGGACGCAGCACGAGGACAGAGTGCCTTTGTCGGAGCTTCGCATCACGCGCGGCGCTTACCCCGAACAGACGAAGGAAAGCATCGAGCGTTTCATGGCGGCTTTGGAAAAGGAGAGTGAGCGAATTCAGTCCGTGTTGCGGTTCGCCGTGCTCTGCGTGTTGGAATCTGTGAGCTACACGCGAAAGGACGGTCAATATCTTCGTTGGGACTATCGTTCGGGGCGGCGTCAGGGGCAAAAGAAGTTCGACAAGGGTGAGATAAGCGACTTTACGCAAGCGGTCTGCGCGAAGTTGGACGAAATAGTGCGCGACGTTGAGTCGTTCGAGCAGCCGACGGAGCTTTTCCCGCCAGAGCGTTTGCGCGGCGGCGTCAAACTTCACGCCGGCTCGTGCCTCTCCGTGATGCCCTCCTTGCAGACGGGCGCTTACGACGCCTTGATAACCTCTCCGCCTTACTGCAACCGCTACGACTACACGAGAACATACGCGCTCGAGCTGGCGCTGCTCGGCGTGGGCGAAGCCGAGTTGATTCAACTCCGGCAGGAGATGCTGAGTTGCACGGTCGAGAACCGGGCGAAAGATTTACTCGCGATTAACCCCGAATGGCGCGCAGCCGTCGCGGCAGCAGACGGGCAGGATTTGTTGCAGGCGGTCTTGAGCTATCTCGAAAAAGAGAAGGAAGAAGGGCGCTTAAATAACAACGGCATCCCTCGTATGGTGCGCGGATATTTTTACGAAATGGCTTGCGCCATCTACGAGTGCGCTCGCGTGCTGAAGCGTGGCGCTCCGCTCATCATGGTCAACGACAATGTTCGTTACGCCGGCGCGAGCGTCTCCGTTGACCTCATCCTCTCTGACATCGCCGAACGCCTCGGCTTCCGCGTCGAACGAATACTCGTTCTGCCGAACGGCAAGGGGAATAGCAGCCAACAGATGGGCGAGCACGGGCGCGACCCGTTGCGGAAGTGCGTCTATGTTTGGAGAAAAGTTTAATGTCGAAGTCCCGACCGCACCGGGCGCACTTGAGATCAAGCGCCGACCTCGAAACTTCATACGAAGCTATCCGCGCCGGATTCGTGTCGCTGGCGCTCGAAAAGAATCGCCGCGCAACTCCCTTCGTCGCGCAGGCGAGGTCGCTCAAAGTTGCGGCGTCGGACGCTAAGAGTCCAACCGACCTCATTAAGATTGAAGAGATACAATCAGCGCTGCTCACAGCCGCCGGTGTTTCGGACAAGGCCGCGGGACACTTGCGGCCAGAAGACAAGGCCGCGGCGATTCTGGGTCTGGTCGAAAACTTCCTTGCGCCCGCCGGGGAGAATTTCGTCGAGGAGCTTGTGTTCAGATTTTTGCTCACGCGCGGCGACACGTTGGGCGGTTCGATGCGTAATGTCGGCGGAGTTCTGGCGCAGAGGAAGCTGAGCCGAGCGTTGATTTCGAGCCTGGCGGTAGCGGGTACAGGTTACCGCTGGCTTCACGCGGCTAACAATTCCTGGACTCCGATGACCGACGACGATTCGGACATAGAGCTTCAACTACGCGGCCTGAGTTGGACGAAGGCGAGGCGGCGTCGGACGGTCATCTTCAACATGACTGTGCCGTTCCTGAAGAACAACGTTGACCTCTGTCTGTTCAACTGCGTGCCCGAAGATTTGCAGGCAAACGTCGGCTCGCCCGCAGCCTACGTCGCACTTGGAGAACTCAAAGGCGGAATTGACCCGGCAGGGGCCGACGAGCACTGGAAAACGGCGAGAACCGCGCTCACGCGAATCCGTTTCGTGTTCGAGCAGCGCGGGATGAAGCCACACACTTTTTTCGTCGGCGCGGCGATAGCCAAGAAGATGGCGCAAGAGATTTGGGCGGATTTAGAGTCAGGGACGCTGGAGAACGCGGCGAACCTGACCGTTGACGCTCAAGTCGCGTCCGTCTCAAGCTGGCTGTGCAAGTTGTAATCACTTGCCGAACGCCTCGGCAACGCTTCTCTCAACACAAAGCTTCCTGATGTGTACGTCTTGGGATTGTATCCTAGGACGCGTCACCCGTCGTTGCCGATGGCTTCGACGGGGCAGCAGAGGAGGGCTTCTTCGCAGAGGGCGGTCTCGTCCGGGGTCTCGGGCTGCTTGAAGACGAAGGAGTAGCCGCCGCCGTCGTGGCGCGTGAAGTTCGAGGGCGCGGTGTCGCGGCACACGTCGCAGTCAATGCAGTTCGTGTCCACGTAGTAGTTGCCGGGGGCGTTTTCGGGGACTCGGTCGTTGGGGTCTGCCATAAGAAAGTGATGAGTGATGAGTGATGAGTGATGAG
>DASRCS010000126.1:0-2949 GCA_035652995.1 Pyrinomonadaceae bacterium
GTTGGCGACGACGTTCGCCCAGGGCGCGGGCGTCCACTGCCCCGCGCGCAAGACCGTCACGTACTCGCGCCCATCCTGGCTGAAGCCTCCGAGGCCGTTGAAGAACGACATCTCGGGAGTCTCAACGACGGCTTCGGCGTAGGCGCGCGCCGGCCCCCGCGGGACGAAATCCGCGGGCAGCGATTCTTCGATCTCGCGGCGCGTCAACTGCTCGGCGAGCGTGCCGCGTTCGGGGACGATGACGGCGCGCGCCGCCGCGTGCAACAGAATCCGGTCGGCCTCCGGCATGATGTCCGTGCGGCGCAGGAAGACGCCGCCCGGCTTGTCCTGCAAGCCTTGCGAGCCGCTCGAACGGATCAGAGCCAACAGCCCGTCCTGCAACTCCTGCGCGTAGGTGGGCGGGTGGTCGTTGAGGATGACGAGGTCAATCGTGAGACCTTTCAGACGCAGGTACTCGTGACCGCGGATGAGCTGCCGCACCACGTCCAAATCTTCCGACTGGCTGACGCGGACGATGACGATGGGCAGGTCGCCGCTGATGCCGTAAGGCCAGAGCGACGACTGCGCCTTCGTGTTCAGCGCCAGCACATGCGGGCGCGGGCGCAGAGAAGGGTCGGCGTAGAGCACGCGCCCGGCGAGGCGTTGAAACAGGTGGGCCTCGTCGGCGTCAACGTTGTGGTGACGCATCTCGACCTGCGACTGAGTCCACGCCAGTCGCGCGGCGCGCTCGAAGATCGAAGGGTCGCGGTACTTGTCTGCGAGTGCGAGCGCCTCTTCGCGCGAGCGCGCGACGGCGGTCGTGAAAGAGAGGCGCGCAGTCTCGCCCGGTTGCAGGCGCACGCGCTGGCGCAGGGAGAAGACCGGGTCGAGCACAGCGCCGACAGTGTTCGACAGCGGGCGCTCTTCCACGACGGCCACGGGGTCGGCGGTCGTGTGCCCGCGCCCCAGAAAGCGGTTGCGGTCGGTCTCGTACTGCACCGCGCCGACGCCCTCGCCCTCCGTGACGACGACGTGCACGGCGTAGGCCGGCTCGTCCTTACTCGAACGCGGGCGGCGGCGCGCGAGCAGCGCGCTGCCGGCGGTGATGTACTCCGTCTCGATGAAGAGGTTGCCGAAGGCCGGGTGCGCCACGTCCGCGGCGTGCGGCGCGAGTACAACCTCCGCGTAACTGGTCAGCTCGACCTCGCGCACGCGCGTTGATTGATTCGTCAGCGTGACCTGCCTTATTTCGGCGTCGTCTTCGGGCGAGACGATGATCTCGGTATGCGTCTGGATTCCGGCGTCCACGCGCCGGAACTCAACTCTGTCTTCCGAGAAGGCGACTTCGTAAGAGCGCGGCCTGAGCTTCGTCGGCTGGTAGGACGTTGACCAGACTGCACCGCTCCTCACATCGCGCAGGTAACAGAACGAGCCGTGGCAGTCGCGCACGGCGTCTTCGCGCCAGCGCGTGACGGCCAGAGGCCCGCAGCGCGAATAGCCGCCGCCCGCCGTCGTGACCATCACCGAGTAAGTGCCGTTCGAGAGCAGTTGCGTGCGCGGCGTCGGGAGGTCAGCCGTCTCGTAGCTGCGCGTGACGCGGCCCGTCAGCGCGCGCACCTGGCGACCTGACAAGACCTCTTCGGCGCGCGGGTGCGCCGCCGCCACGCCGCGCGGGACGCGCTCCTGCAACAGCAACTCGGTCGCCTGCACGAGCGGCTCGGCGTGAAAGCGCCTTTGCATCACGTCGCTGTTGAGAAGGTTGTCGAGCGCGACGAGGCTCATGCCCTGATGGTGCGCCATGAAGGCGCGAACCACGGCGCGCTTCTGCGTCTGCGGCAGGCGCTCCGGCGTGTAATCTATTGACTCGTAGAAACCGTAGCGTGCGAGCGCGCCCTCGCGCGTGAGGCGGCGCAGGTTCGCCATCGCGCGGCGCGGCTCAACGAGCGCCGCGAGCGCCGTCGCGTAAGGCGCGACCACGAGGTCTTCCGAGAGGCCGCGCTTGAGGCCGAGGCCGGGTACGCCGAACGGGCCGTACTGGTAATTGAGATAAAGGTCGCGCGCGTTGTAGGCGGCCTCGGAGACGCCCCAGGGGACGCCGCGTTCTTCCCCGTATTCGATCTGCCGAACGACCACCGCCTTGTAAGTCTCGTCGAGCAGCGTCCGGTCGTAGCTGTGCATGACGAGGAGCGGCATAAGGTATTCAAACATCGTCCCCGTCCAGGAGATGAGCGCGCGGCTCCCGTCCACGGGCGTGAGTTTGCGGCCCAGATGGAACCAGTGCTCCTGCGGCGCGTCGCCCTTGGCGATGGCGACGAAGCTGGCGAGGCGCGATTCCGAGGCCAGCAGGTCATAGAAAGAGTTATCGGGCTGTCCGGCAGAGACGTTGTAGCCGATGTGAAAGACCTTACGCTCCTCGTCGAAGAGGAAACGGAAATCCATCCCCTCGAAAAGCTCCCCGCACCGCCGCGCCAGCCGGCTCAGCCGTGAGAGCGCCGACGTTACGGCTGATGCCGCGTCTTCGATTGCCGTCGTGAGTGAAGGCGCGCCGCCGAGCACGGCCCCACTCTCCGTAGAAACATTCGCCGGCCCTTGCGCCGGGCCGGACGCCTGTGCGCTCAGGTCTGTGAGCGCGGCGTCGTAAACTTCGGACATCCGCGCGAGGCTCTCCACCCGGTCGAGCGCGTGCGCGAGTTCGGGCCGCAGCGGTGCGGCGAGGGCGGAAGAGAGCACGCGGCTGAGGGGCGCGTCACGCGGATAGGCGGTCGGGGCGAAGGTGTGCAGGTCGCGCGCGAACTCTTTCAACTGCCGCAGCAGCGCGCCCGCCCAGAAGCTGGCTTCTATGAAATCGCCCGACCCGTGCTCCTGCGCGAGTGCGGCGAGCATGTCGTCCGCTGTCGAAGCGCGCCGGTGCAGAGCATTGAAGAAGACTTCCCAACCGCTCATGGATTCGGGCGTCTCGCCCGCGACGAG
>DASRCS010000127.1:0-16653 GCA_035652995.1 Pyrinomonadaceae bacterium
CCTCGATGTCATCAAGACCGCCGACTACATCATAGACCTCGGCCCCGAAGGCGGCGACGCGGGCGGCCAACTCGTCGCCACGGGCACGCCCGAAGAGATCATGAACACGAAGCAGTCGCACACGGGCCGCTTCCTCAAAGCTCACCTCGCGCGGTCGAACGGCCACCACGCCGACAGGAAAATGTCCGGCGACGCATCCTGAATGCCGCGCGTCGAGGAGCCACGTTTTAAACGTCGCCCGTAGAAATTACGGCGTCAGGGTCAAGTCCCTGACGCCGCATGAATCAGGCTCAAATCTCACTCGATCATGAACGAGGGCGATACCTTCCGGCTTCAACCGAACTCGATAACCTTTGAAGCCGTCGGAGATTTCCTTAAACGAAGGTCGTTTCATTTCGAGGATAAGCGATTAATCTTAAGGGTGAAAGACTTTCTCCTTTAACGTAAAGCGTTTTTGCTTGAGCGTTGGGGGCAGATGTTTGAAGGTTAGCGGTTTTTGTTCAAGGGTTAAGAGATGCACTTCAAAGGTTAAGGCTTTTGCCTCAAGGGTTGAGGGCTTTGCTTCAAGGTTTGGGGCTTCCGCTTCGAGGGTTGAGAGCTTCGGCTTAAAGTGAAAAAGCTTGATTGCCCGCCAACATACTTCGCAAACAATAAACTCCCAACAACCTGTATGCCCCCACGAACGCGCTTGAACACTGCGGGCATCTATTCGCCCGTCGCAGCCGCACGCACACCCGCCAGCAAACCCGCCCCGTCCGACTCCGCCAACGTATCGAACAGACGCAGCACGCGCCCGACTATCCCAGCATCCCTATTGATCGCCCGTGCTGCCCTGTACGCCTCCGCGGCCTCGGCCACGCGCCCCGCGTCTCCGCAGACAACCAGCCCACACAAAGCTAGCCCCTTCGAGTCCAGCGCATCACAATTCTGCGCGCTGTGCGTGAGCATTGTTTCCGCCTGCGCAACCGCCTCCATGAAAGCCTCCAGTGCCGCCGCGACATCCCCCTGTCTCAAAGCTATCAGGCCGAGAACGGCGAAAACGTAATGGTTATTAACTGGCTCATCATAGTTCCTAGCAATTTCTGCGGCTTTGCGGGCACTGAGTAAGTCACCGCCATATAAATGTGCGAGAGCGAGGAGGCTATTACTGCCGTTGATGATGAACGGGCTATTTATCGCCTTTCCAATTCTTGAACTATCAAGTGCGTTTCGTATAGCTTCAGCATTACGCTTCTCATCAATTAGCACATATGCTAAGAGAAATAGTACATGTCCTTCAAGCCGGAACTGCTCGATTTCGCGTGCGATGATGAGCGCTTGCTCGAAATAGCTAATAGCAAGCGCTGTTTGCCCTAAACCGGCATAAAGATTGCCCAAGCACCCTAAACTTGTCGCTTCTCCATCGCGATTTCTAACTTCGCGGCAGATAGCAAGCGAGCGCTCGATATAACTAACAGCACGCGCCGTCTGCCCTAATTCATTGTAGCGGTTTCCTAAATTCCCCAGTAGTACGCCTTCCATTAATCGATTTTTTATATTCTGAGCGATGCGTAACGCATGCTCCTGACAAGTGATAGCTTTTTGCGTTTCACCAATCCAAGAGTACGCTGAAGCCAGTGAACTACCACTATACATCTCTAGTGTTTGTTCGCTTAACTTTCCCTGTAAGCTCTCATGCAATTCGGCCATCAAGCGGTAGAATCCCCATACGAACAAGTAATCGAAGTCAATACCTAAAAGCACATTAGCTGCTGCGTCATAATCTTCGCCGGCGCGACGAAGGTCGAACTCGGCGAGTTGCGCCGCGAGGTCTTCAATCGTCTTCCAGTCCGCGCGCGGCAGGCGTGACTGTTTGAAATACTCCGCGGCGCGGTGGAGCAGGGCGAGTTGCGTGTATGGCGGCGCGTCCTTCTCGTGGCGGTCGGACGGCTCGCCGCGCGGGATGCGGGAGAGGGCATAGGTGCGGTCAACGGGGTGTAGGTAGTAGCGCCCGGTTTCGCGTCGCGCAAACTGCATGTTGACGAGGCGCTTGAGGACGGGTGCGCTGTCAATGCCGGGCAGGTACGGTTGAAGAAGATAGTCAACGGCGGCGTTCGTGACGGGGTGGCCGTAGATGGCGAGCGCCTGCATGACTTGTTGTACCGCCGTGTCGAGCCGGTTGAAAGCTTCGCCGACCAACTCGCGGACGACGTTTTCGGGGAGGAGGTTGGTCGTGTCGTCGAGGATGTCGCGCAAGGTTGTGTCGCGGTCGGCGGAGAGGATTGCGAAGAGGGCTTCGAGGGCGCGCGGGTAGCCGCGCGTGCGCTCGCGCGCCTCGTTCAGCAGAGAGTCGGGCGCGTTCTTCAGACCAACTTTGCCGTCCGTATCCATCTCGCGCAGGATGTTCTCGGCGTAGGGGCTTGAGAGTCCTTCGTCGAGGTCGAGGCGGCGCTGGCGTCCGGGCTGGACGAGCGCGAGGTCTTTCGGGGCGAGGCGCGTCGTCAGAATCACTTTGACGGTGTGGTGCGGCAAGGCGAGCAGTGCGCGCAGGGCCTCGTCGAGTTCGGGGTCGCGGACGGCGAGCGTCTCTGAGTCCATCACGTCTTCGAAGTTGTCGAGCAGAGCCAGCGTGCGCCCCTGTGTGAAGTTGGAGAGCAGGGCGCTCATCTTCGCCTCGGTGCTGGCCTGCGGGTTCTTGAAAAGCGCGTCTAGTTGGGCGGCGGCTTCTTCGGAGAGAAGCTTCGAGAGGTCGGAGTAGAGGTTGGGCATATTGACGCGGCGTGTGCCCGTCGCGCTCAGATAGATGATGCCGTCCACTTCAAGCGGGCCGCCATCGTCGGGCAGTTCCCCGCCTTCGAGCGACTTCAGGAGGCGGCAGACGAGCGCGGTCTTGCCCGTCCCGCCGCGTCCGACGACCGTCGTCAGGCGCAGGGCCTCGTCCTTGAGGAAGCCGCCGAGCATTCCCGTCTCGACGTGCCTGTCCTGAAAGTACGTTGGGGCGAGGCCCGGCGGCGGGTTGATGAACTTGCTGCGCTGAGCGCCCGCGACGGGGCGCTCCGGCTGGCGCTCGCGCTCAAGGCCACGCGCGATGCTCTCCTCGACGCGGCGTGCCGCGGCCTGCGGGTCGCGGACGACCTCCTCCTGCTTGGCTATGTCCGCCTTGAGTTGTTTGATGTCGTCCTCGACGCGTAGTTTCTGCGCCGCGTCTTTCTCCCTTTGAAGGTCGCGCAGTGCATCCTCCAAACGGTCTTTCAACGCTTGAAGCACCCCCTCCGGCGACGCGAGCCACGCGACATGCTTACGCAGCCGTGCCAGTGCCGCATCGAACTCGTCTTCCGAATTGAGGGCGCGCGTGAAGTCTATATGTTGGCGGGGGTCGAGGCGGAAAGGCATCTCCGCGTCGGCGTGGAGTTTGATGGGAACGATGGGCTTTTTGTACCGGAGGGCGCGAGTCCATTCGCGCTTGCACACCGACTGCTTCCCGACGCTGTCGCGCGTCATTACGAACAGAATGCTCGAGCAGGTCTTCAAAGCCTCTGCAATCTCTTCATCCCAATCCTGCCCCGGTTCTATGTCGCGCTTGTCTAGCCAGACCGGAATCGAAGGCGGCCCCGCTTCAAGTTCGTCTCGAAGCCGGAGCGCGAACTCCTCGCCGTCTGCCGAAGAGTAGCTGATGAAGTGCCTCGTCATTTTCTTCGCCTCTGAGATTGTGAGAACTTAGACAGTCGAAGGCGGCCCAGCGCGTCGCCGAACCTTGCGGTTACGGCGCGGCATTCTACCCCACCTTAGCCGAGTGCGACAGAGTTTTTTTAACCCGGCCCCACCCGTGTTAAGCTCCCGTAATCTTACGAAAGGTTATCCGAACAACAGATGGGCCTGAAGGAAAGAATCGTCAAAGACATGACCGCCGCGATGAAGTCGAAGGAGGCGGCGCGGCTCTCGACTTTACGGATGGTGAAGGCCGCTTTGCAAAATCGGGAGATCGAGAAGGGCGAGCCGCTCAACGATGACGAGACGGCGAAGCTCTTGCGGTCGCTCGTCAAGCAGCGGCGCGACTCGGTCGAGCAGTACGAGAAGGCGGGCCGCAACGAGCTTGCCGACAAGGAGCGCGCCGAGATCACGGTCATCGAAGAATACTTGCCGCAGGCTGCCTCGCGCGAGGAGATCGAGCAGGCCGTCGCAGCCGCCGTCGCCGAGACGGGCGCGTCTTCGATGAAGGAGATGGGCGTGGTGATGAAGGCCGCGATGGCCCGGCTCGCGGGTCGCAACGCCGACGGGCGGACGGTGAGCGAGGTCGTCAAATCAAAGCTTCAGTAAAGTCTTTGAGTCCGAGCTTCACTGAAAGGCGCAGCCTATCAACATCCATAGAGGGACAGAATATGAGAGCAGCGATTCGCTACCTGTTGTTCGCACTCTTCTTAATAACCCTCGCGGCATACTTCATAGCCGTGGTCGTCCCCGCCGTCACATTCTACCGCTCCGCGCAGCACGCGGAGCGCTCCGACCTTGAAGCCCTCGACGCGCCGCTCAACCGGCTCGGGGAGGTGTTGAAGGAGAAGGGGTCGCTGAGCGGGTTCGACGAGATAATCAGCCAGAGGAGTAATGACATAGAGAAGGACATCGCCGACATAAGAGCGGCCAAAGACAAGCAGGCCGTCGTCAGCAGCCTCGAATCCATTTCGGCCAGCCTGAGCTTCATACAGACGCGTCTCGGGCAGGAGAGGGGAAAGGGGGCGGATGCGGTCGCGGAGTTGCAAACGAAGGTCGAGGCCCTGAAGGATAAGGTCGGGAAGACCGACTCTTGGGACAAGCTGCTCGGCACAGCGCTCGAAAGGGGCGGCGCCGTCCTCCTCACGATAATCTGGCCGCTCGTCTTCCTCTTCTTCTTCTTCTACATTATGCGCGCGCCGGAACGGCTCTGGGCGCTCTTACAGCCCTTTAAGTCGGTCGAGGTCGGCGCGACGGGGCTAAAGGCCGAGATGAGAGATGGCGCAGAGGTGAAGTCTCAGACGGAGAGCACGTTCGAGAAGTTTCGCGCCGCGGCTAAAGCGAAGTACGACGCGTGGGTTGAAAAGAGGGACATCGAACAGAAGATGAGCCGCGTCGTCTCGGAAGTGCTGGGCTACCTCAAGAACAACGGCAAGGAGTTGGCGGAATACCGCTCCACGCTCCACGTGCCTGACATCGTGTTCGTTGACACGCTCTATCAACTGTTCAACTACCTGCCGGCCCGCAATATCGGAGGGGGCCGAATTTTCTCCGTGCGTTTCGGCCTCATCGGGAAGGTTTACCGCACGCAGAAGCCGGAGACGCAGGGCGAGGTGCCGAAGGCCAGCAACGGCACTGTGGACAAGCAGAAGCTCGTGCAAGAATGGGGCATGACCGAGTACGAGGCGGATAAGGCCGCGCTCGACCGCCCATCCTTCCTCTGCGTCCCGCTCCTCGACGATGATCAGGATCGGGTGGGCCTGTTCTACATGGACTCGACCGTGCCGAACGCTTTCAACGTCGCCGACAAACAGGTCTCGGAGCTACAAGCTAAGATAACTGATTGGTGTAAGGAGAAGGGGCTGACGCAGGCGCTGGGCAAGCTGAAGGAAGATCTGCTCGGGAACGCCCCACTGATACGAATCTATGACAGATAAAACAGAAGCGACGGTCAGGGCCGACTCTACTTCATACGAACAGCTCGCCTCGGAGTACTACGACGCCGAGCGCCACCCAACGTGCGCGAACTTCCGCGAGGCGAGCGCGATAATTCTGCGCGGCTGGCTGCGGCGCTTGCTGCCGCCGGAGGGACTTATCTGTGAGGTGGGCGCGGGCAAGTCGCTCGTAGCCGAACTGCTCGACGAGCAGGAGCACGCCGCCCTCCGGCGTTTGCTCATCACGGACGCCTCGCCATCCATGCTCCGCTATTCGCGCGAGTGGGAGCCGGAGGGCGCGCGCCTCACGCTCTGCGAGTCGTCCGACCTTCCCGTCGCTGACGGCGAGGTCGCCCTTCTCATCTCTTCGCTCGGCGACCCATACAACGAGCTGGCCTTCTGGAACGAGGCGCGGAGGGCACTGACGCCCGGTGGCTTCGCCCTCTTCACGACGCCCTCCTACGAGTGGTCCTCATCCTTCCGCTCCTCGGCTGACGGGGAGAAGGAGATGGCCGCGGCCTTCGACCTCTCCGGCGACGGGAGGGTCTTCGTCCCTTCGTGGATATACCCGGACGACGAGCAGAGGAAGCTCGTCGAGGGCTGTGGCCTTTCGGTCGAGGAGGTGACAGAGCTGCGGCGCTCCGCGCTTACGTCCGAGAAGATTTCCCCGAAGCTCCTGCTCGAAGACATGCCCGACGTGTGCGTCGTCGCGGGCTACCTGGTCAAAAAGCCCGCCTGAAGCACGGGCCTTACGAGGACGCGCCCGCCCTTCGAGGCGGAGTTTGTCTGCTTGCCACTCGTGCCGCTGTTCCCGTATAATCCGCCTCTTGCTCGGAGCGCCGTGGCGTTGCCAGTGGGTTTTTGGCCCACTTTTTCTTTTGGGCGCGAGGGCGATTTTGAAAGGGATGCGGCGTTGAACGAAGGGGGTTCGGTCGAGTCTCGTGTGCGGGAGGTCGCCGAGCGCGCGGCACGCGAGCGCGGCGTCGAACTCGTCCATGTGGAGTTCGCGGGCGGCGCGCGCACGCCGACGGTGCGCGTCTTCATTGACAAGCCGGGCGGGGTCACACACGAGGACTGCTCGGAGGTGAGCCAGCACGTCGGCACGGTCTTGGACGTTGAAGACTTCATCCCCGGCGCTTATACGCTCGAAGTCTCGTCGCCGGGGCTTGAGCGCGGGCTTTACAGCCGCGAGGATTACGAGCGTTTCGCCGGGCACCTGGCGCGGCTGAAGACGCGCGGCGCGGTGAACGGCCAGCGCAACTTCCGCGGGCGCATCGTGGGCGTTGAGGGCGACGACGTTCTTTTCGACGACCGGACGAACGGGCGCGTGCGGGTGCCGCTTTCCGAGATCGCGAAGGCGAATCTGGAGATTGACATCGAAGAGGAGTTCCGGCTCGCGGAGGAGCGCGAGCGCGCGAGAAAGGCTGCGGACGGCAGTTGAAAGGGCCTCGGAGACCGGCGAGTATTTGGGCCGCCTCCGGCATCTAATTTTCGGTCTCCGAAGACTCTAAAAATTTATGAGCGCATCCATCGGGCAAAGCATTGACGCGGTCTGCAAGGAAAAGGGCATCGACCGCGACGTGGTCATCGAGGCCGTCAAGGAGGCCGTGCGCGCCGCCGCCCGCAAGCAGTTCAAGTCGGGCGAGGAGATTCAGGTCGAGTGGGCACCGGAGACGGGTCTGGAAATCTTCGCCTCGAAAGTCGTCGTCGAGACGGTCGAGAATCCGGGCCGCGAGCTTTCACTCGAAGAGGCGAAGGAGCTTGCGGGCGACGAGGTCGAGGTCGGCGACGAGTTGCAACTTCCCCTCCCCGTCGAGGACATGGGCCGCATCGCCGCGCAGACCGCCAAGCAGATTCTCTTCCAGAAGGTCAGGGACGCCGAGCGGCAGAACATCTACGAGCAGTACATTGACAAGGTCGGCGATCTCGTCAACGGCTACGTCAAGCGCTTCGAGCGCGGCGACATCATCGTTGACCTCGGCACGATTGAATCCATCCTCCCGCGCAACCAGCAGTCGCGCGGCGAGCAGTGGAATCAGGGCGAGCGCATCCGCGTCATCATTGACGACGTGTCGAAGGAATCCAAAGGCCCGCAGGTCGTCACCTCGCGCACCAGCCCGGAACTTCTCAAGCGCCTCTTCGAGATGGAAGTGCCTGAGATTTACGACGGCACTGTCGTCATCAAGTCGGCGGTGCGCGAGCCGGGCGAGCGCGCCAAGATCGCCGTCGCCTCCACGGAGCGCGACGTTGACCCCGTCGGCGCGTGCGTCGGCATGAAGGGTTCGCGCGTGCAGGCGATCATCCGCGAGCTGCGCGGCGAGAAGATTGACATCATCGAGTGGTCGGACGAGCCTTCGGTCTTCGCCGCCAACGCCTTGTCGCCCGCGAAGGTCAACCAGGTTCGCATCACCGACATCGAGCGCCGCCAGATGGAGGTCATCGTCAACGAGGACCAGCTCTCTTTAGCCATCGGCAAGCGCGGGCAGAACGTCCGGCTCGCGACGAAGCTCGTCGGCTGGAACATTGACATCCGCAGCGAGGAAGAACTCAAGCGCGAGGTCGCCGCGCAGATGGGCGCGATGATCGCTTCGGGCGAGGCCGTGCCGCTCGAACGGCTTGAAGGCATGAACCCGGCGATGGTCGCGACGTTGGCCGACCACGGCGTCAACGACATCGAGTCGCTGGCGAACGCGACCGTTGACGACATCGCCGAGTACCTCGACGTGAGTATTGATCAGGCCGAAGCCCTCATCGGCGCGGCGGGCGCAGTCGTCGAAAGCGCGCGCGTCGCGGCAGAGGGAGAAGAGGCGCAGGGCGAGCCGGAGGGTGTTGAGATGAGCGAGCAAGACGAGGAAGGCCAACAGGTCGAGCAGCACGCCGCGTCGGTCGAGGAAGACCCGAACGCCGAGGCCGGCGAGGTCGAGCCTTCCGAGGCGATGATTGCCGAAGGGTACGACGAGGCGGTCGAGACGCGTCCGCCGTTCCTCGCAGAAGACCTCTCGCCCGACAACATTCTCGCGAAGGACGCCGCCGAACCCGTCGCGCTGACGGAGGCCGAGCAGATGTCCGCCGACGAATTGTTGCTTCAGGGCGCGGGCCGCGACCTTCGCCCCGACACGATCACGCCCGCGCCCGACATCTCTTCCGCCGAGGCCGCCGTGATTCAGAACACCGGCGCATACGTCGAAGAGGAGCGCCCCTCGACGCTCGACGAAGAGACGAGCGGCATCGAGGACGCGACCGTTCGCGAGTCGGACGAGGAGTACGAAGACTCGCCCGTCTCGCCGCGCGCGGACTTCGCGAGCGAATCTTCCGCGCCCGAAGTGCAGATTTCGTCGGAGCCTGCGGCCCAAAGCTTGGGCACGCCCGCTCCAGTTGAACACGTTGCTGACGACGAGGCCGATGATGCTTCCAGCAACGAATAACCGCAGTGACTCGGTCGCGCGCTTCTCACGAAAAGGAGCGCGCGCCTGTTGCCCGCCCTGAATCCTTCTCCGGCTGTGAGCGTCGCGCTCGACGGGCGGGAAGGGGTCAGAGAGCGGTTTGACACTAACCCGTGAAGCGCGCGACGCCGTTTTACAGAAGCGTCGAAGAAGGAGCGAATGTCAGCAGCCCATACCTCGAAGGTTCGGATTTACGATCTCGCCAAAGAGCTGAAGATGGAGTCGAAGCGCCTCATCGAAGAGGTGCGTCGAGAGGGCGTGGATGCGTCCGTGCCGTCGAACACCATCTCGAAAGAGCTTGCGGAGAAAATCCGTAACAAGTACTTCCCCAAGAAAGAGCCGACCGTCCACCGCGCGATCCGCGTCGTCAAGAAGGCGAAGACGGCGGAGGCCGAGCACGCGGAAGCGCCGGAGCCGTCGGAAGCGCCCGTGCCCGAAGTCTATGCCGAGGCGGGCGAGCCTGCGGCGGCTGCGCCGACGGCGACTGCATCGGCACCCGCTCCTTCGACCGACGGCGCGAGCGGCGCGACGGCGAGCCGTCTCGCCCCGCGCATCCTCAAGCCGCGCCCGCCCGCGACGCGCGCCGAGCCTCCCGCCGCCACGCCGTCGGTCGAAGTGCCCGCGCCCGCTGACGGCACGGAGCCTTCGCACGCGCCTGAGCCGACCGTGCCGGAACTTCAACAGGAATTCGACGCCCCGAGCGACGGCGGCCAGCCGCAGGCTCACGTCGCGCCCGAAGCCGCGCCGCAGCCGTCCGCTCAAGCGCCCGCGCCCGGCAGACAGATCAGGGCTTTGCGCCTGACCGACGCCGCGCTCAAGGCCGGCGTCCAGCCCGGCCAGCGCGTCAACGTCCCCGTGCCCGCGCCGACGCCCGCGCCCGCGCGTGAACGCGACCGCGGGGGCCGCGGCGGTCGAGACGAGCGCAGGGGCAGAAGCGGTCGCGGCCACGAGGTTGACGCGTCGCTCCACGGCACGCCCGGCGAGACGGCCACGCCGCAGACGACCTACATCCCGCCCGCCGACCAGCGCAGGCCCGGAGGTCGCAACCGCGGTCGCGGCGGTCGCCCCGTCCCGGCGGCGCACGGCAAGGGCGGCGGAGGCCGCGGCTTCGAGCGCGATTACTTCCCGCCCCCGCGCCCGATGTCTCTTGAGAGCCGCATCGCGCAATCGCTCAACGCGCCCGCCGCAGCCGCAGCCGGTGCGAGCGACTTAAAGCAGGTGCGTCTCGTCGAAGGCGCGACCATCAAGGAGTTCGCCGACAAGCTCGGCATTCGCCCGAAGGACATTCAGGCGCTCCTGCTTCAGCGCGGAGTCTTCGCGACGCTCAACCAGCCGCTCGACAACAACGTCGCGCAGGAGTTGGGTCGCCGCTTCGGCTTCGACGTTCAGTTCCTCGGCTTCGAGGAGATGGTCGCCGAAGAGGAGTTCGAGCAGTTGATCGAGTCCGACGCCGACGACGTTGAACTGCCGCGCGCGCCCGTCGTCACCGTCATGGGACACGTTGACCACGGCAAGACCAGCCTGCTCGACGGCATCCGCGCGACGAACGTCGCCGCGGGCGAGGCCGGCGGCATCACGCAGCACATCGGCGCGTACAGCGTCCAGGTGCCGAGCGCCGACAACCCCGAAGAGTTGCGCCGCGTCGTCTTCCTCGACACGCCCGGCCACGAGGCGTTCACGCTGATGCGCGCCCGCGGCGCGAAGGCGACCGACGTTGTGGTGCTGGTCGTCGCGGCGGACGACGGCGTCATGCCGCAGACCATCGAGGCCATCGAGCACGCGCGCGCGGCGCACGTGCCAATCGTCGTCGCCATCAACAAGATTGACAAGCCGGACGCGAACCCCGACCGAGTCAGGCAGGAACTCGCGATGCAAGGCCTCCAACCCGTCGAGTGGGGCGGCGACACCGAGATGGTTCCCGTCTCCGCGAAGAAGCGCGAGAACCTGGATACGATTCTCGAAACGATCCTGCTCACGGCGGACATCCTGAACCTGAAGGCCAGCCCGACGCGGCTCGCCTCCGGCGTCGTCCTTGAAGCCAAGCTCGACCGCGGGCGCGGCGCGGTCGCGACCGTGCTCGTCCAGCAGGGCACGCTCCGCGTCGGCGACCCGTTCATCGTCGGGCAGATTTTCGGCAAGGTGCGCGCGATGTACGACGACCGCGGCGCGGCCATCGAAGAGGCAGGCCCCGCGACTCCCGTCGAGGTGCTCGGACTTCAGGGCGTGCCGCAGGCGGGCGAGACCTTCCAGGTCGTCGCCGACATCACGAAGGCCCAGCAGATTTCGCACCACCGCCAGATGATCGCGCGCCAGCAGACGCTCGCGCAGAGCACGAAGCGCGGCATCGAGGCACTGGGCGAGGCGCAGGTCAAGGAACTCCTGACCATCGTCAAGGCCGACGTGCAAGGCTCGGTCGAGGTTTTGAAGAGCACGCTCACCAAACTCTCGACCGACACGGTCAAGGTTCGCGTCATCCGCTCCGGCGTCGGCGCGATCACCGAGTCGGACGTTCTGCTCGCCGCCGCTTCGCAGACCGAGGCGTCGGGCCGCGCGGTCGTCATCATCGGCTTCAACGTCCGCCCCGAAACGCGCGCCGCGGAACTCGCGCGTCAGGAGCACGTTGACATCCGCCTCCACTCGATCATCTACAAGGTCGAGGAGGAGATACGCGCGGCGATGATCGGGATGCTCGACAAGATCGAGCAGGAGAAGATTCTCGGCAAGGCCGAAGTCCTCCAGACCTTCCGCGTGCCGAAGGCCGGGACGATTGCGGGCTGCCGCGTCATCGACGGCGTCGTCCGACGCAACACCCGCGCGCGCCTCATCCGCGACGGAGTCGTCGCGTGGGAGGGCGGCATCGGGAGCCTTCGCCGCATGAAGGACGACGTGTCCGAGGTGCGCGAGGGCTACGAGTGCGGCATCGGCTTAGAGAACTTCAACGACATCAAGGTCGGCGACCAGATCGAGTGTTACGTCATCGAGCAGATCGCCGCAACCGAACTTTAGAGGTCAGAGGTCGGAGGTCAGAGGTCAGTAAAAAGCTGGCCTCGACTGACCTCCGACCTCCGACCTCTGACCTCTGTTTTATGAGAAGGCCGGAGCAGTTGGCGGAGTTGATTCGCGAGGAGGTCAGCCAGATCGTGGGCTACGAGCTGGACGACCCGCGCGTCGAGGGCGTGACGGTGACGGACGTGCGCGTGTCGGAGAACTTGCGCGACGCGAGCGTCTATGTGACCGCCGCCGGAAGCGAGGGCGAAAAACTCGCCGCGATGAAGGCACTTCAACACGCCGCGCCATACGTCCGCCGCCAGTTGAGTATCCTGCTCAACCTCAAGTACACTCCCGAACTTCATTTCGTGCGCGACACGGTCGAAGAGTCCGCGACGCGCGTCGAAGCGTTGCTGTCGGAACTCGAACGGGAGCGGCGGGACGAGCCGGCGGACGCGGAAGAGAACGGCGAACAAGAGAGGAGTAAAGAAGTGATGAGTGATGAGTGACGGGTGATGAGTTTGAAGGCGAGCGGCTTTCGACTCATCACCCGTCACTCATCACTCATCACTTTTGGATTGAAATGCTCAGTCAAGTCGTCGAACTGATCGAGACGAAGCGGCGCTTCGCGATCACTTCGCACATACGCCCCGACGGCGACAGCCTCGGCTCGTCGCTTGGCCTCTACTGGCTGCTTCTCGCGCTCGACAAGGATGTCGAAGTCATTATGCGCGACGCGGTGCCACACGCCTACCAGAAACTCCCCGGCACGGAGGCGGTGCGCGTCACGCCCAGAGTTGACCGGCAGTACGACGCGGTCTTCGTCATCGAGTGCTCGGACATCACGCGCCCCGGTCTCATTGACCTCGAACGGCAGTTCGTCGTCAACATCGACCACCACTCGACGACCGCGCTCTTCGGCGACATCAACTGGATTGATTCAACAGCCTCGGCGGTCGGCGAGATGATCTACAATCTCTGCAAGGCGCTCGGCGTCCGCGTGACGAGTGAGATCGCCGAGTGCGTCTATACCGCGCTCATCACCGACACGGGCAGCTTCCACTACTCGAACACTTCCGAGCGCACGTTCAAGGTCGCCTCCGAACTCGTGCGCGCGGGCGTGAAGCCGGCGAAGGTCTCGCAGGCGGTCTTCGCGAACTACCCCTGGAGCAAGATCGAGCTTTTCGCGGAAGTGATCGCGACCGTCAAGCGCGACGCGTCGGGGCAAGTCGCGTGGCTCGTGCAGACGCAGGAGATGCAGGAGCGCGCGCACGCGACGGACGAGGACGGCGATGGCTTCGTCAACTACCCGATGAGCTGCGGCGACGTGGAGGCGTGCGCCTTCTTCAAGGAGACCGCGCCGGGCGCGTACCGCGTCTCCTTGCGCTCGAAGTGCGACGTGAACGTCGCGCGCATCGCCGAGCGCTTCGGCGGCGGCGGCCACCGCAACGCCGCGGGCTGCACGTTCAACGGGACTTGGGAAGAGGCCGAGCGCGAGGTCGTCGGCCAGCTCGTCGAGGCGGTCGGGGGCCGCGGCTCGAACGGCGCGGGAACGACCGAGCAGCGCGCGAGCAATAACGGCAACGGCAGCATCGCCGACGCCTCCGAAGAGAGTGGCGACGTGCTCGCGGCGGCTGAAAGAATCCGCGCCGAGCGCGACGCGCGGCCATAAAAATTTACGGCGGCGGATTCAAGAGTTCAGAGTCCTGGCTCTCGGCTTGAAGAGTTCGGAGTTCAGCCTTCAGGTTGTTCTTCCGAGACAGACGGGCCGAAGCTTTGAACTTTGAACTCTTTTTCAAACTGAACCGGCGCGTCGCATTCGCCGCGTTTCCGGCTTCGCTCCGCGTTGTGCTAACCTTCGTGCCCTAAGCCCGGAAGACAAGCCGCGTGTGAATTGCGAACGAGCAGACTTGACTCATGTCCTGGTTTCGTAAAAAAGAGAAGCTGATTGAGAGAGTCCCCGACGAGGAGCGGCGCGTCAAGACCGAGGGCGTCTTCCAGAAGTGCCCGAAGTGCGACGCCGCGCTCTACAAGCCGGAACTCGAAGAGTCGCTTCAAGTCTGCCCGCACTGCTCGCACCACTTCCGCATCGGCGCGCGACTCCGGCTCGCGATACTCTTCGACGAGGGCAAGTACGAAGAGCTTGACGCCGAAGTCGTCTCGAACGACCCGCTCGAATTCGTTGACACCAAGCCTTACAAGGAACGGCTCGAACAGGCGCGCCGCACGTCCGGCCTCCCCGAAGCGGTCATCAACGGTCGCGGGCACATGGGCGGCTTTCCGACGCTCATCGCGGCGATGGACTTCGGCTTCATGGGCGGCTCGATGGGCTGGGCCGTCGGCGAGAAGATCACGCGGCTGATCGAGCGCGCGATACGCGAGCACTCGTGCGTCGTCGTCGTCAGCCAGTCGGGCGGCGCGCGAATGCAGGAGGGCACGATCAGCCTGATGCAGATGGCGAAGGTCTCCGCCGCGCTCGCGGTGCTCAACAAGGCGCGGCTGCCCTACATCTCGGTGATGACCGACCCGACGACGGGCGGCGTCACCGCGAGCTTCGCGATGCTCGGCGACCTCAACATCGCCGAGCCGAAGGCGCTCATCGGCTTCGCCGGCCCGCGCGTCATCGAGCAGACCATCCGGCAGAAGCTCCCCGAAAACTTCCAGACCTCCGAGTTCCTGCTCGAACACGGGATGCTCGACGCCGTCGTTGACCGCCGCGAGCTGCGCGACTGGATCATCCGCGCCTTCAAGTTCATGTACAACCCGGAAGTCCACTTCCAGCCGCTCAAGCCCGAAGTCCCGCTCGGTAACGGCGACGGCACGCTCCCCAAACAACTCCTCGGCCCACTCGGCGCGAAGCCCGAAGAAGAGCCGGAAGAAAAATCCGAAGTCGAAAGCTAAACGGCAAGCCCCGTCAGGGGCGACAGAATGTAGCCCGCGGCGTCAGGCGTGGGTGACAGTAGTAGAAAATTTTTCCGAAGCCCCGGAGGGGCGACGGAAGTTACGAGCGCGAGAAGGTTGCCGCTCGTAACTTCCGTCGCCCCTCCGGGCTTCATTATTTTTGTTGCCTCTCATTCCCACGGCTCGCGCCGTAGGCTACATTTTTCCGCCGACTCCGTCGGCTCAATTCGGCGACATGTGCCGTTCAGCGACGTGCATCGCCGCTCTGAACTTTGAACTTTGAACTTTGAATCTTAAACTCCTGCTCGTGAACTTCGACGAGTCGGTCAGCTATCTCCTCGGCCTCGGACACGAGACGGTCGCCATCAAGCTCGGCCTCGAAAACGTAGAGCGCCTTCTTCGCAAACTCGGCGACCCGCAAAAATCCTTTCCCGCGATTCAGATCGCCGGCACGAACGGCAAAGGCTCGACCGCGGCGATGTGCGAGAGCATCTGCCGCGCCGCCGGTCTTCGCGCCGGACTCTACACCTCGCCGCACCTCGTCTCCGTCACCGAGCGCGTCCGCGTCGAGGGGCGCGACATCTCGCGCGAGGAGTTCGCGCGCTGCGCGACAATCGTGCGCGAGGCGGCGGAAGCGATCGAGCGTGAGTCCTCGGCGCTTCCCACATTCTTCGAGCAGGTGACGGCCATCGCGCTCGCGGCCTTCCGCGACGCGCGCGTCGAACTCGCCGTACTCGAAACCGGACTCGGCGGTCGCCTCGACGCGACGACAGCCGCGCGCGCCGCCCTCGTCGCAATCACGCCCGTCGCGCTCGACCATCAGGAATATTTGGGCGACACGCTCGCCGAGATCGCAGCCGAGAAGGCGGCAATCATCCGCCCCGGCGTGCGCGCCGTCGTCGCGCCGCAGGAGCCGGAGGCCGAGGCCGTCATCCTCGCGCGCTGCCGCGAGTGCGGCGTCGAACCCTTGCGCCCGACGCGCGACATCGAGGTCACGGAAGTCTGCGAAGGCGGTCGCCTGCGCGTGACGATTCGCACACGACGCGACGAGTACGCGGGCGCGTGTCTTGCGCTCCGCGGTCGCCACCAACTGACGAACGCCGCGGTCGCGGTCGCGCTCGCCGAGGCCCTCGCGGACGACGGCTTCCGAATCTCGCGCGAGCACATCATCGAAGGACTTGAAACGACGGAGCACGCCGGGCGGCTCGAACTCGACTCGCGCACCGCGCCGCCGATACTCTTCGACGGCGCGCACAACCCCGCGGGCGCGCGCGCGCTCCGCGAATTTCTGGACGAGTTTTACCCGCGGGGGGTGACGATTGTTTACGGCTCGATGCGCGACAAGGCGCACGCGGAGGTCGGCTCGATTCTCTTCCCCGCAGCAGAGCGCATCGTGCTGACCGAGCCGCGCAGCCCGCGCGCCGCGAACGTCTCGGAGCTAGTCCGCTCCGTGCCCGCCGGCTCGCCTTCGAGTACAATCGCGCTCGCGCCTTCAGTCCGCGACGCGCTGACGATTGCGCGCGCGCAGACGCCGCCCGACGGGATAGTCTGCGTGACCGGCTCGCTCTATCTCGTCGGCGAGGCGAAGGCACTTTTGGTAGAAGGGGGCGAAGAGTTTTAGCAAATGGCCGAGGGTTCCGAGTCGAAGCGGCTTTTGCGTGTGGCGCTGATCGTCGCGGCGGTCGGCGCCACACGCAAAA
>DASRCS010000128.1:0-42596 GCA_035652995.1 Pyrinomonadaceae bacterium
CATCGCGCTCGACCCGCTGGTGCGCGCCTACGCCGAGCACCGTTATTTCCTGCTCAAGATTCGCGTGGTGATGTTCTTCGCGCTGGCGGCGGGGCTTTGGTTCGGCGTGGCGCGCTTCGGCCTGCTCGGCGCTATCGGAACGGTCGTGCTGGTCGGGGTCATCGAGCGCGTGGCGCTGCTCGTGAAGTTCGCCGGCGTGCTCGGAGTCTCGCGGCGCGACCTGCCGCTCTTCAAAGACATCGCCAAGGTCGCGCTGGCGTCGCTGGCGGCGGCGGGCGCGGCGGCGGCTGTGCGCGCGCTGCTGCCCGGCGTCAAACCGTTCTTCGTCCTCGCGGCGTGCGGCACGGCGTTCGGCGTAGCCTACCTCGCGGCGGTGCTGCTGCTGAAGGTCGTCTCCGAGGACGAGTTCGACCTCCTGCGCGAGCGCGCGGCGAGCTTGCAGCGGCGCGTCTATCTGAAGCGGGCCGCGGACACCGTTTCCTGAAAGGAGGCCGAAGGGATGTGCGGCATCGCCGGCTTCGCCGGAGACGACCAGAGGCTCTCGCACGACGAGCGCGCCGAAGTGCTGGCGCGAATGCTCGGCGTGATACGCCACCGCGGGCCTGACGACGAGGGCGCGCTCGTGTCCGACTCGGTCGCGCTCGGAATGCGCCGGCTCTCGATCATTGATCTGGCCGGCGGCCACCAGCCGATGTCGGGCGAGGACGGCGCGGTGACGGTCGTCTTCAACGGCGAGATTTACAACTACCGCGAGCTTCAGCCCGAACTCGTTGGCCGCGGCCACCGATTCCGCACCAACTCCGACACCGAGACCATCGTCCACGCCTACGAGGAGCGCGGCGCGGCCTGCGTCGAAAGTTTGCGCGGGATGTTCGCCTTCGCCGTCTGGGATGAGCGCAAGCGCGAACTCTTCATCGCGCGCGACCGCGTCGGCAAGAAGCCGCTCTACTACGCGCTCACGCCGCGCGGCACGCTCGTCTTCGGCTCCGAGTTGAAGTCCCTGCTCGAACACCCGGAGGTCGGTCGCGAGGTTGACGCCGAGGCGCTCGACGCGTACCTGACCTTCGGCTACGTGCCCGACCCGCTCTGCGTCATCAAGGGCGTGCGGAAACTCCCGCCCGGTCACCACCTGACTTTCAAAGACGGGCACGTCCGGGTTCAAAGCTACTGGGACTTCGACTATTCGCCCGCGCCCGTGCGCCGCGAGGAGGAGTACGTCGAGGAGCTGCGCGCGCTGCTCGAAGAGGCCGTGCGCGTGCGTCTCGTCTCGGACGTGCCGCTCGGCGCGTTCCTCTCCGGCGGCGTTGACTCCTCGACGGTCGTCGGCCTGATGTCGCGCCTGACCTCGCGCCCCGTCAAGACCTTCTCGATAGGTTTTCGCGAAGACAGCTACGACGAGCTGCACTACGCGCGCATCGCGGCGCGCGCCTTCTCGACCGATCACCACGAGTTCGTCGTCACGCCGGAAGTCTGCCACGTCGTTGACGAGTTGGCCTGGCACCTCGACGAGCCGTTCGCCGACTCTTCGGCCATCCCGACCTACGCCGTCTCGAAGCTCGCGCGCGAGCACGTCACGGTCTCGCTCTCCGGCGACGGCGGCGACGAGCTTTTCGGCGGCTACACGCGCTACGCGATCCACCGCGGGCGCGCGCCGTTCGGGCTGGTGCCGCGGCCCTTGCGCGAGCGCCTGATGCGACCGCTCGCGCGAAGACTTCCGCACGAGACGGTGGGCCGGAACTTCCTCTACAACGTCTCGCTCGACCCGACGGCGCGCTACCTCGACTCGATCTCCTACATCACGTCGCTCAACAAGCTCTCGCTCTACACGGGCGACTTCCGCGCGCGTTTGAACGGCGGCGGCGGCGCGCCCGAACGACTCTTCGGCGAGTACGTCGCGCGCGTGCGGACGGGCGAGCCGCTCGACGATCTGCTCTACCTCGACAGCAAGACCTACCTGCCCGGCGACATCCTCACCAAAGTTGACCGCATGAGCATGGCCGTAAGTTTGGAAGCGCGCGTGCCCCTGCTCGACCACAAGCTGATAGAATTCGTCACGCGCATCCCGGCCTCGCTCAAGGTGCGCGGGCGTGAGACCAAGCACGTCTTCAAGCGCGCCGTGCGCGGCCTCGTGCCCGACGAGATTTTAGACCGGCCCAAGCAGGGCTTCGGCCTGCCCATCCAGAAGTGGATCAACCGCGAGCTGCGCGAGCGCATGTGCGACGCGCTGCTCGGCGAGCGCGCCCGCTCGCGCGGGTACTTCGAGCATGATTACGTCCGGCTCCTCTGGGACGAGCACGACCGCGGGCGGCGCGACAACACGACCCACCTCTGGACGCTCTTCATGCTTGAGCTTTGGCACCGCACATTCGCCGACGCCGCGCCGTCGAACGCCGCAAACACGACGCGCAACGTCGCGCGCGCTGCCGAACAGCCGGTCGCCGGTTGAGCCGAGGGAGAATCGAGGAAGCGTTGTCAACGAGAGTCCTACAACTCATCCCGACCTTCGACCAGGGCGGCACGGAGCGCCAGGCCGTGCAGCTCACGCGCCTGCTCCACGAGTCCGGGCGCTGCCGCGTCGGCGTCGCGTGCCTGCGTCGCGGCGGCGTCCTCCAAACGGAAGTCGAGGGCCTCGGCCTCGGCGAGATCGAAGAGTTCCCGCTGACGAGTTTCTACGACGCGAACTTCGTCAGGCAGTTGCGACGCTTCGCCGCCTACCTGCGCGCGCACGAGTTCGAGGTGGTTCACGCGCACGACTTCTACACAAACGTCTTCGGCGTCGCGGGCGCGCGTTTGGCCGGCGTCCGCGCGCGCGTCGCGTCGAAGCGCGAGACGGGCGGGATGCGGACTGCGGCGCAAACGTTCGTCGAGCGGCAGGTCTTCCGCCTCGCCTCCGCCGTGCTGGTCAACTCCGACGCGGTCGGGCTGAAGCTGAAGGGCGAAGGCGTCCGCGCGTCGAAGATCGTCACGGTCTATAACGGGTTGGACACGTCGCGCGTCGCCGTGCCCGCGGGCTGGTCGCGCACGGACGCGCTCGCCGCGCTCGGACTTCCATGTGACGGCGGGCGTCGCTTCGTCACAATCGTCGCCAACCTGCGCCACGAGGTGAAGGACATCCCCGTGTTCCTGCGCGCGGCGGCACGCGTCAGCGCGGAAGTGCCCGAAGCCGCCTTCGTCGTCGCGGGCGAGGGGCCGCTGGCCGAGCCTCTGCGCGCGCTCGCTTCCGAACTCGGAATCGCGGCGAGCGTCTTCTTCACGGGTCGCTGCACGCGCGTGGCCGACCTGCTCGCCGTCTCGGAGGTGTGCGTGCTCAGCTCGAAGGCCGAGGGCTTCTCGAACTCGATACTCGAATACATGGCCGCCGCGCGCGCGGTCGTCGCCACGGATGTCGGCGGCGCGCGCGAGGCCGTCGTCGAAGGCGAGACCGGCCACCTCGTCACGCCCGGCGACGACGAGACTATGGCCGCGCGCATCGCCGCGCTTCTGCGTGACGGGAGCCGCGCGCGCGCCTTCGGCGGGGCTGGCCGCCGCGTGGTCGAGCGTAAATTTTCCTGCGCCGCGCAGCTCGAAAACACTCTGCGGCTTTACGAAAGACTCCTCGCGCGCGAAGCCCGCGCCGAGTTTCAACACATCGAGGGCGCGCGGCAGAAGAGCGCCTGAACCGAGACGATGAGTCAGACCGAAGAGAGGACTGTCGGCAGTTGGAGCGACGCGCGCCGCGCCGCGCCGCACGACTCCGTGCGCGAGCCGCCCCACGACTTTGCGCGCGCCGACTCGCCGAACTCCGTCCGTTCAGTCACAAGCGACGCCGCGCGCAGGACGGCGCGAGACGGCGCGAGCGAATCGGCGCGGAAGCCGCTGCGCGTGCTGGTCGTCGCGCCGTCGCACGACATTCTCGGCGGGCAGTCAATCCACGCGGCGCAGCTCGTCTCGGAGTTGAACAAGGAGGAGTCGTTCGAGGTCGGCTTCGTGCCGATCAACCCGCGCGCGCCGGGCGTGCTCGGTCGCTTGCAGCGCGTCAAGTACCTGCGTACGTGCGTCCGCTTCCCGCTCTACGTCTGGAAGCTTCTGGCGAACGTGCCGCGCTGCGACGTGCTGCACGTCTCGTCCGCCGCGCTCTCTTCGTTCCTCGTCACGACGACGCCCGCCGTCCTCGTCGGCAGGCTCTTCCGGCGCAAGGTCGTGCTCAACTACCACGCCGGCCAGGCCGAGGAGCACCTGCGCGACTGGCGTCGAACGGCGCTGCCCGTCATCCGCATGGCGGACGCGACCGTCGTCTCTTCGGGCTGGCTCGTTGACGTGTTCGCGCGTTACGGACTTCCGGCGCGCGCCATCTTCAACCACGTCGAGCTTGACGAGTTCAGGTTCCGCCAGCGCCGACCGCTGCGGCCCGTCTTCCTCTCGAACCGAAACTTCGACCCGATCTACAACGTGCCCTGCGTGCTGCGCGCCTTCGCGATCATCCAGAAAAGATTTCCCGAAGCGCGCCTCGTCGTCGCGGGCGACGGGCCGCAGCGCGGCGAGATCGAGACGCTCGCGCGCGAGCTGAACCTGCGCGGCGTCGAGTTCAAGGGCCGCGTCGCGCCGGGCGAGATGCCTGCGCTGTGCGACGCGGCGGACATTTATCTCAACGCGTCGAACGTGGACAACATGCCGCTCTCGATACTCGAAGCCTTCGCGTCGGGGCTGCCCGTCGTGACGACGAACGCGGGCGGTATTCCTTACGTCGTCGAACATGAAAGGACGGGACTCGTCGTCGAGATGAACGACTGCGCGTCGCTCGCGTCGGGGGCTTTGCGGCTGCTCGGAGACGAAGAGTTCGCGTCGCGGCTCGCCCGCTCGGCGCGCGCCGAGTGCGACAAGTACAAGTGGGCCGCGGTGCGCGGCCAGTGGGTCGAGTTCTACAACGAGGTCGCGGGAAGAGAGGCCGCCGCCTCGGACTGAGGTCTTGCGTGAAGAGTCATGTGCGGGATTAACGGGATAGCTTTATCGAGCCGTTCGCGCCGCGAGCTGGACGTGCGCGCGCTCGAACGGATGCGCGACGTGATCGCGCACCGCGGGCCGGACGACGCCGGGCTGTACGTTGACGGTCGCGTGGGCCTGGGCCACCGACGCCTGAGCATCGTTGACGTGGCCGCGGGCCACCAGCCGATGACGAACGAGGACGGGCGGCTGCGCGTCACCTACAACGGCGAAATCTACAACCACGCCGACTTCCGCGAATCGCTCGAACGCAAGGGCCACACCTACCGCACGCACTGCGACACCGAGACGATACTCCATCTCTACGAAGAGAAGGGCGCGCGCTGCGTCGAAGACCTGCGCGGGATGTTCGCCTTCGCCATTTGGGATGCGCGCGAGAGGGAACTCTTCATCGCGCGCGACCGGCTCGGGGTCAAGCCGCTCTACTACGTCCACGCGGACGACGGCTCGCTTTACTTCGCCTCGGAGATCAAGGCGCTCTTTGAAGCGGGTGCGGTCAAACCGGAGTTGAACCACGCGGCGCTCCCCGACTACCTCGCGAACCACGCGACGAGCGGCGAGGAGACTCTGTTCCGCGACGTGAAGCGCCTGCTGCCCGGCCACACGATGCTGTGGCGCGACGGCGAACTGAAGATTGAAGAGTTCTGGGACGTGCATTTCGCGCCGGAAGAGGCGCGCGGCGAAAGTAAGAACGGCGCTCGCCGGAGCGACGCGGATTACGTCGCCGAATGGTCGGAGTTGTTCCGCGAGTCGGTGCGGCTGCGGCTGATGGCGGACGTGCCGTTGGGGATGTTCCTTTCGGGCGGGATTGACTCGTCGGCCATCGCGGCGGTGATGAGCGGGATGGTCGGCGAGCCGATCAAGACCTTCTCGGTCGCCTTCGCCGAGCGCGAGGCCAACGAGCTTGAGTACGCGCGCGTGGTCGCCCGCGCCTTCAAGACCGACCACCACGAGGTCGTCGTCAGCCCCGAAGATTTCTTCGACGCCCTGCCGCGACTCGTCTGGCACGAGGACGAGCCAATCGCGCACCCTTCGAGCGTCGCGCTCAACTTCGTCTCGCGCCTCGCCGCGCGCCACGTCAAAGTGGTTCTGACGGGCGAGGGGAGCGACGAGATGCTCGCGGGCTACGCGCGCTACCGGAAGACGGTCTATAACCTCGCGCTCGGCGCGCGCTATCACGGCCTCGCTCCCGCGTCGCTGCGAAGCGCCGTCGCGGGCGCGGTCTCAAGTCTTCCCGCCGGCTCGAAGGCGAGGCAAAAACTCTCGCGCACATTCCTCTGCCTGACGCCGGACATCGAGACGATCTACTTCGACAACTTCTCCGTCTTCCCGCGCTCGATGCAGGCCGCCCTGCTCACGCCGGAGGCGAAAGAGATGGCCGGAACGTCCGACCCTTACCGCGCCGTCACCCGCTATCTCGAAAAGACGGACGCCGAGACTCTGCTCGGACGACTGCTCTACGTTGACACGAAGACCTACCTGCACGAGCTTCTGATGAAACAGGATCAGATGAGCATGGCCGCGTCCATCGAGAGCCGCGTGCCGTTCCTCGACCACCGGCTCGTCGAGCACACGGCGCGTCTGCCCGAACGGATGAAGCTGCGCGGGTGGACGACGAAATATATTTTGCGGGAGGCGATGGAGGGCGTGCTGCCGCGCGAGATTCTGACGCGCCCGAAGATGGGTTTCCCCGTGCCCGTCGGCGCGTGGTTCCGCGGTCGCTACCAATCCGTCGTTGACGAATACGTCCTGAGCGAGCGCGCCGCCGCGCGCGGCCTCTTCGACGCGGCGTTCGTGCGAGACCTCGTCGCGCGCCACCAACGCGGGGGCGAGAATCACTCGGAGCGTCTGTGGGCACTCGTCAACTTCGAGATGTGGATGCGGCAGTTCGTTGACGGCGAGCAGGCGGCAGCGCCGTGCGAGGTCGTGGAGGCGGCGACCGTCTCTTGAAGTGACGCGCGTTTGTTGAATTGAAGGCATGAAGATTCTCTGGGTCAAAGCCGGCAAGCTCCTGCCCGTGGACACGGGCGGGAAGATTCGCTCGTACAACCTTCTGCGCCAGCTCGCGGCGCGGCAAGAGACCGTCCTGCTCTCTTACTACGGCGGCGAGCGAGACGCGTCTTACGAGCGTGAGATTCAAGAGCACCTGCCCGGCGCGGTCACGGTTCACACTGGCGCTCCGGCGCGCGGCTCCGCGGCGCTCGCGCTCGACTACCTGCGCCGCTTCCCTTCGAGCGCGCCCTACGCCGTCTCGAAGTTCGTCTCGCCGGAAGTGAAGAGGCTCGTCGCCGAGTGGGACGAGGCCGCGCGCTTCGACGTGTTCGTCTGCGACTTCCTCTCGGCGTCCTTAAACTTCCCGCGCCAGACTAGAACGCCCGCGGTTCTCTTCCAGCACAACGTCGAGTCTGCGCTCTGGCGTCGCCAGGCCGGGCACGCGCCGGACGCCCTGCGCCGCGCGGCTTATAAAATCGAGGCGGCCAAGATGCTGCGCTACGAGACCGCAGCCGTCCGCCGCTTCCGTCACGTCATCGCCGTCTCGGACAACGACCGCCAGCTCATGTCCGCGATGACCGGCCCGTCGCGCATCACCGTCGTCCCGACCGGCGTTGACATAAAAAAATATTCGGCGGGCGCGGACGATGAGGCGGCGGCGAAGAACGGCAAGGGCGGCACGCGCGGGGGAATTAAAAACAACGGCGGTGACGCCGCGCGCGACGGCAAAGTTGAGAATGACGCCCCGCTCGTCGTCTTCCTCGGCTCGATGGACTGGGAGCCGAACATTGACGGCGTCGAGTTCTTCTGCCGCGACGTTTGGCCGCGCGTGCTGGCGGAAGTTCCGTCGGCGCGCTTCCGCGTCGTCGGGCGCGACCCGCACCCGCGCGTGCGTCGGCTCGCGTCCGGGTCGGTCGAAGTCACGGGCACAGTGCCTTCGGTCGTCGAACATCTGCGCGCGGCGGGCGTGGTCGTCGTGCCGCTGCGCGTGGGCGGCGGCACGCGCCTGAAAATCTTCGAGGCGATGGCCGCGGGCAAGGCCGTCGTCTCGACGACCGTCGGCGCGGAAGGACTCGACGTGACGCACGGCGAGGACATACTGCTCGAAGACGAGGCCGCGGGATTCGCGTCGTCGGTCGTCTCTCTGCTGCGTGACGAAAGAAGACGAGCCGAAGTCGGGCGCGCAGCCGCCGCGCTCGCGGCGCGCTACGACTGGTCGGTCATCGCGCGCCGCTTCGAGGAAGTGCTCGCGCGCGCCGCCGGCGTCGAAGAGTTATCGAACGAAGCGGAGAGTTTGCACGCGGAGGTGAGAGCTTGAGAGTCCTCGTGCTCGACGGCAACGAGAATCAGGCCGTGGCGTGCGTGCGTTCGCTCGCGCGCGCCGGGCACGAGGTCTCTGTCGGCGCAGACTCCGCGTGGTCGAAGGCCGGGTGGTCGCGGTTCGCGCGCACGACGTTCCGCTACGCCGCGCCGCAGCGGGACGCCGAAGCCTTCGTCGAGTGCGTGGCCGCGGAGGTCAAGCGCGCGGGCGGTGCGCTCGTCATGCCGATGACCGAGCGCACGACGCTGCCGCTCTCGGCGCGGCGCGAAAAAATCTTCGCCGCGGGTGGCCGCCTCGTCCTCCCGCCGCACGAGACCCTGCTGCGCGCCTTCGACAAAAGGCAGACGACGCGGCTCGCGGAATCGCTCGGCGTCGCCGTGCCGCGCACCGAGGCTATCAACGAGCGCGAGCGTGCGCGGGCTTTCGCCGAAGAAGCGCGTTACCCGGTCGTGCTCAAGCCGCGAAGCTCGGAAGAGTTGACCGCGACGGGCGCGGTGCGCGCGACGGGCGCTCCGCTTTACGCGCGCGACGCGCGAGAATTTCTTTCTGCCTTCGACGAGTTGACCGGGCGCTGCGCGGAAGTTCTCGCGCAGGAGTTCGTCGAAGGCGAGGGCGCGGGCTACTTCGCTCTGATGCACGACGGTGAGCTGCGCGCGGAGTTCGCGCACCGGCGTCTGCGCGACGTGAGGCCGACGGGTTCGGGGAGTTCGTTGCGCGAGTCGGTCACGGTGCGAAGGGAGTTGCGCGAGGCGGGGCTTGCCATCTTACGCGCGCTCGGTTGGCACGGCGTGGCGATGGTCGAGTTTCGAGTGCGCGCGGACGGCGTGCCCGTCTTCCTCGAAGTCAACGGGCGTTTCTGGAACTCGCTCGCGCTGGCCGTCCACGCGGGCGCGGACTTCCCCGCGATGCTCGCGCGCGTGGCCGAGGCGGGCGACGTTGAGCCGTCTCTGAAGTTTCGAGAGGGCGTGCGCTGCCGCTGGCTGCTCGGAGACTTCAGGCATCTGGTCGAGGTCATGCGCGGCGCGCCCGCCGGATTCCCCGGAGAGTTTCCGAAACGCGGTCGCGCGCTGTTAGATTTTCTGAGGCCGGTCGCGGGCACGTACCACGACAACTTTTCCGTGCGTGACCCGCTGCCCGAACTCGGCGACTGGCTCGACTTCGCGTTCAGGCGTCTGCCGTCGCGCGCGCGCGGGCGGGATGGAGAACAAAAGGATTTACATGCCCAGAGCCGTCTTTCATTGTCATAGCACGTACTCAGACGGCGAGTGCACGCTCGCGGAGTTGCGCGAGATGTTCGTCGCCGAAGGGTTCGACCTCGCGTGCATGACCGACCACGCGGAGTTCTTCGACGCCGAAAGTTTGCGCGCCTACCGCGAGGAGTGCGACGCGCTTTCGGACGAGCGCTTCCGCTTCGTCGCGGGGCTTGAGTACGAGTGCGAGCGCAGGATGCACGTCCTCGGCTACGGCGTGACGACTCTGGCCGGGACGACCGACCCGCAGGAAGTCATCAGACACATCGAAGGCGCGGGCGGCGTCTCCGTCATCGCGCACCCGATGGACTCGATGTTCGAGTGGATCGAGACGTTCGACGTTCTGCCCTTCGGCGTCGAGGCTTGGAACACGAAGTATGACGGGCGATACGCGCCGCGCGCGCGCACATTCCGTCTCGTCGAGCGACTGCAAAATCGGAAGCCGGAGATGCGCGCCTTCTACGGCACAGACCTTCACTGGCGGCATCAATACCGCGGACTGTCGAACTCCGTCGCCTGCGACGATGAGGCGTTGAGGCGCGGCGCGGCGAGCGCGCGCGACGCGGTGCTGGCGGCGCTGCGCCGCGGCGACTTCCGTGGCGTGAAGGACGGCGCGGAGCTGCCTTCGAGCGGAGAGCTTTCCGACGAACAGCTCGCGCGCTTCGAGAGCGTGAACACGCGCTACCACCTCTGGCGAAATTTTTTGAAGCGCGCCAAGCGGATGTCGGGCCGCGTGGGCAAGAGCCTGCCCGCGCCGATCAAGTCGCAGTTGAGAAGAATTTTTTGAGACTTAAGAGAGGTCGGAAAGAATTGCAGATGAGCGGCGCGGTCTTCCTCATGTATCACGAACTCGAAACGGCGGGGCGAACGCTGTGCGAGCCGGAGCCGGGCTACGTCCGCTACGTCGTCGCCGCGGAAGACTTCGGAAGACAAGTCTCTCAACTCCGCTCCGCGGGCGTGCGCGGCCTCTCGGTGAGCGAAGCGCTGTCGGAGTTAGACGCGCCGGGCAATGAAGCGCCGCGCGCGGGTCACAGTGATGACTCGAAGAGGAATGCTGACGCGCCGAAGGAGACGGCCACGTCGAACGGCGCTGGCGGGCCGCGAGTCGTCTTCACTTTCGACGACGGGTGCGAGACGGACTTGCTCTTTGCCGCGCCGACGCTGAAGGAGGCGGGCTTCGGCGCGACCTTCTACGTGACGGTCACGCATCTCGGGCGTCGAGGCTACCTGAGCGAGGGGCAACTGCGAGAGCTTGCGGACTGCGGCTTCGAGGTCGGCTCGCACTCTTTGACGCACAGCTACCTGCACGACTTGCCGGACGGGCGCGTGCGCGCCGAAGTCTCTGAGTCGAAAGAGAGGCTTGAGCATCTGACGGGGCGGAGCGTCCGGCACTTCTCGTGTCCGGGCGGTCGGTGGGACGCGCGCGTCGCGAGGTTCGCGCGCGAGGCCGGCTACGAGTCTCTCGTGACGAGCCGCGCGGGGCTGAACGCGCGCGGCGCGGATCGCTTCCGTTTGTCGCGCGTTGCCGTCATGCGCGGGATGGGTGACGGCGAGTTCGCGCGCGCGTGCGGCGGCGAGGGGCTGGCGGCGTTGCGCGCGCGCGGCGCTGTTCTGGACGCTGCCAAGCGCGTGCTTGGCAATTCGATGTACGAGAGGCTGCGCTCGACCGTCCTGGGCCGGGGCGAGGCGGCGGGCTGAGCGCGGCGCGGACTCTCTCCGAAATTAACTCCGGCCCTGCGGGCCTTCTTGCGAGTCTGTCGAACTCAAATTCAAACACGGTGGGTAAGAAATGAGATTAAGCATCTTCGGTCTGGGCTACGTGGGTTGCGTGTCGGCGGCCTGCTTCGCGAAAGAGGGGCACGAGGTCGTGGGCTGCGACGTGAACGCGACGAAGGTCGAGATCGTCAACTCCGGCAGAAGCCCGATTGTCGAGGCGGGCGTCGGCGACCTCATCGGCGAGATGGTCACGGCGGGACGCCTGCGCGCGACGACCGACTCAGCCGAGGCCGTCAACAACTCCGACGTGTCGCTCGTCTGCGTCGGCACGCCCTCGAACGCGAACGGCAGCCTTGACCTGACATACGTCAAGCGCGTCTGCAAGGAGATCGGCGCGGCGCTCGAACAGAAGCGCGCGCGCCACACGGTCGTGCTGCGGAGCACGATGCTTCCGGGCACTATCGAGACGGTCGTCGTGCCCGCGCTCGAAGTCTATTCGGGCAGGAAGGCGGGGCGCGACTTCGGCGTCTGCGTCAACCCTGAGTTTCTGCGCGAAGGCTCATCGCTCAAAGATTTTTACGCGCCGCCGTTCACGCTCATCGGCGCGGACGACGAGGACACGGGCGCGCTCGTGCGTCGGCTCTACACCGGCGTTGACGCGCCGTGTTTGGTCGTCTCGACGAAGGCCGCCGAGATGGTGAAGTACGCGTGCAACTGCTTCCACGCTTTGAAGGTGAGTTTCGCGAACGAGGTCGGGAACGTCTGCAAGGGCCTCGGCATTGACAGCCACGAGGTGATGGATGTTTTCTGCCGCGACTCGAAGCTCAACCTCTCGCCCTACTACCTGAAGCCCGGCTTCGCCTTCGGCGGCTCGTGTCTGCCGAAAGACCTCCGGGCGATCATCTACAAGGCGAAGGAGCTTGACGTTGAAGTGCCGCTGCTCGCGGCGGCGTTGCAGAGCAACCGGCGGCAGGTCGAGCGCGCGGTCGAGATGGTTCTGGCCGCGGGGAGTAAGAAGGTCGGCGTGCTGGGCTTCAGCTTCAAGGCCGGGACGGACGACCTGCGCGAGTCGCCGATGGTCGCGCTGATTGAAACGCTCATCGGCAAGGGCGTGCAGCTCGCCATCTACGACCGCGACGTTTCGCTCGCTCGCCTGTTCGGCGCGAACAAGGAGTACATCGAGCGCGAAATCCCGCACGTCTCGCAACTGATGCGCGCGAGCGTCGCCGAAGTCCTTGAGCACGCCGATGTCGTCGTCGTCGGCAACAAGGCCGAGGAGTTCCGCGACGTGGGCGCGCGACTGCGTTCGGGGCAGACGTTGATTGACCTCGTGCGCCTCTTCGACGCGCCGCCGCCGACGGGCAACTACGAAGGCATCTGCTGGTGAAGCGACCGGCGGCGCGGGGACTCGGCAACGAGACAAATGGGAAGTGGCCTGCAATTTTTGAAGGGCGCGCGGGCGAGGCGCTTGCTGCCCCTCGCGCTCGTCATCTTGGCCGCGTGGGCGGTCGCGGCGCGCGCGGCGGCGGAGGCTTTGATCGTCAGCGACGAGTTGCCGCGCGCCGACGCGCTCGTCGTGCTCGCCGGCTCGTCGGCCTACGTCGAGCGGACGGCGCGCGCGGCGGAGTTGTACAGGGCTGGCCGCGCGCCGCTCGTGTTGTTGACCGACGACGGGCAGCGGGGCGGATGGTCGCCGGAGCTTGAGCGCAACCCTTCGTTCGCCGAGCGCGCGGCGTGGGAGCTTGAGCGCGGCGGCGTGCCGCGCGAGGCGGTCGTGGTTCTGCCGCGGAGGGTCGCGAGCACGCACGACGAGGCGGCGCTCGTGTTCGATTACGCGAACGCGCGCGGGCTTCATTCGGTCATGCTCGTCACTTCGGCGTATCACACGCGGCGCGCGCTGTGGACTTTCAGGAGGGCGTTTGAAGGGAGCGGCGTCGCGGTCGGCGTCTCCGCGGTCGCGCCCGGAGTGCAGACGCCGAGCGCTGCAACTTGGTGGCTCAGCCCGCGCGGCTGGCGCGCGGTGGCGGGCGAGTACGTGAAGTTTTTTTACTACGAGCTGCGTTATTGAAGGCGGACGCCGAAGAGAGGTTTGACGGCAAAGGAGAGTTGACGGGGATGAGCGCACACGCAATCGAGGTGAGCCGCGGCGAGCGATTCGAGTTCGGCGAGAACTGGTCGCGCTTCCTCTCGGCGCTCGACGACGAGCGGATACGGCGCGCCGAAGAGTCGCTGCGCGAGATGCTCGAAGTCGAGAGCCTCGCGGGCCAAAGCTTTCTCGACATCGGGTCGGGCAGCGGCCTCTTCAGCCTCGCCGCGCGCCGCCTGGGCGCGCGCGTCCACTCCTTCGACTACGACCCGCGCTCCGTGGCCTGCGCGCTTGAGCTGCGCCGCCGCTACTTCCCCGACGATGAGGCGTGGAAGGTCGAAGAAGGCTCGGCGCTCGACGCGGAGTACGTGCGCTCGCTGGGGCGTTTCGACGTGGTCTATTCGTGGGGCGTGCTGCACCACACGGGTCGCATGTGGGACGCGCTCGCGAACGCCGCGCTGCCGGTCGCGCCCGAAGGCAAGCTCTTCGTCGCCATCTACAACGACCTCGGCAGTCGCAGCGCGCGCTGGAAGTGGATCAAGAAAACTTACAACGACCTGCCGCGCTTTCTTCGCGCGCCGTTCGCGGCCCTCGTCTCGACGCCGGAGGAGGCGAAGTCAATCCTGCGCGCCGCCGTCACGCTCCGGCCCGGCGAGTACGTGCGCTCTTGGACTCGATACAGCGAGAAGCGCGGCATGAGCCGCTGGCGCGACATCGTTGACTGGGTGGGCGGATACCCTTACGAGTACGCGACGCCCGAAGCGGTCTTCGACTTCTACCGCGCGCGCGGCTTCAGGCTCGCGCGGCTCAAGTGCGGCGGGGTGGGGCTGGGCTGCAACGAGTTCGTCTTCGTCAGAGGAAGCTAAACTCATGCGCGGACGCACGCGGCTTCTGTCTGTGTCGGCGGCGGGTATGCTCGCGGTCGTCGGCCTCGCGCTCGGCTTCGCGCAGAGGCGTCGGACGGTCTCGACACAGAGCGCCGGCGGGCCGCGCACGATCAGCGTCCGCGCGGGCGGCGACCTGCGGCGCGCGCTCGAAGAGGCGAGGCCCGGCGACACGATCACGCTCGAAGCGGGCGCGTCCTTCACCGGCCCGTTCACTCTGCCGAACAAGGGCGCGTCGTCGGACTGGATCACGGTACGCACCTCGACGCCCGACTCGCAACTGCCGGGCGCTTCCGAGCGCGTCTCGCCCGCGCACTCGCCGCTGCTGCCGAAACTACTCGCGCCCGGAGGCGGCGACGCGGCCTTGCAGACCGCGCCGGGCGCTCACCACTGGCGGCTGATTGGTTTAGAGATCAGGCCCGCGAGCGCCGACACGCTCGTCTATGACCTCGTCAAGTTGGGCGACGGCTCGTCGGCGCAGGACTCAATCGAAAAAGTCCCGCACGACCTCGTCCTCGACCGCTGCCTCATCACGGCCTTCCCGACGCAAACTCTGAAGCGCGGCGTCGCGCTCAACAGTGCGGAGACGAGCGTCGTCAACTCTTACATCGCGGGCTTCAAGTCTGCGGAGCAGGACTCGCAGGCCGTCGGCGGGTGGAACGGCCCCGGCCCCTTCCACGTCATCAATAATTATTTAGAAGCGAGCGGCGAGAACCTGATGTTCGGCGGGGGGCCGCCGGCGATAGCGGGGCTTGTGCCGTCGGACATCGAAGTCAGACGTAATCATCTCTTCAAGCCGCTCTCGTGGCGGCAGGGTGAGCCTTCATTCGCCGGCACGCGGTGGAACGTTAAAAACATTCTCGAACTGAAGAGCGCGAGAAGAGTCGTCATCGAGGGCAACGTCTTGGAGAACAACTGGGGCGACGTGAATTGGGGCTACGGCACGATCAATCTCACCGTGCGCGGCGACAGCGGGCCGCAGGCGACAATCGAGGACGTGCTGTTCAGGAACAACCTGATAATGCACGCGCCCAACGGCTTCAACATTCTCGGCAAGGATACTTATCAGCCGAGCCGGCGCGGGCGCGGCGTCCGAATAGTCAACAACCTCTTCGTGGACATTGACGGCGCGCGCTGGAAGGGCGACGGCGAGTGGGTGAAGATCAGCGACATGCCGGACGTGACCTTCGACCACAACACCGTGCTGCACACGGGATCGCTCATCTTAGCTTACGGCCCGCCCTGCGCGGGCTTCGTCTTCACGAACAACGTCGCGCGGCACAACTCTTACGGCGTCATCGGTCAGGATCACGGCCCCGGCTCCGACACGCTGCACGCCTACTTCCCCGCCGCCGTCTTCCGCCGCAACCTGATCGCGGGCGCGGGCGACGGCTATCCCTTCTTCTACCCGGCGGATAATTTTTACCCGACCAAGCTCACGAAGGCCGGCTTCGTCAACCTCGAAGCGGGCGACTATCATCTCGCCGCCGCAAGCCCTTACAAAAACAAAGCGACCGACGGCAAGGATGTCGGCTGCGACCTGGACGCGCTCGCGGAAGCAACCGCGGGCGTCGTGCGGCGTTGAGCGGTCGAGGTCTGAGCGCGACCAGCGCGGGCGAGAGCGAGTTAGCCCAGCAACTCGCGCAGCATCGCCGCGAATGATTCGGCCACGGCGTCGGCTTCGTAGAGCGCGCGCACGGGAGGCTCTCCCCACGGCCCGGCGCTCGCGCCGCCGCGTTCGAGGAGAAAGGCGAGGAATGTTTCGGTCGCGCGCCGCATCGCCGAGGATTGGGAAGGGTCTGCGACCCAGCCGCCGAGTTGATTGATGAGACGCGCCGAGGCGCCGGGCGGCGTCAGGCCGAGGATGGGGCGGCCAGCGCCGATGTAGTCCACGAGCTTCGACGGGAGGAAGACGCTGCGCGCGGCGGGCGCGTCAATGACGAGCAGGCCGTCGGCAGTCGCGGCGAGCGAGAGGCTCTCGGCGTAGCCGACGGGCGGGCGCGTGACGACGAGTCCCGCGGGCAGACTCTCAAGCCCGGACTCTTTGCGCGCGTCGGGAGAGACGGGGCCGATCAACTCGAAGCGCACGCCTTCGAGCAGGCGCGGCGCGTCGGCGAGTATCGCGCGCAGCGTCCCGACGAGCGGGCGCGGCGTGCGCCTGCCGTAGAACTCGCCCGTGTAGCGGACGATTATTTTGCCGCCCTCTTCACTCCCCGCTTTGCCGCCCCCTTCGTTCTTTACTCCGCCGCCTTCTTCGTCCTCGCCCCCGACGCCTTCGACAGTTTTGCCGACGCGCCGCGGGTAGAGCGCGGGGTCGAAGCTGTGCGGCAGCACGCGCGCCTTCTCTCGCCAAGCTGCGGGGTACTTCGACATCACAAGCTCGACCGTCTCCTCGGAAGTGAAGACGAGCAGGTCGGCCCGCTCCATCACCCGCCGTTCGAGCGAGCGGTTGACGCGGCGCGCGAGCGAGTCGCGCCGGTCGAAGGGGTTGTCAACCCAAGGGTCGCTGAAGTGCGCGAGCCACGGCGCGCCGAAAATAGTTTTCAGTCGGAGGCCGATGAGATGGTCGCTCATCGGCTGGCCGAAGGTCACGACCACGTCGGGCCTGTAATCATGTTCGGCGGCGAACTCGCGTATCGCCTTGAGCGCGGGTCGTCCCCAAGACCTGTACTCGTCGGGAATCTTCCCCCAGACGGGCAGGCGCAGGCGCGCGGCGACGCGGTCGGCCAAGCGGCGCGCGCGTGTCGGCGGGAACGGCACGCGCAGGCAGGCGCGCAGGCGCGACTCCGCGTCCGGCTCAAGCGTCGGGTCGAGTCGCGCCCCGCGCTCGTCAGCGCAGACGACCGTGGTTGTGAAGCGAAGGTGTCTGAGAAGTCGCGCGACCTGACCCGAACGCGGGGCAGCGAGCGGCGGGAAGGAGAAGGAGACGGCGAGAAGTTCGTGAGTCGGGTCGTCGTGCATCGCCGAATGATTCGGGGGCGTCGGTCGCGTCAATTGCATCTGTGTCGCGGGCGAGTCGGCGTGGCCCGCTTCGCCCCGTTCCGTTTGTGTTAGAATAATTCGGCGAGGGCTTTCGGACGAGAGCGAACGCCCGCAGACTTATAGACTTTGAAGAGCCGACCCACCTTTCAAAATCTTCCGCATATTCACACGGATATGTTCAGAGAACAAGCGGCCAAAGCTTTGGGTGCGATGCGCTGGCTCCCCGCTTACGGCCTGCGTCGTCTCACGCGCCGCCGCACGGGCGCGCGCGCGCGTCACGTCGTCATCGCGCTCGCCGACCACTTCGAGCCGGCCTACCTGCCGGAAGCGCCGCACGACTTCGCGCCGCTCGACGTGCAGGAGCGGCGGCTCGAAGAGTGGTGCCGCGAGTACCCCAAAATCTTCCGCGAGTGGCGCGACGCCGACGGCTTTCCCTTCAGGCACACGTACTTTTCGCCAGCCGAGCAGTACGACGAGAGTCTGACCGAGCGACTCGCCGGACACTGCCGCGACGGGTGGGGCGAGGTGGAGATTCACCTGCACCACGGCCTGCGCGAGCCGGACACGTCTGAGGCGACGCGGCGCGCGCTCGCGGAGTTTCGCGACGCGCTCGTCCGTCACGGCTGCCTCTCGCGTTGGGAAGGCGACGCGCAACCGCGCTACGCCTTCGTCCACGGCAACTGGGCTTTGGCGAACTCGGCGGGCGGGCGCTTCTGCGGCGTTGACGAAGAGATGCAGTTGCTCGCCGACACGGGCTGCTACGCCGACATGACTCTGCCCTCCTTCCCCAGTCCGGCGCAGGTCTCGAAGATCAATTCACTCTACGAATGCGAGCCGCCGCTCGCGCGCCGCGCGCCGCACCGCGGCGGTCGCGACCTGCGCGCGGGGCGCGCCCCGCAAACTTTTCCGCTCATCGTTCAGGGGCCGCTCGGCCTCGACTTCGGCAGCCGCGCGTCGGGCTTGCCGCTGCCGAAGATTGAGAACGGAGACGTGAGGACGGCGCGACCGCCGACGCTCGAACGGCTGCGACTCTGGCGGCGCGCTGCCGTCTCGGTCGAAGGCAAGCCCGAATGGGTCTTCGTCAAGCTCCACTGTCACGGCATGAATCCTCTGGACAGGGAAGCGATGCTCGGGCGTCTGATGCAGGAGTTCCTGCGCGAGCTGACGGAAGAGTCGCGCGCGTCCGAGTTCGCGCTCCACTTCGTCACGGCGCGCGAGATGGTCAACATGATTCTCGCCGCGTGCGACGGGCGCGACGGCGACCCCGGCCAGTACCGCGACTACCGGCTGCGGCTCATCACGCCGCACCGCGCCGCCTGAGATTTAAACTTAAAGATGTGCGCGTCACTGCGTCGCGGTCGCCCTTACGAAGCCGCCGAAACGTTGATGTGCGCGCGGCAACACCCCGGCAAGGAAAACCGGGCGAGCGCCGGGACGGGAATAAAATAGGCGAAAAGGTGCGGCGTTTTGACAAAAACTTCGGAAAACCGAGGGCGGCGAAAGGGAAAAAATCCTCGTTGACAAACATCGCTAAATTAGTTTTAATGATTCTGGTTCTTGCGCACGGCGGGGCCACTCGCCGGAGCGGCAAATGATCTTTCAGCAAGCAAACGATTGCACACGATAAAGGCAAACCTGTCGCGAGGCAGGGACGCAAAGCCGTGAGTCTCCGCGCGCCGTCGGAAGTTGATCCCGCGCGACGGAGATAGTCTGGTTGCCGAAGGCGGTCGGAGGGAACTACAACTTCAAGCGTCCGCCGGGCATTCGTGCGCGATGGCGGCGCGGGGGCTTACCTCAAAGAGTTCCGTTCGTGCCGGAAACCCGAACCCCAAAGTTGTAAGTCATGAGTCACCAGAAAAGCGGCGGCAGGTCGTCGGTGACTTGTGGCGCAAGTCCATCCTTCTAAAAACCACTTTCACATCCAGACAGAATCTCGTCGTCTCGCCCGCGGGCAAGTTCGCGCCCGCCGTCGTGTCTTCGTAGAAGTGGGCCGCGCACGCGCAGTCTGTCGAACGACTGCGCCGTTATTCTCCGCGCCGCGCGCGTCCCGAACCGTCACCGACCAAAGGCACCCTCGCAGCGATGCGAGTCCGCAAAGCCAGGAGTCTCAGGCGTCGCCTGAGATCGTCCGGTTACCGAAGTGGGGTCTCATTCAATGGGTAATATCCGTCTCGTCTTTTTCGGACGCAAGCAGTCTTCCTCTCTCTCGAAGCTTTTGACACGCCGCTCGCTCCTCCCGGCCATCGCTCTTTTGATAACCTTCTGCGGAGTCCGTGCGGCCAGCGCCGCCACCCTGAGCGTGAACGCCGGGGGCGACTTGCAAGCGGCACTGAACGCGGCGCAGCCCGGCGACACGATAGTCGTGCAGGCGGGCGCGTCCTTCACCGGCCCGTTCACTCTGCCGAACAAGGGCGCGTCGTCGGACTGGATCACGGTACGCACCTCGACGCCCGACTCGCAGCTCGCGCCCGCGACGGGTCGCGTCTCGCCGTCGGACTCGCCGCTGCTGCCGAAGCTTTTGTCGGCGGGCAACGGCGACGCGGCGTTGCAGACCGCTCCGGGCGCGAATCACTGGCGGCTCGTCGGCCTGGAGATCAGGCCCTCGACTTCGTCGGCGATGATTTACGACCTGGTGAAACTCGGCGACGGCTCGTCGGCGCAGAACTCGCTCGCCCAAGTCCCGCACGACCTCGTCATTGACCGCTGCCTCATCACGGCCTTCCCGACGCAAACTCTGAAGCGCGGCGTCGCGCTGCACAGCGCCGAGACGACCATCACGGGCTGCTACATCGCGGGCTTCAAGTCTGCGGAGCAGGACTCGCAGGCCGTCGGCGGGTGGAACGGCCCCGGCCCCTTCCACGTCATCAACAACTACCTGGAGGCCGCGGGCGAGAACCTGATGTTCGGGGGCGGGCCGCCGTCGATACCTAATGTCGTGCCCTCGGACATCGAGGTCAGGCGCAACTACCTCTTCAAGCCGCTGTCGTGGCGGGAGGGCGAGGCGTCGTTCGCCGGCACGCGGTGGAGCGTCAAGAACCTCTTCGAGCTGAAGAGCGCGCGGAGGGTCATATTCGAGGGCAACGTCTTAGAGAACAACTGGGGCGATGTCAACGCCGGGTATGGCTCTATCAACCTGACGGTGCGCGGCGACAGCGGGCCGCAGGCGACTTTGGAGGACATCACGGTCGCCAACAACATCGTCCGTCATGCGCCCAACGGGCTGAACGTCCTCGGCCTCGACACCTACCAGCCGAGCCAGCAGGGGCACGGCCTGCACATCGTCAACAACCTGTTCGAGGACATTGACGGCGCGCGGTGGGGCGGCGACGGCGAGTTCATCAAGATCAGCAACATGCCGGACGTGACGGTTGACCACAACACCGTGCTGCACACCGGCAACGACGTGACCGTTTACGGCCCGCCCTGCACCTCCTTCATCTTCACCAACAACGTGATGCGCGTCAACAGCTACGGCATCATCGGACAGAATCAGGCGCCGGGGGCGGGGACGATTGCGGCCTATTTCCCTGCCGGCGCGCTTCACCGTAACGTCATCGCGGGCGGCGGGGCGGGCTACCCGGACTACTACCCGAACGACAATTTCTACCCCGCCACGCTCGACCAGGTCGCCTTCAACAGCCCAACGACGGACGACTACAGCCTCTCGTCATCCTCGCCCTTTAAGAATCAGGGCACGGACGGCAAGGACGTGGGCTGCGACCTCGCCGCCGTTCAGTCGGCGATGACGGTGTCCTCGCCGACCCCGACTCCGACCCCGACGCCAGCGCCGACGACAACTCCCACGCCGACCCCTGCTCCGACGGCGACTCCGACGCCGGCACCGACTCCTCTCCCGACTCCCGCGGCGGGCAGCGCGCAGGACATCCTCCTGAAGACGAGGCGCGACGCTCAGGACATCAGTAACGCACTCACCGCGACGGTCGTGCAGAACTCGTCGGCAACGTCGGGCGCGAACGCGCAGGTCACGCTCAACCCGGCCAACCGCATCGCCGAGGTCGTCTCCGGCATACAGCAGATTTACTCCGCGTTCAGTTCCGAGCGCGCCTCCTACCCGGCTGCCGCGCGCATCGAGACGGCGCTCTCGACCGCGCTCAACTACGCGGCCACCGCCGACACGAACGCCTCGCAGAACCAACTCGCCAGCGCGAAAGCGAATCTTGAGAAGGCGATTGACAACCTCGAACTCGCCGACGTGCTGATGATCTACGGCGACGTGGCGAACCCCGTTGACTACACGCAGTACTTCGTGAGACAGAACTACGTTGACTTCCTCGGTCGGGAGCCGGACGACGCGGGCCGCGCCTACTGGACGGCCAACGTCGAGGCGTGCGGCGCGAACGCCGACTGCCGCGCCGCCCTGCGTATCAACACGAGCGCGGCCTTCTTCCTCTCGATTGAGTTCCAGCAGACCGGCTTCCTCGTCGAGCGTCTCTACCGCGCCTCGTTCGGTCGCACGGTGCTGATGAGCGAGTTCCTCGGCGACACGCAGGCGGTCGAGAAGGGGCTGGTCGTCGGCTCGACCGGCTGGCAGGACACGCTCGCCGCGAACCGCAAGGCGTTCCTCCAAGCCTGGGTGCAGCGCGGGGATTTCCAGTCGCGCTACGGCTCGCTGACGGACTCCCAGTTCGTTGACGCGTTCTACGCCTCGATGGGCGTCGTGCCGCAGCAGTCCGTCCGCGACGCGCTCGTCTCGTCGCTGCAAACGGGCGCGGCCACGCGCGCCGACGCGCTCTCGCAGATGGTTGACGACCAGCAGTTCTCGCAGCTCGAATTCAACCGCGCCTTCGTGCTGATGCAATACTTCGGCTACCTGCGGCGCGACCCCGATCAGGCCGGCTACGACTTCTGGCTCTCGAAGCTCAACCAGTTCGGCGGCGACTACGCCAAGGCCGAGATGGTCAAGGCCTTCATCACCTCGGCGGAGTACCGCAACCGCTTCGTGCAGCAGTGACGCCGTGGGGTAAGGCAAAAGTAAAAAGGCAAAGGGCAAAAGAATCGGAACAGGAAACGGCGCGGCCCTCATCGTCAACGGCGAGAGCCGCGCCGCTCTTTCTCTTAACTTTTGCCTTTTGCCTTTTTACTTTTGCCTTCTTTTTTGTTGCCGCGTCGCACGCCGTGCGCTAAGCTGAGATGGGGTGCTGTTACAGCGACAGCACGGACGCGCGCGGTAACAGACGCAGGGGCCGAACGCGGCCTAACACCCTTTGCCCCGGACTTGCCTTCGAGTATGTCTGCGAAGATGTCTTCTCCCACTTCAGCCGAAAGAATCTGGAAGCCTCTGCTCGTCGCCTGCGCCGTGGCGTTCGCCTACTGGAGCGTGCTCGCGCAGTTGGGCCGCTTCTGGTGGGAGGACGAGAACTACTCGCACGGACTCCTGATACCTTTCATCATCGGCTACATCCTCTGGTCTGAGCGCGGGCGTCTCGCGAAGGTCGAGCGCAGGCCGCGCGTCCTCGCGGGCGCTGTCGCCGCCGCCGTGGCGATCTTGATGCTCTGGGCGGGGACGGCGGGCGCGGAGCTTTTCACGCAGCGCGTGTCGCTCGTCGTCCTGCTCGCGGGGCTGGCCGTGTACTTCTGGGGCTGGCGCTTGCTTCGCGCCGTCGCCGTCCCGCTCGCGCTGCTCGCGCTGGCCGTCCCCGTGCCGGCGATAGTCTTCAACAAGATCGCCTTCCCGCTGCAACTCTTCGCGTCGCAGTGCGCCGTCTGGGTGATGCGTCTGGTCAACATCCCCGTGCTGCGCGACGGCAACGTCATCGAGCTTTACCCGCTCGGCTCGACGACGACGAAGAAGCTCGAAGTCGTCGAGGCTTGCAGCGGCATCCGAAGCCTGATGACGCTCGTCACGCTCGCCGTCGTCTTCGCCTACTTCACGACGCCTTCGGACGACGCGGGCGCGGGCGGCAGCCGGCTCAAGCGCTTCCGAATTTTGCGCGCCGTCCTCATCGTCGTCGCCTCCGTCCCCATCGCGATCATCACGAACGCGGCGCGCGTGAGCGGCACGGGCGTCCTCGCGCGCTTCTACGGCACGCAGGTGGCCGACGGCTTCTTCCACGAGTTCTCCGGCTGGGTCATCTACATCGCGGCCTTCCTCCTGCTCTTCGCCTTCGCCTGGCTCGTTGACCGCTTCAACCCCGCGCGGCGCGGCGGCGCTGGCAAGGACGACGGCGCGGCGACAGAACAATCACCCGACATCGTCGAAGAGAGTCACCCCGTCGAGGGCGCGGTCGTCGGCAGCGCGGGGAACGCGAGCTAGGAAATAATCGGCATGACCTTGAAGCGCCTATCATTATCCGTCTTCGGTGGCGTCTCTATTCTTTTCCTTTCGCTTGTTCTCGGATTGATTCTTACGAGAACAGGGCATTCGGACGCGGCGCAATCGTTTATTAAATACACTCTCGGCTGGGCCTTTTCGCTGCTTGGTTTCATCTTTGACACTTGCCCGGGGAGCGAGCAAAGGTGGACGGCAATTTTTCTGAGTTGGTTCGTCAACATAGTTAGCTATTCATTCGTGATCTATTCTATCCAGTTATGGTGGGCGAAGCGGACGAAGCCGTCGTAGGATTTATTCGACAAGTTGAGGAACAAACACCTGAACTAACCATGACCGACAATGCCGAACGTTTAAATGAAAGCACAGGCTAGACACTTCTGGGCGATGTTGGCGCTGCTGGTCGCGGGCGGCGCGCTGGTGAACTTCTGGGCGTCGGCGGGCGAGGCGCGCGTGCCCCGCAAGCCTCTGGCGGAGTTCCCGCGGCAGGTCGGCGCGTGGAGTCAGTCGGGGCCGGATCAGCGCTTCGACGCCGAGACAGAGGCCGTGCTGCGCGCAGACGACTACGTCTCGCGCGATTACCTCAGGCCGGACGGCAGCGGGGCGTCGTTCTACGTCGGCTACTACTCGACGCAGCGCACGGGCGCGACCTACCACAGCCCGCTCAACTGCCTGCCCGGCTCCGGCTGGGAGTTGACCGAGCCTTCGTCGGTCGAGATCAGGCCCGCGAACGGCGCGTCGGCGTTCAAGGCGAACCGCTACCTGATGAAGCACGGCAACGAGCGGCTGTTGATGATCTACTGGTATCAGGGTCGCGGTCGCGCGGTCGCGAGCGAATACTGGGACAAGCTCTACACGGTCTTCGACAGCATGCGCCTGCGCCGCTCGGACGGCGCGATGGTGCGCGTGCTCGTACCCGTCCGCGGCTCGGAAGGCGAGGCGCTCGCCGCCGCGACCGAGTTCGCGTCGCAGGCCGCGCCCGACCTCGCGCCCTACGTGCCTAACTGAGGCGGAAATAGGTCTTGCCTTTTCCGCGCGGGTCAGGCATTTTTAAGGAAGGGAATCCTCATTCGACATTTATAACCCTCGACGTTCCCGGTTGAATGGGTTGAATGCCCCGCCGGGACGCGTTTGAAAAAGAGAGCCGGACGGCGACGTTCCCCGACCCGACGAGTTCGCGTTTGCCCGCGCGCTTCGGACGGGGACGCCGATTTCAAACGAACGGCTTTCGCTTGCAAGTGACCGGACGCCGGTCTCGCCACAGGCTTTGCCCGCCCGCGGTGAGAAGGAGCGACGGTTGAGTTTCACGAGTCGCGGCCCGCGGCAGTCTCGGCCTTCGTGCCCCGAAGGTCGAAACAATCCGAGGCCGCACGTTCAGAAGGAGTGCCGGACAGATGAATCTTCAAGAGTGCCCTCGCGCGCGTCGTCTGCGCGCGCTCGCCGCCGTTCTTCTCGCCTGCATGGTCGCGCTCGCGGCCTCCTGCACAAGCCCCGAAAAAGCCAAGGCCGAATACGTGCGCCAGGGCGAAGCCATGCTCAAAGACCGCCGCTGGCAGGAGGCGACGATCCAGTTCCGCAACGCCCTCCAGATTGACGACAACCTCGCCGCCGCGCACTGGGGACTCGCGCGCGCCTACGAACAGCTCGGTCGCGCCAACGACTACATTGAGGAGTTGCAGCGCACGGTCAAGCTCGACCCCAACAACGTCGAGGCGCGGCTCAGGCTCGCCAACGGCTACCTGATCGGCTACTCGACCCCGCAGGGGCAGAAGAACCCGGAGCTTCTTGCCGAGGCCGAGCGGCTCGCGAACGAGATTCTCGCGCGCGACCCGAAGAACCCCGACGGCCACATCCTTCACGCCAACGTGATCTTCTTCAAAGGCAAGGACAGCCCCGACGCCCCGAAGATGACGAAGGACGCGGAGAACGAAATTACGGAAGCCATCAAGCTCGACCCGCAGCGCATCGAGTCATACATGGGACTCGCGCGGTTCTACCTCCTGACGAACAGGCAGTCGGACTCCGAGGCCACCTACCAGAAGGCCATCTCCATCAACGACCGCTCGTCGCTCGCGCACGTCGAGTACGGGAAGTTCCTCGTCCAGACGGGGCGCTCGCCGCAGGCCGAGGCCGAACTCGTCAAGGCCGCCGACGTTGACCCCGAAAACCGCGACGTGCGCTGGGTGCTTGCGAGCTACTACCTTGCCAACAACCGTCTCGACAAGGCCGAGCCGGCGTACAGCGCGTGGGCGCACCTCGACTGGGACAAGGCAGAGGGTCGCGCGCGCCTCGCAGACTATTACGCGTACCCGGCGGTCGGTCGTCTGGACGACGCGGTGAAGCTGTATCAGGAGATCGCCAAAGAATTCCCCGACTACTCGCGCGCGCACTACCGCCTCGGCGAGCTGAGCCTCCAGCGCGGCGACACGCAGGGCGCGAGCGCGCAGGTGGATGAGCTTCTGAAGCGCAACCCGAAGGACGTTGACGCGCTCTTCCTCCGCGCGCGCATGAACTCCGCGGCGGGCAAAATCAAGGAGGCCATCGCCGACCTGAAGACCGTGCTCGACACCGACCCGCGCTCGAAGCTCGGCCTCTACTTCATGTCCGACGCGCTCTACCGTGACGGCCAGTACGAGCAGGCCCGCGCGCGCGCCGGCGAGCTTGACCGCTACTATCAAGACCCGCCGTTCCTCCCGGCCAAGCTCCTGCAAATTCAGATCGCGCTCGATTCGGGCGACTCCGACGGCGCGAAGCGCGCGTGCGACAGTCTCCTCGCAGACCTCAACGACCCGAAGAAGGTTCAGGACTTCGCGCGCGACCCGACCATGACGCCGCAGCTCATCGCCGACACGAAGCTCAACGCGCTGCTGCTGCGCGGCAAGGCGAGCCTCGCGCTGGCGCACGCGGCTTCGGGCGCCGACGCGTCGAAGCTCGTCGCCGCGGCGCGCGCCGACTTCGACTCCGCTCGCCAAGCCGCGCCCAACTCGCCGCTGCCCTACATCAACCTCGCCGACGCAGCCGCCGCGGACAACAAGCCGGACGAGGCGCAGCAGCAGATCGAGCACGCGCTCTCGATTGACCGCACAAACTTCCAGGCGCTGACCGCGCTCATCAACCTCGAAACCGTCACGAACAAGCTCGACGACGCGCGCTCCCGCGTCGAGCAGTTGGCGAACGAGCACCCGGACGACCCGCAGCTTCAGTACCTCGTCGGCGAAGCCTACCGCCACGGCAACGCCGCGCAGCCGCCCGACGCGCAGCGCGCCGAGGCCGCGTACCAGCGCGCCGAGCAGGCGGGTCACGGCGACTACATCCCGGCCTACAACGCGCTCGCCGAACTCTACATCGGCACGAACCAGCCCGACCGCGCCATTGACGCCTACAAGAAGATCACCGAGAAGCGTCAGGACGACTTCGTCGCCTACCGCAACATCGGGCTGATCGAGGCGGGCCGCAACAACCTCGACGTGGCCGCGGACTACTACCGCCGCGTCCTCTCGATCCGGCCCGACGAACCCGTCGCCGAGAACAACCTCGCGGCGCTCTACGGCGACCACAACCGGGGGAACGCCGAGGAGGCGATGCGGCTCGCGCAGGACGTGGTGCGCCGCTACCCGAACGAGGCGGGCTTCGCCGACACCTTGGGCTGGGTCTATTTCCGCAAGGGACTCTACCGCGACGCGGTCGAGCAGTTGCAGCGCGCCGTCACGCTCGCCTCGAAGCGCGGCGGCGACAACTCGCTCTACCGCTGGCACCTCGGCGCGGCGCTCGCCGCCAACGGCGACAAGGCCGGCGCGCGGCGCGAGCTTCAGAAGTGTCAGGAGCTTTACATCGCCGAGCAGCAGCGTTCACCGAAGCCCCCGACATCCACCCCCATTGACGACGTGCGCCGCACGCTTGAGAGCCTCTAAGACCGTGATCAGAGACGAGTGATAAGTGATAAGAAACTACTTTGCTCTTACTTATCACTCGTCACTCATCACTTATCACTTCGGAGTGAGCCATGAGTGTTGATTTTCGACAGCGGACGCCGGGCGAGTTCGCCCGCATCATTTGGCGGAGGAAGTGGCTGATCGTGCTGCCGACGCTGGCGGTCGCGGTCGCGGTCGCGGCGGTCGTGTGGCGGCTGCCGAACGTGTACGAGTCAACGACGCTTTTGACCGTGCAGCCCGCGGGCATCTCGACGCAGGTCGTGCCGCAGCTCTCCGAGAGCGACCTCACCATCCGCATCAACAACATCACGCAGCAGGTCACGAGCCGCAGCACGCTCCAGCCGCTCATCGAGCGCTTCAACCTCTACGCCGCCGAGCGCAACAGCGGCGTCTCGATGGACGAGCTTGTCGAGCGGATGCGGACGAAGGACATCAAGCTCACGCTCAACACGAGCCGCAACGACATCACCAACGGCTTCTTCCTCTCGTTCCGCAACTCGGATCGCGACGCGTCGCTCGCGGCGCACACCGCACAGAAGGTCACGGAGATGCTCGCCGCGAAGTACGTCGAGACTGAGCGCGACGCCGCGAGGAGCGGGACGAAACTCACCAAAGACTTCTTCGACCAGAAGGTTGACGAGGCCAAGAAGAGCCTCGACGAGATTGACAAGCGGCGGCTGGAGTTCATGCAGCAGAACCTCAACAGCCTGCCGTCGGAGACGCAGGCGCTCATCGGCCAGCTCGCCGGTTTGCGCGAGGAGCAGAAGGCGCGCATCGCCGAGATCGGTCGCATCAACGACCAGATCGCCTCGAACAACAAGCTCGCCGCAGACCTCTCGAAGGTGGATCAGCAGCAGGTCGAGGAGGTCATCGCGCAGATGACCGACCCGAAGTCCACGCCGGCCTACGCCGAACTCGTCAAGACCAAGGCGGCACTCGAAACCCAGAAGCAGGCGCTGCTGACGCAGTTCAAGCCGAAGCACCCGGACGTGATCGCCATCCAGAGCCAGATAGACTCCATCCAGGGTCAGATGGACGGCATGGTCGAGGAGCACAAGCTCAAGGTCGAGGAGCAGCGCAAGCGGCTCGAATCCCGCGACGACCCGCGCGTGGCTTCCTACAAGGCCGAGAACGAAAGGCTCACGGGCGAGGCCAAGCGTCAGCAGGTTTTGCTCGACAAGGCCGAGGCCGACATCGCCTCGCTCGAACAGCGCATCAACGGCGTGCCCACTTCGGCGGTCGGACTCGAAGCGCTCGACCGCGAGTACCAGTCGGCCAAGGCCATCTACGACGACGCCGTCGCGCAGCAGACGAAGGCTTCGACGATAGCCGACATCGCCAAGCAGGAGCAGGGCGAGTCAATCGGCGTCATTGACCCGGCGAGCCTTCCCGAACAGCCCGTCGCGCCGAAGCGCCCGCTGCTGATGCTGCTCGGACTCTTCGCCGGCCTCGCCTGCGGCGTCCTGCTCGCCGCCGCCTTCGAGGTTCCGCGGCTGCTCACCGTGCAGACCGCCGAGGACGCCGAGCATTACACGGGCCTGCCCGTGCTGGTCACGCTCCCCGTCCTTCTGACGCCGCGCGAGGAGCGCAACCTGAAGGCCCGCCGCGTCGCGCTCGCCGTCGCCGCGGTCGTCGCGACCGTCGTCACCGCGCCCGCGCTCGCCTTCGTTCTCCACCGCCTGCACCTGATCGAGATGCTGGCGAACAGGGGATGAGAGTAGTGACGAGTGACGAGTGATGAGTGATAAGAAAATCCGGCTTGCCTTAACTCATCACTTATCACTCGTCACTCGTCACTTCGGAGGATTGAGATGTACCTCGATTTCTACGGCCTGAAGGAACTGCCGTTCGCGCTGACGCCCGACCCGCGCTTCATCTACTTCACGCCCTCGCACACCGAGGCGATGGCGAATCTGCACTACGGCATCGAGAGCGGCAAGGGGCTGATCGTCGTCACGGGCGAGGTCGGCACGGGCAAGACGACCATCCTGCGCTGGATGATGAACCGGCTCGACCGCACGGTGCTGGTCGCCTACCTCTTCAATCCGCGCATGACGGTCGCGGAGTTTTATCAGTACATCTCGTCGCAGAAACTTTTGGACGTTCCGCGCTGGGAGAGCAAGTCGGAGCTTCTGCTGAGGCTCGGCGAGGTCTTGGACTCGCGCCACTCGCGCGGCCTGCGCACCGTGCTCATCATTGACGAGGCGCACGGCCTTTCGCCCGCGGTGCTCGAAGAGATCAGGCTGCTCTCGAACTTCGAGTCCGACTCGGCCAAGCAGTTGCAGATCATCCTGACGGGCCAGCCCGAACTGCGCGACGTTCTGAACCAGCCGGAACTCCGGCAGCTCAAGCAGCGCATCGCGCTCCGCTGCGAGATCAGGCCGCTGCCCTCAATCGAAGAGACCGAGCGCTACATCGCCTCGCGCCTGCTCGCCGCCGGGGCCGAGCGCACCGACATCTTCACGCCCGCCTCCGTTGACTTCATCTTCCGCTGTTCCGAAGGAATCCCGCGGCAGATCAACAACCTCTGCGACAACGCGCTGCTCGCGGGCTTCGCCGCCGAGTCGGAAATCATCACGCGCGACATCGTCGAGGAGGTCGCCGAAACTTTCGACCTCCTGCCGAACGCGCAGCGAGGCCGACAGTCGGGCGAGGAGCGCGCCGCCTCCGCGCGCATCTTCGACGCCGCGGGCCGCTCGGAGCTTTGGGCCGCGGGCGCGGCGCTCTCCGAAGACCGCGGCAGGACGCAGACGAGCGTGGCCGCCGCCGCGCAGGCGACGCACGAGAGCGAGGTCGAGCGCGAACTCGAAGGCGCGAGTGAAACTGAAGCCGAGGGCGCGACGCCGCCCGACGCCGAAGACCTGAGCCGCGCTTTCCAACGCTGGGACGACAAGGGAGATTCGTGATGGGAAGAGTTTACGACGCGCTGAAGCGCGCAGCCGAAAGCGGCGCAGCCGACAAGCGGAACGGCAACGGTAACGGCCACGCGGCTGCGGACGAAGCGACGAAGGCGCGCGCCGAGAAAGCAGTCGCGCCCGCCGCCTCGAACGGTCGCCACGGCCCGCGCGCCGCGGGCGATTCTTCCGTCGAGAGCGGCGCGGCCCGCGTCGCCGACGCGCGCGCGGCGGAAGTCAAATCCGTCGCCGCGGTCGCCGAAGAGCGGGACGCGCCGGAAGTCTTCCTGCGTTCCACGAGACACTTCAAAGCGCCGGAGACGGCGCAGAGATCAGCGCCCATTGAGCACACCGGGACGGACGGCGGGTCGGCACTCCCCGCCGCGACTGCTTCGCGTGCTGCTGGGGCAACTTTGGGCGCTGCCGGTTCGGCGCGCACGCCGGAGTTTGTCACGCTCGACATCTCCGCCGCGCGCGTCGAACCACACCTCGTCGCCATCACGCAGCCGCGTTCGGGCCACGCCGAGCGCTTCCGAAGTTTACGCACGCGCGTGCTGCACGCGGGCGAGCGCAAGAAGATGCAGGCCTTCGTCATCACGAGCGCCGGCATCATGGAAGGCAAGACGCTCACGGCCATCAACCTCTCCTGGCTCCTCGCGCAGACCGACGGCGTGCGCGCGCTCCTGATTGACGGAGACTTGCGGAACCCTTGCGCCGCGGACTACCTCGGACTCGACGCGCCGACGGGACTCTCGGAAGTCCTCGCGGGCGAGGCGACGCTCGAAGAGTCAATCGTCAGGCTCGAACCCGCCGGCCTTCATCTTCTGCCCGGCGGCTCCTCGCGCGACGACGTGGCGGAGATTCTTTCGGGGCCGAAGTTCAGCGCGGTGCTTCGCGAAGTTCGGCGGATGTTCGACTACGTCATCATTGACGCGCCGCCGCTCGGAATATTCACCGACGCCACGGTGCTCATCAGCCGCGCCGACGGCGCGCTGATCGTCGCGCGCGCGAACAAGACCAAGTACGCCGCGCTCGAAAAGTTGTTGGAGCCGCTCCCGCGCGAGCGCCTGCTCGGCGTGGTCTTGAACGGCTCGGACGAGCAACTGAGCGAGCAGAACTATTACTACTACCGCCGCTACAAGTCGCGCCGCGACGGCGGCGGCGAGCAAGAGGGATGAATGACTTTGTGCCCTTTGTGAATACCTCTGTGGCCTCCGTGGTTAAGTAAGTCTGACTTAACCACGGAGGGCAAAAGGAATTCACGAAGGGCACAGAGAGGGAACAGGCTTTTGGCTTCGAGGCGCTTCAACGTTCGGACGCTGCTGCTGATCACCGCCGAGGCGCTGCTGATCTTTCTGGCGATGGTGGCCTCGGCCTACCTGCGTCTGGGGTGGCTCGACGGCTACTTCGAGCTGAACGAGAAGTCCGGCTTCCTGAAGGCGGGCGTCGTCACGCTCTTCTGCCTCGCGGCCTTCTACCTCTACGACCTTTACGACTTCGTCGTCATGCACGACCGGCGCGAGCTTGTGCTGCGGCTCGTGCAGGCGCTCGGACTCGCCTGGGTCGCGCTGGCGATAGTGATGTACCTCGTGCCGGCGCTCGTCATCGGGCGCGGCGTGAGTCTCATCGCGCTGCCGCTGGCGCTGGCGCTGATGGTCGCGTGGAGGGTCTGCGCGCACTGGCTGCTCGGACACCCCAGCGTCGGCGAGAAGATTCTGATCGTCGGGTCGGGCGACGCGGCGGTCGAGGTCGCGCGCGAAGTCCTCGAACGCCGCGACGCGGGCTACCGCGTCGTCGGCTTCGTTGATAACAAGCCGGAACTCGTCGGCAAGAGTCTGGTCAACCCGCGCGTCGTCGGCCTGACGAGCGAACTCGGCGAGATCATCCGGCGCGAGGGCATCAACCGCGTCGTCGTCGCGATGGCCGAGCGGCGCGGGCAGTTCCCCGTCCGGCAGTTGTTGGATTTGAGTCTGTCGGGCGACGTGGCGATTGAAGAGTGCGCGTCGTTTTACGAGCGGCTGACGGGACGCGTCTCGCTCGACATGATGCGCCCTTCGTGGCTCATCTTTTCGGGGCGCGGTCGGCAGGGCCGCTTGAGCGCGGCAATCCGCACGGCTGTGCACCGCGGCGTCGCGCTCGCCGGCTTCGTGCTGTCGCTCCCCCTGGCGCTTCTGACCGCGGCGCTCGTCAAGCTCGACTCGCGCGGCCCGGTGCTTTACTCGCAGGAGCGCGTCGGCAAGAACGGGCGCGCGTTTCGGGTTTACAAGTTCCGCTCGATGCGGACGGACGCGGAGGCGAACGGCCCCGTCTGGGCGAGCAAGGACGGCGACGCGCGCGTGACGCGCGTGGGCCGCGTGATCCGCAAGATTCGCGTGGACGAGATTCCGCAGTTCTGGAACATCCTGAAAGGTGAGATGAACTTCGTCGGCCCTCGGCCCGAGCGCCCGCACTTCGTCCGCCAACTCGCCGAGGAGATTCCTTTCTACGAGCAGCGCCACCTGATCCCGCCCGGACTGACCGGCTGGGCGCAGATCAAGTACCCATACGGCGCGTCAATCGAGGACGCGCGCGAGAAGTTGCAGTACGACCTCTACTACATCAAGAACCAGAGCCTCTTGCTCGACGCGGTCATCATGTTCGAGACGGTCAAGACGATCCTCTTCGGTCGCGGGACGTAAGTAGTTCAAAGTTCAAAGTTAACTGTCTTCAACTTTAAACTTTGAACTTTGAACTTCCATATCGGAGGTATGAAGTGATGAAGTCGAAACTGAGATTCGTTGTCGCGTTCGCGCTCGCGGTCGCCACGCTCGCGCCGACCCTGACGTTCGCGCAGAAGCAGAAGAAGTCGGACGAGCAGAAACAAGCGCCGAAGACCGAGGCGACCGAGCGCCTTGAGCCGGACGACAAGAGTACCGTCCGGCAGGACGTGCCCGAAGAAGTCCTCGCCAACCGCCGCGAGCAGATGAACGAGGACGCGGACGCGGAGATTCCTTACTACAACAACTTCATGACGACCTACCGCCTTGGCCCCGAAGACGTGATCTCGATCTCGGTCTTCGGCCTCGACAAGTATTCGAAGACGGGCATCACCGTCCCGCCCGACGGGCGCATTGACTACTACTTCATCCCCGAAGGCTTGCACGTCGCGGGCAAGACGACGCAGCAGGTCGCCGAGGAGATAACGAAGCACCTCGACGAGTACATCATTGACCCGAAGGTGACGGTCTCGCTCGACAAGGCGATGTCGGCGCGCTACGGCATCGTCGGCGACGTGGCGAGGCCCGGCATCATGCCGATGTCGCGACGCCTGAGCGTGTACGAGGCCATCGTTGAGGCGGGCGGCGTGCTGCCGACCGGCGACAAGCACAAGGTTTTCGTGGTGCACCTCGGCCCGGATCGAATGCTCCAGCAGATACCCGTTGACATCGCCGCCATCGAGCGCGGCAAGGCCGCCGACAACTACTTCCTGCGCCCCGGCGACTCAATCGTCGTGCCCGGTAACCGCTACAAGACGTTCCAGAAGATCATGCAGGCGCTCCCCATCCTCAGCTTCGCGCGCATCTTCGCGGGCGGCGGGTTCTGACATGAAAGTTAAAAGGCAAAGGGCGAAAGGCAAAAGAGATTCCGTGCGGGGCGTGCGTGCTGCGCGGCGGCTCGCCGTTGCCTTTTGCCTTTTAACTTTCGCCTTTTGCCTTTTGCCTTCGGCGCGCGCCGCGTGGTCGAAGCAGAAGACTGGTTCGTTCGCTTGGCTGCACGCGGTCTTCTTCGTTGACGAGCGGCGCGGCTGGGCCGTCGGCGGGCGCGGCGCGCTGCTTGAAACCGTGGACGGCGGCGAGAGTTGGCGAGTCCGGCGACCGCCGACCGAGGACGCAATCAAGGACTTGTTCTTCACCGACGCGAGCACGGGCTGGGCCGTCTGCGAGCGCAGCATCTACATGCCGATGAAGAAAGACGAGTCCGTCTCCTACCTTCTGAAAACGACGGACGGCGGCGAGACTTGGACGCGCGTTGACGTGACGCACGGCGAGGACGTTGATTTGAAACTCGCGGGCGTGCGCTTCGCCGACTCCGCGCACGGCTGGGCGTTCGGCGAGTCGGGCGCGCTCTTCGCGACCGCCGACGGCGGCGCGAGTTGGACTCGCCAGCGCGTGCCGACCAGACACCTCCTGCTCGGCGCGACCTTCCTCGACGCGCAGACCGGCTGGGTCGTCGGCGCGGGCGCGACGCTGCTCTACACGAACGACGGCGGCGCGAGCTGGCGCGAAGGCGTCGCGGGCGGCGCGTCTTCGCAGGCGGCGGCGAGCGAGGCCGCGGCACGCGAGGCCGCGACGCGGGCGGCGCAGGGTGACTCGTCTCTGCGCGTCAACGCGGTCAGCTTCGCAGACGCGCGCCGAGGCTGGGCGGTGGGCGCGCGTGGCGCGGTGTTCGCGACGACGGACGGCGGGCGCACCTGGCGCGAACAGGCGTCGGGTACGGAGTCAGACCTCTTCGACGTTAAATTCTTCGACGCGCGCGAGGGCTGGGCCGTCGGGGCGGACGGCGTCGCGATTCACACTTCGGACGGCGGCGCGACGTGGCAGTCCGAGCCGACGGGCACGCAGCACGCGCTCGAACGACTCTCCTTCGTCGGTCGCACGCGCGGCTGGGCCGCGGGCTTCGGCGGGACGATCATCGTGTTCAAGTCGTGAGTGGGCGGCAACACTTCTCACACGACGGCTTCGACCTTGAACTCTGCGAGAGGCGAGTGAGTTTATGAAAAAGATTTCGACTTCGACGATGAAGCCGGCGCTTGCGGCCCTGGCCTTTGCGCTCGCGCTCGGCGCGTCGGCGCGCGCGCAGGACTCGAAGGCCGTCGAGACGGTCGTGCGCGAGCGACGCGCGACGACGAGCGCCGACGCGCCGAAGACCGCTGCGGAGCCGAAGGCCGCTCAGGCCGACAACCGCGCGGGCGCTTCGCCTTCCTCGCCGACGCCGACGACTTCGGCCTCGACTTCAACGTCTCCCGCGTCCGCCTCTCCCGCGTCGCCAACTCGGCCCGCGTCCGCTTCGGGCGACGAGCTTGAAGAGTTGAAGTCGCAGATCGCTTCGGCGTCGAACCCCTCGGAGCGCGGGCGGCTCAGGCAGACGCTCGCCGCGCGGCTGGCCGACGCGGGGCGCAAGGCCGAGGCCGTCGAGTTGCTCCGCTCGATGCTCGCCGAAGAGAGGTTCGACCCGCCGTTCTTCTACAACACCGGAAACGCGCTCGCGCGCCTCGGCGAGTCGAACGCGGCGGTCGAGGCGTACCGCAAGGCGATCTCGCAGCGGCACGGGAACTACTCGCGCGCGCAGAACAACCTCGGCGTCGTGCTGATGCGGCTCGGTCGCTGGGACGAGGCGGAAGAGGCTTTGACGAACGCGCTCAAGCTTGAGAACTACACTTATGCAGAGGCGAGCTACAGCCTCGGTCGCCTGCACGCGCTGCGCGGCGAGGCCGGACTCGCGATTGCCGAGTGGCAGAGGACGCTTCGGCTCGACCCGGCGCACGCGGACGCAGCCGTCGCGCTCGCGCGCGCTCTCGCCGAAGACGGCGACCCCGCGCAGGCGCTCGCGGTGCTCGACTCGTTCACGACGCGCGCGGGCAAGGGCGGCGCGACAGTCCCGCGCGAGGTCGCCGTCGCGCGCGGCGAGATAGTCGCCGCGACGAACGTCGCCGAGGAAGAGAGGAGCGAGCGGCGCACGACCGAAGTCGCCGAAGCGTCGGGGCCGCCGCCCGCGCCGCGCGCGGAAAAAAGTTCGGCGGCGGAGAAGATTTCCTCGTCCGAGAAAACTTCTTCTTCGACTTTGCGCGAGGCGCGCTCGTCTTCAAAGTCGCTGCACACGCTCGTCGTCGGGCGCGAAGCCTACTCGCTTTTGATGGACGCGAGGGACGCGCGCGCGGGCAAGCACGACGAGGAGGCGGTCGCGCTCTACCGCAAAGCCATCGAGTCGAACGGCGGCTACTTCGCGCCCGCGAACATCGAACTCGGCTACACGCTGACGGGCCTCCACCGCAACGAGGAAGCGGCGGCGAGCCTGCTCGTCGTGCTACGAAAAGAGGGCGCGCGCTACCCCGTGGCCTACTACCATCTCGGTCGAATCTACGAGCACCTGGGCCGCATCGGCGAGGCGGGCGACGCCTTCCAGCGCGCCGCGGAGTTGATGGGCGAGACGAGTCCGCAGTTCTACGCCGACGTGAGCCGCGTGCGCGAGCGCGAGGGGCGCTACACGGAAGCGCTCGCCGCCGCGGAGCAGTACGTCCGCATCATGTCGCAGACCGGCGGCGTGCCCGGCTGGGCCGACGAGCAGGTCAAGAGCCTCCGCAAGAAGGTCGAGCAGAACGCGACCCATTCCGCGAAGAATTAATCGTTATGAATTGCCACGAGCTTTAACTCGCGGCAATTCATAGAGTGAAGAAAAACGCCGAGGCGCTGAGGAGAGTTTCGATTCCCCTCAGCGCCTCGGCGTTTTGTTGTTTGCTTGAGGTGTTAAAGCGGTGCTGCGGTCGCGCTTACTGCACCTCTGTGAGCTTGTCCGCGTGCAGCGTGTCGCCGTCGAGCGTGCCTTCGACCTCGACCTTCAGGCCCTTCTTCGTGTGCGTGCTCTTGAGGAGCGCGACGGCGAGCTTGTTGCCGTTGTCGTCGAGCTTGTAGGACGCGTCGCCGGAGACGACGGCGTAGCCGCTCTCCTTGCAGCTCGGCATCAGCGCGCAGGAGGTCGAGTGCCCTTTCGCCTTGGCCTCCGCGGGGTGATCGCCGGCGCACATGTTGTCAATGACGTAGCCCGTGACTTTGACGGGCTTCTTCGTGTCGTCCTTCGCGTAGGCGAAGGCGGCTGTGAGCGCGAGCGCGACGCACAGGAGGGAAATCTTGCGAATCATCTTCTTCATTCTCCTTGGTGTTGGTTCGTGCCTCTCGGCGGAAGTTTATTCGTGTAGCATGGCCGGGCGCGTGCGCCTGCCGCGCCTGATGGTTCGTCCGGCGGCGGAGCGGAGCGTGCGCGCCGCCTGCCGGGTCAGAAGCTGCGGGATGCCGCCGGGCGCAATCGCGCGGACGACGGCGTAGGCGACGCGCGGCGGGATCGTCACGCCGCGCGGGCCGAGGATGTACTCGCTCTCCCAGTGCGTCGGGACGAACTTCGCCTTGAAGCGCCGCAGCCCCTCGAAGTTGTAGAACGCGCCGAGACGCTTCGACGCGAGCTTCAGAGCGCGCTCGACGACGGGGAAGTCGTGCGCGGGCACGACCTCTTCGCCGTCGTGCGCGAGCGGCGAAGTGCCGAGCGTCGCGAGCCGCGCGCCCGAAGCGGCGAGCGCGTTCAGCGCCTCGAAGACGAGAAGGTCGGCGGTGCCCGCCGGCGCTTCCGGGTGTCGAAGCACGTCTTCCAGGTACCAGCCTCCGCGCGCCGGAATCGGACTCGCGGCGAGGAAGCCGACGAGCGCGCCCGACGTGTCGCGGGCCGCGTAGAATTTTTTGTGCGCGGCGTGCTGGAAAGGGTCGAGCATGAAGAGCCAGCCGAACGAGGTCGCCGCGCGGCGCGTGTCGAGCCACTCGCGGCACAAACTTTCGGTCTCGCGCTTCAGCTTCTCGTCTGCCTCTTCGACCGCCTCGACGCGCACTCCGGCTCGCCGGGCCTGATTGACTCCGGCGCGGAGCTTCTTCGCCTTGTCGCCGCGCGGCGACCAAGCCTTCAAGTCGAAGTAGGGGGCCGCGCCGACCTTGAGCGCGCCGAGTCCGACGTGCGTGGCCTGTCGCGCGAAGCGCTCGGTCACGGGGACGAAGGCGGCGACGCGTCCCTGCTTCTTCGCGGCGGCGACGAAGAGGCGCGCGAGTTCCGCCGCCTCTTCCTCGGAGGCGAGCGGGTCGCCGGTCGCGAGCCACACGCGACCGAACTCGCTGTAAATCACCGCGCCGTCAATCTCAGGCGTTGACCAGAGGCGCGCGCCCGGCGCGATTGAGACGAGCGAGTGCGCGTTGTAGCCGTAGAGCGTTTGCAGGCGGAGGAGTTCGCCGGTCGGGTCTCCGGCGCGGCGCGCGCGGCGCGAGTAGATCACGGCGCTCACGCGCAGTTTGACGTAGCGCGCGCCGTATCCTGCGCCGGCGGCGAGCCACCAGAGTTCGCGTAGGGGGATGCGGTTCATGACTTACTCCTGAGCCGGGCCGACACTGCCGGCTGCCGAACGAATCGCTCGGACGACTTCAACTGGTCGGGTGTGCGGCAGCATATGGCCGGCTGCGGGGATGACGGTCAGCTCGGAATGCCCCATCGAGCGGTGTAAAGGATAAGCGTGTAGCTCCGGTTTGACAAGTACGTCCGAGTCGCCCGTCACGATCAAAGTCGGCACGCGCACCTTGTCGTACCGTTGCGCGAGAGCCTCGACCGCGGGGTTGTAGCCGTACTCGTCCTGCATGAAGGCGCGCACCTGCGAGGGGCGTGACCAGAGCGACTCAGCCGCGTGCAGGTATCCGAGCGGCAGCGCGTCGGGCGAGAAGGCCCGTTCGAGATTGCGCTTGATCTCGGCGCGGATGAAGGTGTCGGAGGCGCGTATGAAGAGGTCGCTCAGCACGGGGATTTCGACGAGCAGGCGCTGCGCCGCGTAAACGTCCTCTTCTCGATAGACGGCGGGCGCGAGCAGGACGAGCGACGAAACGTCTTCGGGGAACTGCAAGGCGTAGGCGAGCGCGAGCGTGCCGCCCCAAGAGTGGCCGATGAGGACGGGGCGGCGGACGCCGAGTTTGGCGAGAGCGCCGCGGAGGAGTCGCGCCTGCGAACTCATCGCGCCGTCGTGCGCGGGCCGCTCGCTGTATCCGTGGCCGGGGCGGTCGAAGGCGAAGGCGCGAAACTCCGACGCGTCGAGCGCTTCGAGGACTGCGGCGAAGTCGTGCGCGAAGCCTGAATTCCCGTGGAGCAGAACGACGGGCCGACCCTCGCCGCGGGCGAGGTAGTGCAGGCGCACGCCCTCGACCTCGACGAACTCGCCCTGCTCCAACTCGACGTTAAATTTTGCCGCCCGGCTGAACACGAACCCCTCTGCACCCGTCCCTTGAAGTTCCCACACCGCGATTTCGCGATGCCAGGATTTGGAATCGCGATTCCAAACGCCTGCTCCGCGTCTGCAAAAGATCATTTCGCGAGTTTTATGGGCGAACTCGCTGGTTTTCGTTACGGCGGGGCGATTCAGGAGTCGGAAGCCGTCTTCTCTTCATCCGACTCCGGGGGCAGTTCGTCCGAGACCTGCCGCGCGGGCCTCATGTGCGGGAAGAGAATCACGTCGCGTATGGAGCGGCGGTTCGTCAGGAGCATCGTCAGGCGGTCAATGCCGATGCCGATGCCCGCCGCCGGGGGCATCCCATAGGATAGCGCGCGGACGTAATCCAAGTCCATCTGCATCGCCTCCTCGTCGCCGCGCTCGCGCTGCCGCGCCTGATCCTCGAAGCGCTCCAACTGCTCGACGGGGTCGTTCAACTCCGAGAACCCGTTGGCGACCTCCATCCCCGCGACGTACAACTCGAAGCGCTCGGCGATAGTCGGGTCATCGGGCGATGCTTTCGAGAGCGGGGAAACAACTTTCGGAAAATCAAAGATGAATGTCGGCTGGAATAGATGCCCTTCGACCAAGTGTTCAAACAAGAAGACAATATCATTCGCCGTCTCTTCTTCTGTAGCTTTGGAAGGTTGAGTCCTTAAGTCTTGTACAGCAAGTAACCACTCCTCAGACTCAACAACGTCACTATCATCCCAGGAATCGAAATCAGTAGTTTTTCTAAGGGCTTTATTTCTGTACTCGCCTTTGAAAAATTTGGTTAGGACGCGAACTCGTTGTGCATCGTCAAGCCACATGACATTAAACGGTTCACCCTCTATCAATATATCTTTGATATCTAAGTCGCGTAGCCCTCCACCAATATACTTGCTGATCGCTTCCTTCATCGAGTATCGTCTGAACTCCGAGAAATCTATTTCCTCCTCGACCGTTCTTTTTGTTTTCAAATCAAAGAACGGCTTTGCGTCTCCCTCGCTATGCTCAGCATAGAAGCGCGCATAGGTGAGAGATTCCGCTCCATTAACTTCCTTGACCGTTGTGCGTATCATCTCCTCGCAAAAATCCATCATCCAGTTCACGTCCTTGTATGCCGTGTAGAACTCAAGCATCGTGAACTCAGGGTTGTGGCGCGTGGAGATGCCTTCGTTGCGGAAGTTGCGGTTGAGTTCATAGACGCGCTCGAAGCCGCCGACGACGAGGCGCTTCAGATAAAGTTCGGGCGCGATGCGAAGATAAAGGTCAATGTCGAGCGCGTTGTGGTGCGTCACAAACGGACGCGCCGCCGCGCCCGAAGCGATGGGCGAGAGCATCGGCGTCTCGACTTCGACGTAGCCGTGGTCGTCGAGGTAGCGGCGCATCGCGGTGATGAGCTTCGAGCGGCGCTCGAAGACTTCGCGCGTCGAGAGTTCGTGCCCTTCGCCTTCCGACTCGTCGCCCGCGCCGACCTTGAGGCTCGACGCGATGAGGTCTGCGTAGCGGCGGCGCTGGCGCACTTCCGGGTCGCTGATGCCGTGCATCTTGTCGGGCATCGGCACGAGCGCCTTCGACAAGAACTGAATCGTGCGGACGTGAACCGAAAGCTCGCCCGTCTTCGTCACGAACAACTGCCCCTCGACGCCCACGAAGTCGCCGTGGTCGAGAAGTTGAAAGAGCTTCCAACCGCTCTCGCCCTCTTCGACCGGCTGGCCGGAGTCGTTGCTTACGGCCTGCGCCTCCTGCCTGCGGACGTAAATCTGCAAACGCGACTTGCCGTCCGACAGATGAACGAACGCGGCCTTCCCCATCACACGCGGCGGCGTCGCGAGCCGCCCCGACACGCGCACGACCGACTTGCCGAGTTCCGCGTTCGCCGCTTCGAGCTGCTCCGGCGTCGGGCGCTCGCCCTCTTTGAGTTCCGGCACGTACTTCTCGAACTCCGAGACGACGGACGTGATCGTGTCTTCGCCCTCCGCGTTCTCCGTCAAACTCGTGCGGCTGAACTTGTTGGGGTACGCGTTGCCGACGAGTTCTCTGATCTCTTCGAGGTGCGCCGCGCGCGCGCGCGTCTGGTCGTTGTCGGGGACGATCTCTTCGGGAAGTGTCGTGCTCATAATCCCTGAATAGTAAAACGCGCGGCGCGAATAGACAAAACCCGCGTCCGGCGATTTACCATTTACCGTTTACCATTTACCATTTACGAAACGGTGGGCGGCAAAGTCATTCTTGATCGCGAAGAGTTGCTGCGCGTGCGCGAGCGCCTGCGCGCCGAAGGGCGAAGCCTCGTCTTCACGAACGGCTGCTTCGACATCCTGCACGTCGGCCATGTCCGCTATCTTCAGCAGGCGCGGGCGCTCGGCGACGCGCTGCTCGTCGCCGTCAACAGCGACCGCTCGGTGCGCGCGCTCAAAGGCGCGGGGCGTCCGTTGATGAACGAGGGCGAGCGTGCGGAACTCCTCGCCGCGCTCGCGTGCGTTGACTTCGTGACCGTCTTCGACGACGAGTCGCCGCGCTCGCTCATCGCGGAAGTTCTGCCCGACGTGCTCGTCAAAGGCGGCGACTACGCGCTCGAAGAGATACACGGGCGCGAGGAGGTCGAGCGGGCGGGCGGTCGCACGGTCGCGCTCCCCTTCGTCGAGGGCGCTTCGACGACGAGCATCATTGAAAGAATCAAAGAAGTGACGAGCGATGAGTAGCACAGCCGAATCAGCCTCCGTCTTGCAGGGCGTGTTACGGCGCGTCGTCGAGGGCGAGGAGTTCAGGCGTCTCGCGGCGGCGGTTCAGTCGGGCGCGCGCGTCGTGTCGGTCGCGGGGCTGACTTCCGCTTCGGCGCGTGCGCTGGCGCTCGCGGCTTTGCGGCGCGAGACGGGGAAGAGATTTGCGGTCGTCGTCGCGGCGAATCGCGAGATGGAGACGTGGGAGCGCGACCTGTCTTTCTGGTGCGGCGCGCTTGGTGTCGGCGAGCGCGAGACTTGCGGGCCAGTGCTCGCGCTGCCCGCCTCCGAGAACGATCCGTATTCGGGCGCGTCGCCGCACGCCGAGACTCTGGAGCGGCGCGCGTTGGCGCTGTGGCATCTGGCGCACGGGCGGGGGCAGTTCACGCTCGTGTCTGCGCGCGCTCTCATTCGTCGCACTGTCGCGCCGTCGCAGTTGATTCAGATGGGCGCGATTCTCAAACGCGATGAAGACTACCCGCCGGAAGATTTGGTTGAAGTGTTGCTGGCGTCGGGCTACGTGCG
>DASRCS010000129.1:0-3264 GCA_035652995.1 Pyrinomonadaceae bacterium
CCCCAGCGCTTCCAGTGCGCGGTGCGCGCGCGCGACTCTTCGAGCCTCTTCTCTTCAGCGTTCATTGTCATGCGCCCCGAAGAAATTCAGACAAGGTTGGACGGGCGAGGCAGGGTATAAATGAAAATGGCCGCGCCGAACTGCGGCCAGCCTCCGATTGAACTAATGCGCCCGGCACGACTCGAACGTGCGACCTTTTTGATTCGTAGTCATCCTGGCGGCATTTTAGATGAGTTCTATCGAGGCCGTCCACGTCGCTTTACGTGCGATGTGGTCGGCTCCTTTTAAAGTCTCCGAAGGTTTATAAAGTGTGACTGAACAGTCGCCTCGTTCGGCTGAGTTGGCACGCCGGAGGCACGCCGGATCGGAGCGATGGCGTCGTTCGTTGCGGCGTGGTCTCGGCGGAGTCACGCGGGGCGAGTGGCGGCCTGAAAGGTCTTGATAAAAAGCGGAGGGTTCGGTGTAGCATACCCGCGCCGCTTGATCGGAGGCCGCGGGGTTCGGAGACGGGGCGGATGCCTTCGCGGGACTCTGACCCCGGCAGGCTTCACGGACGACGTATGAGACTCAAGGTCGGAATCTACAACCTGCACATGCAGGCCCGCGGCGGCGGCGAGAAGAGGACGCTGGTGCTGGCCGAGCACCTGAGCCGCAGCCACGAAGTCTTCCTCTTTCACGCCGGCGCGCTCGACGTTCCGGCGCTCGAACGCTACTTCGACATTGACCTCGGCGGCGTCCGGCTGGTGACTCTCAGGAGTCTGGATCACCTCAACGGCGGCGGTCGGCACAGACGCCTCACGGGGAAGTGGGAGCAGACCCGCGAGCGGCTCGAACACTTCCGAAAGATCAGGTCGTCGGGCCTCGACATCTTCGTCAACAACTCTTACCGCAGCGACCTTCCCTGTCCCGCCCCGCTCGGCATCTACATGTGCATGTTCCCGCCCGTGCCCGTCGGCCCCGCCGAGGCCGATGGATTTGTGCGCGGGACTTATTACAAGCTTTTGAAATCAGTCGAGAGGCGTCTGCTCGGCCACGCGGCGTCCGACTTCATTAACTCTTACCCGGTCGTGACGGCGAACTCGCGCTTCACCGCCGAGTGGGCGCAGGCGCTCTGGGGGCGTCGCTGCGACATGGTTTATTCGGCGTGCGACCGTCCGGGGCCTGCCGTCGAGAAGGAGAAGATCATACTCAACGTCGGTCGGTTCACGGCCACGGGGGCGGGCGTCCTGCTCAAGCGGCAGGACATCATGCTGGAAGTCTTCGGCAGGCTCGACCCGAAGCTAAGCGACGGCTGGCAGTTGCACTTCGTCGGCAGCGTGCGCCGGGACGCGGAGACGCGCTCGCTCGTCGCGAGGCTCGAACGCGCGGCGGCGGGCCTGCCCGTCTCATTCCACTTCGACGCAGACCTCGAAACCTTGCGCGGGCTTTACGGTCGCGCCTCGATCTACTGGCACGCGACCGGCTACGGCTTCCCCGTGGCGTCGCGCCCAGACCTGCACGAGCACTTCGGCATGACCACCGTCGAGGCGATGTCGGCGGGCGCGGTGCCCGTGGTCTTCAACTCCGGCGGGCACAGGGAGACGGTCGCGCACGCCGCCGACGGCTTTCTCTGGGACGAGCCGCACGAACTCGCCGCCCACACCGAGCGGCTGATGGCCGACACTCGACTGAGGTCGCGTCTGGCCGTGCGCGCCGTCGCGTCGGGCGCGCGGTTCAGCCGCTCGGCCTTCAACGCGAGCGTTGACTCGATCATCGAGAGGTTGACTCGCGGCGGTTGACTCTCGGCGGGACTCCGCGGGGCTGGAGTTAACGTCTTGACCCGTGCGGCGTTTATTACCTAGACTGACTAACCCCCTGCGGGGCAGACGAATTCAACCCATCGGGCCGAACGAGTCTCAATGCCGAGCGTCAGCGTCATCATCCCGACGCACAACCGCCCTCGACTCCTGCCGCGCGCAGTCGAGAGCGCACGCGCGGCTGGCCGGGACGTGGAAGTCGTCGTCGTGGACGACGCGTCCCGCGATGAGACGGCGGGCGTGTGCGTTTCGCTCCGAGGGATTCGCTACGTGCGGGTCGAGTCGAACCGCCGCGTGGCCGGCGCGCGCAACGTCGGGCTGCTGGCGAGCAGCGGCGAATACGTCTCGTTCCTCGACGACGACGACCTGAGACTGCCCGGCACGCTCGACCGGCAGACGGCGCTCCTCGACGCGCGCGCGGATGTCGGGATGGTCTATGGTCAGGCGCTCGTCGCCGACCGGGCGGGCGCGCGCGCGTGCGACCCTTACCCAGCGCCGTGCCCGCAGGGCGACATCTTCTGGCATCTCCTGCGCCGCAACTTCGTCCCTTCGGGCGGGGCCGTGTTCCGCCGCTCGTGCCTCATGCGCGTCGGCATGCTCGACGAGGCGGCGCACGGACTCGACGACTGGGATTTGTGGATTCGCATCGCGGAACTTTACGCGGTCGCGGCCCTGGAGGAGCCGGTCTGCGTCTGGCGCAGGTCTTCGCCCGCGTCGGGGCAGGGCAGCTCCGAGGCCGCCGAGCTGGTGGCGCGCTGCCGCAGGCAGTGGCTTGAGCGCTGGGCGAAGCTGCCGCGCGCCGCCGCCGCGACCGACGCACAAAGGCGCGAAGCGTGGCGCGGCTTCTCCGCAAACATGGCCGCGCACCTCGTCTGCGAGGCGGGGCGCGCGCTGGCGTGCGGGCGACCGGGACAGGCCGCGAAGAGCGCTGCGGCGCTGCGTTTGTTCCCGCTCGGCTTGGCGCGCGTGTCATTCGACCGTGCGCGCGCGCTCTCTCTCATCGGCAGGCCCCGGAGCAGGCGGAGCGCTCTGGAAGCCCGCACTTAAACGGACGACAGACCCGTGCTCGTTAGGAATCGACAAGGAGCCGCACAAGCGACAGACGATGAAGGTTGTTTACTGCAAGAGCCAACTGCTCGGCCCCATCAGCGGCGGGGACGAAATCCTCGTCAACAACGCGACCCTTCTGCGCGAGGCGGGCCACGAAGTCGAAGTGCTCCTCCTGTATCATCCCGCGCCCGAAGACCCTTATTACCGGCGGCTCGTCGAGGCCGGCGTCCCCGTCTCGTGGCTCGCCTCTTCGACGACGCGCACCTCTCTGTTCGCCGGGCGCAGGCTCTTCCATAAAGTCATGCGGCTCGCGCCTTCGGCGCAGGGCTTCCTGCGCGCGCGGGCGCAGCGCGTCGTCACGAGCCTGGCCTCGCGGCAGTACGAGAACTGCCGCGCACGCCTCGCCGCCAGCGGCGCA
>DASRCS010000130.1:0-8052 GCA_035652995.1 Pyrinomonadaceae bacterium
AACCCGAAGGCCCCATCACCGAGACGAACTCGCCCTCACGCACGTCCAGATTCACGCGCCGCAGCACGTAAGTCTTCGTCGGCCCGGTCTGGAAAAATTTTTCGACGTTCCTCAGACTGATCATCGTTCACCTCGACAAGCGGCGCGCATAGACTTACACGGCGAACTCATGGAAGCGGCGTGCCAGCGGCGCGCGAAGCATCGGCAGTCTAAACCCGAAGCGACGACGGCGGAAAATTCGCGCGCGTGAATGACCGAAGCGCCGTCGCGGCGCGGGCGCGCGAGCGTTTTCGGGATGCGCGAGTCCCGAAATCGAGACCGCCGCGAACGTAAATCATCGAAACGTCGCGGAGTCGCGCTCGCGGTTGCCAAAGCGGCAGGCACGAACGCCGCGAACACTAAAGCGGCAGTCGCAGCCGCGCCGTGACGCCGTGGGTGTCGCCACGGTTTTCGAGCGTCAGCGTGCCGCCGTGCGCCTCCGCAATTTGACGACTGAGGACGAGGCCGACGCCCGTGCCGCCCTGCTTCGTCGTGAAGAAGGGGACGAAGAGGTTCGCGGTGTCGGCGAGTCCGTGGCCTTCGTCCGCGACCCACACTTCGAGGTGCGTGCCGTTCCTGCGCCAGCCTGCGGCGACGCCGCCTCCGGTTTCGAGCGCGGCGTCAACGCCGTTGCGCAGGAGGTTGATGAGCAACTGTTCGAGTTGGTCTGCGTCGGCGCGCACGCGCACGTCCGGCCCGCCCTCGACGCAGACCTTCATCCTCGGCTCAAGGCTCGCCGCGCGGCGCACGAGCGCGCCGACCTCGACCTCGCCGAGACGCGGCGGCGGCAGGCGCGCGAGCCGCGCGTAAGAGGCCATGAAGCGACTCAGGGCTTCGGCGCGCGAAGAGATCACGTCGAGTCCGCGCCGCGCGTCCGTCTCCCAGTCGTCGGCGCGCGGGCTGCGCTCGATGAGGCTCGCGAGGCTTCCGGCGATTGACTTGATCGGCGCGAGCGAGTTGTTCAGCTCGTGCCCCAGCACGCGCACGATGCGCTGCCAAGCCTTCAACTCCTCCTCGCGCAGCGCGCGGCTCAAGTTCGTCAGGACGAGCAGGCTGTGCGGCGTGCCGTGCTGCCGGAACGAGCTGCGGACGACGCCCCAGCGCCCCGCGCCGCCGGGGAAGGATGCTTGCAAGGTCTGACGCTCGCCCTCGCCCGTCTCCAAACATCGCTCAAGCCCCAGCTCTTCCGCGCGGCGACCGAGCAGCCGAGCCGAGGGCTGCGCGAGCAGAAGCTCGCCCGCGCGGTTGACGAGCCGCAGTCGGCCATCGGAGTCGAAGGCGAAGACGGAGGAGTCAATCTCGCCCATGACCGCGCGCAGCAGCGCCGTCGCTTCGAGCGCGCCGAGGCGCTGCTCGCGCAGAGTGTCGCCGAGCGCGTTGACCTCGACCAGGACTTCGCCGAGCGCGTCGTAGTGGCTCGCGCCGCGCGCGCGTATCGAATAGTCGCCCTCGCGCAGCGCGGCGAGCAGGTTCGAGATCGTTTGCAGCGGTCGCACCACCCGCCCACGCAGCGCCGCCGCGAATCCCAGCCAGCAGCAGACGATGATCGCGCCGAACGTCCACTGAACCTTCGGCGTGAAGTCGCCCGCGATGAGGAGGATGAGCGAGACGGCGACGGCGGGCAGCCCCGCGGCGAGCGCCGCGAGCATCGCGCGCGTCCCGTGGCTGAAGCGTTCGCGCGGCGCGCTCGGCGGCCTCTGCCTCGCGCCGCGCGCGCGCGTTATTTCGTCCCGGCCTCGCACCTCTTCATCATAGTGCTTATCCGGTCGGTCTTGAAACATGGACGATGGAGCGCGGCGCGGACGGGCGCGAGCCGCGACTCGGCGCGCTTCAGCCGCGCCGGTACACGAGCGAGTCGGCGAGCGGGTCGCCGTTGACCGAGAGCAGGTCGCCGTAGAGGAGGCAGCGCGCCGACTCGACCTCGATGACCCATCCGAGCTTCGTGTAGTGGAGCGGCAGCTCGACGCGCGCGGTGATCGTGTGGCCGTCGGCCCAGGCGTTGTGGCCGACCTCCTCGCAGCGAAAGCCCCAGTGGCGCGCGCCCGTAAACACGCTCTGCCAGTAGAGGCCGAACTGAATTTTATAGACCCCGCCGCCGGCCTGTAGATAGACCGCCTCGCCGCGCAGGATCACGTAGTTGATTCTGCCGAGCAGGTCGAACAGGCGGCTCTGCTCCGTCGCGTCAGGCTCGGCTGAGTCCGCCGAGTCGGCGAGACAGGTCGGCACTTCGACGACCGCGGCGAACTCCTCGAAGCTTTCGCCGCCGCAGGCTTCGACGCCGAAGAGTCCGCGCGCTCCGACTGAATTTTCCTCGTCCTTCAAGGCTCGCCCCTCCGAATCGTGATCGAAGAACTGAGACGGATGAAATCTGAACGGGTCGCCCGACCCTTAAAGCCCGTACTTCTGTAAGCGGCGGTAGAGCGCGCTGCGGCTGAGTCCGAGGGCCTCGGCGGCGCGGTTGGCGTTCCCTTCGTAGCGCGCGAGCGCCTTCTGTATCAGCAGGCGCTCCACGTCTTCGAGGCTCATCTCTTCGAGCCGCGGGAGCGCCGCGCCCGCGACGCCCGCGCGCAGTCCGAGGTCGGCGGCAGTCACCTCTTCGCCGCGCGACATCAGCACGGCGCGCTCGACGACGTGGTCGAGTTCGCGCACGTTCCCCGGCCACGGATGTTCGGCGAGCACGCGGCGCGCGGCGTCGTCGAACCCTTTGAGGTCGCGCCGGTAGCGCAGCGCGTACTGACGCAGGAAGTGTTCGGCGAGGAGTTGGATGTCGCGCCCGCGCTCGCGCAGCGGCGGCAGGTGAATCTCGACCGTGTTGAGCCGGAAGAGCAAGTCCTGACGGAAGCGCCCCGCTTCGACCTCGGCGCGCGGCTCTGCGTTCGTCGCCGAGATGACGCGCACGTCCGCACGCCGCGTCTTCGACGAGCCGAGCCGCTCGAACTCGCCCGTCTCAAGCACGCGCAACAGCTTCGCCTGAAGCGCAAGCGACGCGTTCGCGATCTCGTCGAGCAGGAGCGTGCCGCCCTCGGCCAGCTCGAAGCGCCCGACGCGGTCACTCTTCGCGTCGGTGAACGCGCCGCGGACGTGGCCGAACAGCTCCGACTCGAAGAGTCCCTCGCTCAGAGCGCCCATGTTGACCGTCACCATCGGCTTCGGCGCGCGCGCGCTCAGGACGTGGAGCGTGCGCGCGACGACCTCCTTGCCCGTCCCGTTTTCGCCCGTGATGAGTACGTTCGCGTCCGACGGCGCGACGCGCGCGACCATCTCCAGCACGGGCCGCATCGCCTCGGATTCCGCGATGAGCGTCGGCGCGTCCTTGCCGTCGCGCAGCACTCGGTTCTCGGCTTCGAGCCGCTGCCCGCGCCTGAGCGCCTGACCCAGCTCGATCTGGTTTCGCAGCACCGTCAGCAGCCGCTCGTTCTCCCACGGCTTCTGGATGAAGTCGCGCGCGCCGCGCCGCATCGCCTCGACCGCGAGTTCGACGCTGCCCCACGCCGTCATCACGACGACGGGCGGCGCGCCGTCGAGCGACTTGATGCGCGACAGAAGATCAAGCCCCTCCTGCCCCGAAGTGGTGTCGCGCGCGTAGTTGAGGTCAACGAGCGCGGCGTCGAAGTCGCGCGACTCAAGCGCGCGCAGCACCGCGGCGGGCGAAGACACGGCCTCCGTCTCGTAGCCCTCGCCCTTCAGCAGCAGGCGCAGCGCTTCGAGCACGTCCGGCTGGTCGTCCGCGATCAGTATTCGAGGCATGGTGTAAAAGTAAATGGTGAATGCGGAATGATGAATTGAAAGCAGAAGCAGCCTGAACATTCATCACTCATCGTTCCGCATTCATCATTCATCATTCTTTTCCTCCTGTCCACTTGGTCGTGTCACCCGCCCGCGGCGTTCGGCTACTCGTACCTGAGCGCCACCATCGGGTCAACCTTCGTCGCGCGGCGCGCGGGCACGAGGCAGGCCACGGTCGCGACCGCGGCGAGCAGCAGCGGCACGCAGACGAAGGTCAGAGGGTCTGTGGCCGAGACGCCGTAGAGCAGGCCCGCGAGCAGGCGCGTGAGCAGCAGCGCCCCGGCGAGGCCGAGAAGGACGCCGAAGAGGACGAGCCTCATGCCCTGGCCGACGACGAGCCGCAGCACGTCGGCGACTTGCGCGCCGAGCGCCATCCTCACGCCGATCTCGTGCGTGCGCTGCGCCACCGTGTAGCTCATCACGCCGTAGATGCCGACGGCGGCGAGCAGCAGCGCCATGGCCGAGAAGACGGCGAGCAGCAGCGTGCGGAAGCGCGGCTCCGCGACCGACCTCGTCAGCATTTCGTCCATCGTCCTCACGCCCGCCAACGGCAGCTCGGGGTCGAGCGCGCGCAGCTCGCCGCGGACTGCCGGGACGAGGGCCGCCGCGTCGGCGGACGACGAGCGCACGACGAGCGACATGTCGCCCCAGCCGTTCTGCGCGAGCGGCAGGTAGTAAGCCGGCTCCACCTTCGCGTCCAGCCCCTCGTAGCGCACGTCGCCGACGACGCCGACGATCTCCATGAACGGGAGGTCGGGCCGGTCTGTGCCGCCCTGCTTGAGGCGACGGCCCACGGGGTCTTCGCCGGGGAAGAACTCGCGCGCGAGCGTCTGGTTGATGACGCAGACGCGCGGCGCGCCCTCGCGGTCGGCGGCGTTGAAGGCGCGACCGCGCAGGACGGGGACGCCCATCGCGCGGAAGTATTCGGGCGTGACGAGGATGAAGTCGCCGACCGGCAACTCGCCGTCCGGTCGGGGCGGTCGGCCCTCGACGATGAAGGGGTTCCAGAGCGCCGACTCGTCGGGCGGCAGGCTCGAAGCGAGCGCGGCGGACTCCACTCCCGGCAGGCCCTCGACGCGCGCCAGCAGTTGCTCGTACAGGCCGAGCCTCTGCTCATTCTCGCCGTACTTCGTCCGCGGCAAAGGGACCTGCATGGTGACGACGTGCGAAGGGTTCACGCCGGGGTCAACGCGCCGCAGGCTCATGAAGCTGCGGACGAGGAGGCCCGCGCCGACGAGCAGCATGAGAGAGAGAGCCATCTCGGCGACGACGAGCGCCGAGCGCACGCGGCGACGGCCCGCGCCCTCCGTCGAGCCGCGCCCGCCCTCCTTGAGCGTCTCGTTCAAGCCCGCCTTCGAGGCTTGCAGCGCGGGCGCGAGTCCGAAGAAGAGGCCGGTCAGGAGCGAGACGGCGGCAGTCCACGCGAGCACGCGCGCGTCGAGCGTGGTCTGCCGGATGTGGTGAATCTGTCCGGGGTTTAAGGCGGGCAGGAGTTCGACTCCCCAGAAGGCCAGGAGCAGCCCCGCCGCGCCGCCCGCCAGCGCGAGCAGGAGACTTTCGGTCAACAGTTGGCGGACGATGCGCGCGCGCGACGCGCCCAGGGCCGTGCGGACGGCGACCTCCTTCTCGCGCGAGGCGGCGCGCGCCAGCATCAGGTTGGCGACGTTGGCCGCGGCGATCAGGAGCACGAGCGCCACCGCGCCGAGCAAAGTGAGCAGGGCCGGTCGCACGTCGCCGACGAGATAGTCGTTCACGCCGAGCACCGTGAAGCGCCCGCCCTGAGGCGGCTGGTTCGGCCTCGCGGGGTCGGGCAGCGCGTTCAACTCGGCGCGCGCCTGCTGGATGGTCACGCCTTCGCGGAGGCGCGCGACGCCTCGCAGCCAGCTATTCCCGCGCCGCGTGGGCGGCTCGATCTGGTAGGCCGCCCACACTTCATTCTCCTCATTCGGGAAGTCGAAGCCGGCGGGCATCACGCCGACGACCGTGTAGCGGTTGCTGTCGAGCGTGATCTCGCGCCCGACGGCGCGGGGGTCTGCGCCGAGCCGGCGCTGCCAGAAGCCGTGGCTGACGACGACGACGCGAGATGCGCCCGGCTTCTCCTCTTCGGGCAGGAACGTGCGCCCCAACTCGGCCCGCGCGCCGAAGACGTTGAAGAAGTCGGCGGACGTGAGCGCGCCGTTGACCTCTTCGGGCGTGTCGCCGCCCGCGTAGTTGAAGGCGTCGGAGTGGAAGAAGGCGACGCGCTCGAACGTGTGCGTCTGCGCGCGCCAGTCGAGGAAGTCCGAGAGCGACATCGGCACGCGGTCGCCGCCCGCGGCCTCCGCGCCCTTGAGCCAGACCATCACCACGCGCTCCGGGTCTTTGAAGGGCAGCGGCCTCAGCAGCACCGCGTTGACCACGGAGAAGATGGCCGTGTTCGCGCCGATCCCCAGGGCGAGCGCGACGACGGCGACCGCCGTGAAGCCCGGCTTCTTCAGCAGCATCCGAAAGCCGTAGCGAACGTCCTGCCAGAGCGTCTCCATAGCTCACCTCATTTCGATTGCGGATTGCGGATTGCGGAATGTGGATTGATGGAAGGCGCTTTGTCTTCTAATCCGCAATCCGCAATCCGAATTCCGCAATCACTCGTAACGTAGTGCCACCATCGGGTCAACCTTCGTCGCGCGGCGCGCGGGGATGAAGGTCGAGAGCAGCGCGACCAGGAGCAGGACGAGCGGCACGCCGACGAAGGTGACGGGGTCGGTCGCGGTGACGCCGAAGAGCAGGCTCTTGACGACGCGCGAGAGCGCGAGCGCCCCGACGAGTCCGACGCCGACGCCCGCGAGCGCGAGCGCCATGCCGTGCCCGACGACCATCCGCAGAACGTCGCGCCCGCGCGCGCCCAGGGCCATGCGGATGCCGATCTCGTGCGTGCGCTGGGCGACCGCGTAGCTCATCACGCCGTAGATGCCGACCGCCGCGAGCGTCATCGCCAGCGCGCCGAACAGGCTCAAGAGCATCATCGAGAGCCGCTGCGACGCGATGGAATCGGAAAGCACCTGCCCCATCGTCTGCACGTTGAAGACCGGCTGGTTCGGGTCAACCTCCTCGACGGCGCGGCGCACCGCGTCGGTCATCGCCGCCGGGTCGGCGCCCGTCGTGCGCACGACGAGCGTGACGTTGCCGCCGACCAGCGGCATGAACTTCTCCGGCACTTGATAGATCGGCGTGTAGCGTTCGGGCTGCACGGGGCCGGGGGCGTCGAGTCCGTAGTTCTTCACGTGCGAGACGACGCCGACGATCTCCGTGTGCGGGATGCCCTCTTCGGGCAAGCCGGCGAGGTACTTGCCGATGGGGTCTTCGCCGGGGAAGACCGCGCGCGCGAACTCCTCGTCAACGACGGCGACCGGGGGCGAGTCCTGCGTGTCGTGCTCGTCGAAGTAGCGACCGCGCACGAGGCGTATGCCCATCGTCTTGAGGAAGTCGGGCGTCGTCCAGTAGGCCACCGTCATCTGGTTGCGGCCCGGCTCGGCGGGCGGGCGGCCCTCGACGCGGACGCCCGTCTCCGACGCGCCGAGCAGCGGCACGCCGTTCGACAGCGCGACCGACTCGACGCCCGGCAGCGCCTTCACCTTCTGCTCGACCTGCGAGAGAAAGTTCGAGACCTTGCGCCCCTCGTCCTTGCCCGACTTGTGGGAGAGCTGCATCGTGAGAACCTTCCGCGCGTCGAAGCCCGTCTCCGTCCCGCGCAGGGAAAGGAAGCTTCGGATCAGGAGTCCCGCGCCGACGAGCAGCATGAGCGAGAGCGCGACCTCGGCGACGACCAGGAGCGAGCGCACGCGGTTGCGCGCCGCGCCTGCCGTGCCCGTGCGCCCGCCTTCTTTAAGCGACTCGTTCAGGTCGGCCTTCGACGCGGAGAGCGCCGGCGCGAGTCCGAAGAGCAGCCCCGTCAGAAGCGACACCGAGGCGGTGAAGAAGAAGACCGTGCGGTCGAGTCCGATGTCGGCGGTCGTCGGAATCACGTCGAGGCTCGCGCGCCTGAGCACGTCAACGCCCCACGCCGCGAGCAGCAGTCCCGTGCCGCCGCCCAGCGCGGCGAGCAGCACGCTCTCGGTGAGGAGTTGGCGGATGATGCGCAGGCGTCCCGCGCCGAGCGCCGTGCGGATGGCGATCTCGCGCGAGCGCGACGCGGCGCGCGCGAGCAAAAGGTTGGCGACGTTGGCGCACGCGATGAGCAGGACGAACCCG
>DASRCS010000131.1:0-33449 GCA_035652995.1 Pyrinomonadaceae bacterium
TCACGAAAGACTACCCGGCGCGCGGCATGGCCGTCGGCGACTTCGACAACGACGGCGATCTCGACGTTCTCATCTCGAACAACGGCGAGCCGCCGCTGCTGCTCCGCAACGAAGGCGGCAACCGCAACAACTGGCTCGGCCTCCAACTCGTCGCGACGAAGAGCAACCCCGGCGCGGTCGGGGCCGTCATCACCTGGACTGTCGGCGGCGTCAAGCGCACGCGGCTGAAGACTGCGGGCGGCAGCTACCTCGCCTCGCACGACCCGCGCGAGATTCTCGGCGCGGGCCGCGGCGGCAAGATTGACTCGGTCGAGATACGCTGGCCGAGCGGCAAGGTTGACAAGCTGACCAGCCCGCCGATGAACGCATACGTCAAGGTCGTCGAGGGCGAAGGCATCAAGGCCGCGGGCGTCGCCGCGAAGTGACGGGCGCGAGGTTTGCGCGAAGTGGAAGGCGTGAGCGCCGGGCGGAAGTTTGGAGAGACGCGAGCTTGAGAGTCGCGTCGAGTTTTGAGTCGCGTTGAGTTTGAAGGAGTGCGTTGCGAAGTGCTTTACGACGAGAGCTACGAAATGAGAATCAACCCTTCCGCCGTCCACTCACACGTGACGGGCGACGAGGGCCGCGAAGCGACGGCGCGGAGTGAACGGGGCGCGCGTCTGTCTTCGCGTGGCCGCGCGTTCGCCTGCGCGCTCGCGTGCGGCCTGTTGCTCGCTTCTTTCGCGCCCGCGTCGGCGCAGCGGCGCGCGACGCAGCAGAGGCGTCCGGCGACGACCGCGCAGCAAACACAGACGCCCTCGCCCGCCGCGCAGCAGGAGTTCGAGCAGATAGCCGCGCAGGCCGCAGCCGCGCGCGACGGCGACCGCGTGGACGAGGCGATAGGTCTCTACAAGCGGGGCCTGGCGCTCAGGCCCGACTGGACTGAGGGCTGGTGGTATCTCGCCACGCTCTACTACGACGCCGACAACTACTCGGAGGCCGCGCGCGCCTTCTCGGTCGCCGCGCGCCAGCAGCCGAAGGCCGGCTCGCCCGTCGCGATGCTGGGCTTGTGCGAGTTCCAACTCGGCAGGTACGACGACGCGCTCACGCACATCGAGCAGGGGCGCAGCATCGGCGTCGGCGACAACCCCGAACTGACGCGCGTGATGCGCTACCACGAGGGGCTGCTCTCGATCTTGCGCGGCGAGTTCGAGCGCGCGCAGCAGACGCTCGGCACGCTCGCCTTCGAGGGGCTGAAGACCGACGACCTGATCGTCGCGCTCGGACTCGCCGCGCTGCGCCGCGGGATGCTCCCCAGAGAGGTCAACAACACTTACCCCGACCGCGACCTCATCCACCGCGTCGGACTCGCCGAGCACTTCGCCGCGCAGAAGGACATCGCCGACGCGCAGCGCGAGTACGAGTTGCTCGCGCGCGACTACGCCAAGACCCCGGACGTGCAGTACGCATACGGTCGCTTCCTGCTCGCCAACCGCGACGACGACGGCGCGCTCGCGGCCTTCCAGCGCGAGATCGAGAACTACCCGAAGCACGCGCTCGCGCGCATCCAGATCGCCTACATAAAGCTCAAGAACCGCGACCCGCAGGCCGGGCTGCCGTTCGCCGAGGACGCCGCGAAGCTCTACCCGCGCCTGCCGCTCTCGCACTTCGTCCTGGGCCGGATGTTTCTTGAGACGGGGCAGAACGCGCGCGCCGTCGAGGAGCTTGAGCTGGCGCAGCGCATGGCCCCGGAGTACCCGCAGATTTACTTCCAACTCTCGCGCGCCTACGCCAAGGCCAACCGCAAGGCCGACGCCGAGCGAGCGCGCGACACGTTCCTGCAACTGAACAAGAAGGCCGAGCAGGCCGACGCGCAGCAGCCGCACGCCGACGGCATGACGGCGGGCGACGACTCTTCGCAGGGCGACGCCGCCGCGCCGAACAAGCCCTGACGCGGCGGGCCGGGAGAGACTGTCCGCGCCGCCGCGACGGCGCTCGCTTCGATGAACAACAAGGTCGGGAAAATCAAACTCCTCACGGCGCTCGCCTTCGCGCTCGCGTGCCTCTGCATCCCTCTGCTCTCGCGCGGGCAGATGACCGCGCCCACTACTTACACGCCGACGCCGTGGCGCACGAGCAAGCCTTTCGCCGAGGCCGGCTACGTCGGTCGCGACGTGTGCGCGAAGTGCCACGAGCAGGAGTCGGGCCACAACGCGACGGCGATGGGCCGCGCCATCGAGACGGTCGCCGACAGCCGCGTTCTCTCGTCGCACCCGCGCATGACCTTCCGCTCAGGGCCTTACACGTTCGAGATCGTCAGGCAGGGCGGCGGGAGCATCTACTCGGTGACGGACGGCACTCGCACCGTCTCCGCGCCGATACTCTACGCCTTCGGGCAGGGCAAGGCCGGACAGACTTACGTCTTCAAACTCGACGGCTCGTTCTACGAAAGCCGCCTGAGCTACTACAAGGAGATTGACGGCCTCGACTACACCATCGGCTACGAGCGCAAGGCCCCGCCGACTTTAGACGAGGCCCTGGGCCGCAGGATCGCGGGCGACGAGACGCGCAGTTGCTTCCAGTGCCACGGCACCGCGGCTGTGAGCGGGAACAACCTGCAACTTGAGCACCTCGTGCCCGGCGTCAGTTGCGAGTCGTGCCACGGGCCGGGCCGCGACCACGTCGCCGCGATGCAGGCGCGCGACCTTAAGAACAAACACATCTTCAACCCGGCGAGCATGAGTCCAGACGAACTCTCGCAGGAGTTCTGCGGCTCGTGCCACCGCAGCGCCAAGCAGGTCTTGTCGAACAAGGCGCTGCAAGGTCTGCACAGCGTCCGCTTCCAGCCTTACCGCCTGTTCACGTCGCGCGGCCACGAGCCTTTCGACCCGCGCATGAGCTGCACGGCCTGTCACGACCCGCACGACAACCCGCGCGAGGACGAAGCCTTCTACGACTCTAAATGCTTCGCCTGCCACCGCTCGCAGGCGAGCCTGAAGTCCCCGCAGGTCGCCAAGGCGGAGGCCGCCGACGACCGCGACGCCAAGCCCTGCCCCGTCGCGCAAAAAGGCTGCGCCACCTGCCACATGCCCAAGGTCGAGCTTCCCGGCTCGCACTTCAAGTTCACAGACCACCGCATCCGCATCGTCCGCCCCGGCGAGCCGTTCCCGAACTAAATCAAGTGACGAGTGACAACTGAAGAGTGGCGAGTGAAGAACCTGTCTTCCACTCGTCACTCATCACTCATTACTCATCACTTCCCCACTACGGTTGAATCGTGAAGTGCTCGACGCGCGAGGCGGTGCCGTGCGAGTCGGCGGCGGTGACGACGAGCTGGTAGTCGCCGGGCGCGAGCTTCTCGGTGGGGATGGTGCTGGCGTACTGGATGCGCCCGTCGGCGTCGGGCGCCGGAAGGTCGAGCGCGCCCCTGGCGAGCGTGCGACCGCCCTGCGCGATTTCGAGCGTGAGCTTCGGCGCGGCCTTCTCGCCGCGCGCGGCATAGACGGTGAGCATCAGCGCCAGCTCTTTGACGGACGACTTGTGCAGCGGCTGGCCGAGGTTCGGATAGACGTAGATTTCGCCGAAGTGGAAGGGCGTGTCCGAAGCCTTGTCGAGCGCGTTCGCGCGGTCGGCCCGGTCAATGATGACGACGCTCGCGAGCCTCGGCTTCGTCACGTCTTCGCCGGGGACGAGGACGGGCGCGCTCGAAGCGACGCCCGCGCGAGCGGTCAGCGCGTCATAGACGGCGGCGGCCACGGTGTAGCGACCGGGCGGGAGGTCGGCCTCGCGGTAGAAGAGGATCGCGCCGCGCTTCGCCTCGTCGAGCTTGTCGAGCGGCCCCGAAAGGAGGTAGCGGTTGCTCAGCTTCTTCACCACGCGCTGCGACTCGTCCTTGACGAGCGCGACGACCGCGAAGTCCGTGCGGTAAGTCTTCTTCTCGGCGTCAACGTTGAAGCTGACCGAGCCGGCGGGCACCTCGACGACGACGGGTACGAGTCCGGGCTTCGACGCTTCGGGGAAGCTGAAGGCCGCGGCGCGAACCGCGAAAGAATTCTCGGCGTGACCGCCGCCGAGAAGCGCGAGCGCCGGGGCCTCGTAGTCGAGGACGGGCGAAGCGTAGTCGGCATTGATGGCGTAGTAGCCCTTGCGCGTCTGGACTTCGAGTCCGGGGCGCGCGAGCTTGACGCTGACCTGCCGGAAGCGTCCGTCGTAGGTCTGATTCTTCGGCACGTAAGAAAGCGTGTAGTAGGTGTGCATGTCTTCGCCCGCGGCGCGCAGGCGCACGCCGGGGTCGTTCGTGTTGCTGACGAGGAAGCCGCCGGTCTGCTCGGCGAGGCGACCGAGGCCCGTGTCGGGGTTCGAGCGCATCAGGTCTTCGTTGCGTTCGAGGTCGCGCATCATCGGCGTGCCGGGGTCGTTGCGGCTCGCGGCCTGCCGGAGCCGCTGCTGGCCGAGCGTCGAGAGCGCGCCGCCCGCGGCCTGGTCGGCGCTCAGCGCGCGCAGGCCCGCCGCGTCAACCGAGTAGATGCTGACGCCCGCGCGGTTGGCGTTGCTGATGACGGTGCGGAAGACCGACTCCACGTCGGAGGGGATGGCGATGCCGTCGGAGAAGAGCACGAGCGACTTTCTACCGGGAAGCTGCGCGAGCGAGTTGATGACCGCGAGCAGCGCGTTCGTCGTCGCGTAGCCCTGCTGGTTGCGCTCCAGCATGTCGAAGACTTCGAGCGAGCGCTGCGTCATCTCGGCGGCGGCCAGGTCCATCATCGTCTGCCCCGTCCCGCCCATGCTCTGCGCGTCGGACGTGCCCTGCCCCGCGCCGGCCTGCGCCTGATCCGCCGAGGACTGAAGCTGCGAAGTGTTCTGCGCGGCGTCGGCGATCTCCTGCGAGCGCGAGACGTTCGCGGCGGAGTTCTGCGCGCCAGCGCCGTCTATCGCGCGGCGGACGAGTTGCTCGTTGTTCGTGAACGGCTGATAGACGCGCAGCGAGAGGTCTATGCCGAAGACGCCGACGAGGTCTTCCGGCGTCATGCCGCTGCCGAGGTAGGCGAGCGCCGCCTGACGCGCGCGCACGCGCGACTCCGGCGAGAGACGGTCGAAGACGAGCGCGACCGCGCCCACGCGCTCGACGCCGCGCCCGCCCGCGCCCGGCGCGTTCTTCGCCGCCGCAGTCGTGCCGCCGTTGCTTTCGGCGTTCGGCTGCGCGCCGGCCCCTCTCGTGACGAGCCGGAACGATGTCACGTCCTGCCGCACGCCGTCTTCGTAAACCTCGAAGTCCGACGCTCCGAGGTCTTTGACGACGTGGCCCTTCTTGTCTCTCACCACCGCGTCGAGCACGACTTCGTTCGAGCCGACGCGCACGACCTCCTCCTGCTGCTCCTTGTTCTGAGTTGTCTGCGCGAGTGACGAAAGGGTCGAAGACGCGAGCGCGATGACGGCGAGAGCGGCGACACAGGCTTTCAACATAAATCCCTCCGGCGGCGATTGACGTGTGCGCTCGCCGCGACGAATGAAGTGGGTCGGGTGCGTCAGACTGTAACACAGACGGCTTCGGGGTCAACCGGGCCGCGCCCGCCGAACAGACTCGCGCACTCGTCAAACAGGCGCTAAGGCTTCGCGCCTTCCGTGACGGTGACGTAGCGGTCGGCGCTCACGTCCTTCAGCGTGCTCAACTGTCCGCTCGGCCACTTCACCTCCAACTCTTCGACCTTCCGATTCGCGCCGAGGCCGAAGAGCAGGCGCTTGTCCGAGGCCGAGAGGTAGCTCGTCCCGCCGAGCAGGTATTTGACGCGGCGCGCGCCGCCCGACGTGACGGTGACGCGCGCGCCGACGCCGTCGCGGTTCGACTTCGTGCCGACGAGCCGGACGCCGAGCCAGTGGTTGCGGTTGCCGCCGTCGTTGCGGAGCAGCACGGGCGGCTCGCCCGCGTTCATCAGGAGCAGGTCGGGGTCGCCGTCGTTGTCGTAGTCGCCGACGGCGAGTCCTCGACCGAGGTAATTTCTTTTGAGCGCCGCGCCGTGCTCGGCGGCGACGTTCACGAAGCCACGCCCCGCGCGCTCGAAGAGGAACGGCGGCTCGGCGTAGGTCACGTCGGGGAAGACCTTGCTGATCGGCTCGAACGGGTGGCCGTTGAGGACGAAGAGTTCCTCGCGCCCGTCGTCGTCGTAGTCGAAAAATTTTGTCCCGAAGCCGCTCATCGGGATGCTGACGCGACCGAGTCCGAGCGGGTAAGTCTCTTCGGTGAACGAGCCGTCGCCCGCGTTTCTGAAGAGCGCGTTGGTCTGACCGGAAAAGTTCGTGACGAAGATGTCGAGAAGGCCGTCGCCGTAAACGTCCGCGGCGTCAACGCCCATGCCGCCGCGCGCGTTGCCGTCGGGGTCGAGCGCCGCGTCCGCGTCGAACGCGACCTCTGTGAACGTGCCGTCGCCGTTGTTGCGGAAGAGAAAGTTCGGGTCGTTGTCGTTCGCCTGATAGACGTCCATGCGCCCGTCGCCGTTGTAGTCGAAGGCGACGACGCCCAAACCCTTGCCGACTTTCTTGCCGACGCCGGACTTCTCGCTCACGTCCGTGAAAGTCCCGTCGCGGTTGTTGTGAAAAAGCACGGGCGCGGAGCCTTTGAACTGCGCGATGTGGCAGTAAGGCCGCCCTTCAAAAAATTCGCAAGGGACTTTCCCGTCGGGGTCGAAGTCGAGGTAGTTCGAGACGTAGAGGTCGAGGTAGCCGTCGCCGTCGTAGTCGAAGAAGGCGGCGCTCGCGCCCCACCCTTTGTTGTTGACGCCGGCCTTGCCGGTTACGTCGGTGAACGTGCCGTCGCGGTTGTTGCGGTAAAGCTTGCTCGCGCCGTAGCCCGTGACGTAGAGGTCGGGCCAGCCGTCGTTGTCGTAGTCGCCGACGGCGAGGCCCATGCCCCACATGCTATTCGCGATGCCCGCCCTTTCGGTCACGTCGGTGAACGTGCCGTCGCCGTTGTTGCGGTAGAGCGCGTCGCGCGGCTTCGCGTTCGAGTCGGGTTGCGGCGTCTGCGTGTAGCTGACGAGGTAGATGTCGAGCAGCCCGTCGTTGTTGTAGTCAACGAATCCGCCGCCGCCGCCCATCGTCTCGATGATGTAGCGGTTGCCGGGCGCGAGCGCGCGGAAGCCCCACTTGATGCCGGCTGACCTGGTCACGTCAACGAACTCGACCGGCGGCGCGCCCTTCTTCGCGTCCTGCGTTGGCTGCGCGGCTTGTGAAGTCTGTGCGTGCGCCTGCCGCGCCGCGCCGTTCGAGAGACACAGCGCGATGAAGAGCGAAAGACCAAGAGCGCGTTTGAAATAGACTCTAAGTGACGGTTTCATGCGTGCCATTCGCCTCGGCTCACTCCGACGCGCTTTCGTTGATTGCTCGCAGCGCCGGGTAGAGCGCGCGGAAGCGTCGGTACTGTCGCGCGAGCGCGCGTGACGATTCGGCGTCAGGCTCGGTCATCGAGGCGACGCGCACGACCGAGTCGCAGGCCGCGTCAACGTCGGCCCACGCGCCCGCGCCGACTCCGGCGAGCAGAGCCGCGCCGTAGGCCGCGCCCTCTTCGGCCTCGACCGTCTCGACCTCGCGCCCGTAAACGTCGGCCTGAATCTGCCGCCAGAGCGCAGAGCGCGCGCCGCCGCCGCCGAGCCGCACGCGCTCGACCGGAACGCTCATCTCCGCGAAGATTTCAAACGTGTCGCGCAAAGAGAAGGCGACGCCTTCGAGTATCGCACGGACGACGTGCGAGCGCGTGTGGCTCGCCGCGAGTCCGACGAGCGCGGCGCGCGCGCGCGGGTCGAGGTGCGGCGTGCGCTCGCCCATCAGGTAAGGCGCCCACAACACGCCGTCCGAACCCGCGGGCGCGAGCGACGCCTCTTCGCACAAAAGTTCATACGGGTCTCGGGTCACCGCGTTCGCGTCTCCGCCCGTCTCTGCGCGCGCGTCTTCGTTTGTCGCTTGAGTCGCACCGCCAAGCCCCGGGCGAGTCGCACCGCCCGTCGCACGAGTCGCCGCGTCGCTCACGCCGAAGCGGTCGCGGAACCATCGAAGCGAAAGTCCCGCGCCCTGCGTCACGCCCATCACGTGCCAGCGACCGGGGACGGCGTGGCAGAAGGTGTGAACGCGCCCGCCTCTGTCGAGCGCGGGGCGCGAGGTCGCGGCGAAGACGACGCCGGAGGTGCCGATGGTCGCGCTGACAGCGCCCGGTCGCACGATGCCCATGCCGACCGCGCCCGCGGCCTGATCGCCCGCGCCCGCGACGACCGGCGTGCCTTCGCGAAGGCCGGTCGCCGCTGCGCCTTCCGCCGTGACGCGCCCGGTCACTTCGGGCGACTCGAAGGCGCGCGGCAGAAGACTCTCGTCAATCTCCGCCGCTTCGAGCATCCCGCGCGACCACGCGCGCCGCGCCACGTCGAACAGCAGCGTGCCCGAAGCGTCGGCCACGTCGGTCGCGCGCTCACCCGTCAGGCGGAATCGGACGTAGTCCTTCGGCAGCAGAACCGTGCGAACCTTCGCCCACAGTTCCGGCTCCTGCTCGCGCACCCAGAGAAGTTTCGGCAGCGTGAAGCCCGTGAGCGCGGGGTTCAAAGTCAGCTCGACGAGCCGCGCCGCGCCGACGCGCTCGGTCAGCGAGCGGCACTGCGCGTCGGTGCGCTGGTCGCACCAGATGAGCGCGGGGCGCAAGACCTCGCCGCCCTCGTCGAGCAAGACCGAGCCGTGCATCTGGCCTGAGAAGCCGGCGCAGGCGACCTCGTCCGCGCCGACTCCCGACCGCGCGAGTGCCGCGCGCACAGCTTCGGCGGAAGCCCGCCACCAGTCGCGCGGGTCTTGCTCGGCCCAGCCCGTCTGCGGCGAAGCGAACGGCTCGTGTTCGACCGTCGCCGACGCGACAAGCCCTCCCGACTCGTCAATCAAAACGGCGCGCGAGCCGCCCGTGCCAACGTCAATGCCAAGAAATTTCATCACGCTTCCCTTCGTCCGACCTTCCCGCGCGGCGGTCGTCACGCATCCCTTGCGTCACGCCCGACGCGCGCGCGGCGTTCGCCCCGACGGCGAAGTTTGAACGCGAGCGCGCGCCCCCGCGCGTTGTGTTGAGAGAGCGGTAAAGTAGTATCATGTCAGTCAAGAGCCGCCGAAGATAATCGCCGTCAACTCCCCTTCATCTTTGACTCGCGAAGAGCGCCGCCGAGTTAAATTGTCTTGACGCCGAAGCCGTCAAGTCTTAATCTCGCGCCTTTCGCGTTAAGAGTCAGACCGGGCGCGCCGAAGAATTTTGCCCGCGCCCGCGAGCGCCGACGCGCGGCCTTCGATCACGCGCGGACGCGCGAACTTTTTTTGAACCGGAGGAGTGAGCCATGCCGAACGATAAATACACGCCGCGTGCGGAGGACAAGTTCAGCTTCGGGTTGTGGACGGTCGGGAATCGCGGTCGCGACCCGTTCGGCGACGCGGTGCGCCCGACCCTGCCGCCCGTCGAGGCCGTGCGGATGCTCGCCGAGGTCGGCGCGTGGGGCGTCAACTTCCACGACAACGACCTCGTGCCGATTGACGCCGCGCCGCAGGAGCGCGAACGCATCGTCGGCGAGTTCCGCCGCGCGCTCGAAGAGACGGGCGTCGTCGTGCCGATGGCGACGGTGAATCTTTTCTACGACGCGGTCTTTCGCGACGGCGCGTTCACCTCGAACGACCCGCGGGTGCGCGCCTACGCCGTGCAGAAGACCTGCCGCGCGATGGACTTGGGCGCGGAGTTCGGCGCAAAAATTTTCGTCCTCTGGGGCGGGCGCGAGGGCGTCGAGACGGACGCCTGCCGCCGACCCGACGAGGCGATCAAGCGTCTGCGCGAGGCAATCAACTTCCTCTGCGAGTATTCGCTCTCGCAAGGATACGGGTACAGGTTCGCGCTCGAAGCCAAGCCGAACGAGCCGCGCGCCGACATCTACATGCCGACGACGGGCGCGTACCTCGCCTTCATCACGACGCTCGACCACCCCGAAATGGTCGGCGTCAACCCGGAGGTCGCGCACGAGCAGATGCCGGGCCTCAACATGACGCACGCGGTCGCGCAAGCCTGGGAGGCGGGCAAGCTCTTCCACATAGACCTCAACGACCAGGTGCCCGGTCGCTACGACCAGGACTTGCGCTTCGGCTCGGCGAACCCGAAGACGGCGTTCTGGCTCGTCAAGTTTCTCGAAGACGTTGGCTACGACGGGCCGCGCCACTTCGACTCGCACGCCTACCGCACGGAAGACTACGAGGGCGTGCGCGAGTTCGCGCGCGGGAGCATGAGGACTTACCTCATCCTGAAGGAGAAGGCCGCGGAGTGGAACGCAGACCCGGAGATCAAGTCGCTGCTCGCCGAGATCGCGGCGCTCGACGGCAACGGCAACGCCGTCGGGCGCTTCGAGAAGGGGCGTGCCGACGCGCTTCTCGCGCGCGAGTTCGACCGCGCGGCGCTCGCCTCGAAGGGCTTGAAGTACGAGCGGCTCGACCAGCTCACGACAGACATCCTGCTCGGCGTCAGGTAGTTCGTCATACCGCGAAAGCCGAGTCGAGCGCCGCGTGAATCATCGCGCGGCGCTCGTTTTTTTTGAGCGCCTCCGGTTGCTCGGCGTGAAACTTTGAACCCCGCGCCGCGGGCGCGAAGACTCGGAGAAGAGAGGCTGCTCGCGGAACAAAATTCTCGGCCCTCGCGCCCGCGCGGAGAACAGTCGCGCCGCGAGCCGGCGAGAAAAAAGGGTTGACGTGTAGTCACACCTGTTCTACTTATTGTGGGTGAAAGCGCTTTCCTGTGTGGCCGGTCAAAGTTTCCAGCGAGGCGGCGAACTCTCCTTCTGACCCTGAGGCGGAACAGTGCGACGAATAGACCTGAGGCGGGCGAGCGTGGCCCGCGCCGACACAATCCGCAGCATCAACCGTCGGATCATACTCAACTACGTGCGCGAGCGTTCGCCGATCTCGCGCGCCGAGATCGCGCAGGAGACGGCGCTCCAGCGCTCGACCGTCTCGCTCATCGTCAGCGAGTTGATGGAGGACGGGCTGGTCGAGGAGATCGAGGGCGAGTCAACGGGCGGCAGGCCGCCGACGCTGCTTCGGCTGCGCGCCGCGGGGCCGGTGGCGATAGGCGTCGCCGTCGGCACGGTCGAGACGGTCGTCGCGACTTCGGATTTGGGCGGGCACTTGCTCGAACAGGAAGAGTTCCCCACCCCGCGAAGCCCCGAAGAGTTGCTGGGCCGCGTCGTCGAGCGCATACGCAGGCTCATGCGCGGGAAGATACGCGGGAGCATCGAGGGCGTCGGCATCAGCCTCCCCGGCCTCGTTGACTTCGAGGCGGGCGCGGCACTCTTCATCCCCTACCTCAAGTGGCGCGACTGGCAGGTGAAGCGCGCGGTTGAAGAGGCGACGGGGCTTCCGGTCGTCGTGGACAACGACGCCAACGCCGCGGCGCTCGCCGAACTCTGGTTCGGTCGCCCGGAGATTCGCGAAGTCCGCGACTTCATCATGGTGCTCGTCGAAGAGGGTCTCGGCACCGGCATCGTCTTCGACGGCCAAATCTACCGCGGCGAGTCGGGCGTGGCGGGCGAGTTCGGGCACATGACGATAGGCTCCGCCGCGCCGATCAGGTGCGCCTCCGGGAGCCGCGACTGCTGGGAGGCGTTCGCGTGCGAGAGGACGGCCATCGCGCGCTACGAAAAACTTTCGGGCCGCTCCGGCACGCGTCACGAGATCACCTTCCCGCAGTTGATCGACCTCGCCTTCGAGGGCGACCGCGCCGCCCGCAGCGCCCTTCTCAAAACCGCGCGCTACCTCGGCGTCGGCATCGCCAACCTCATCAAAGGGCTAAGCCCGGAGGCGGTCATCGTGGGCGGGCGCATCTCGCGCGCGTGGCCGCTGATCGCGGGCGACCTGAAGAATGCGGTCGCCAAAAGCAGCGTCTGCCGCGGCCTGCCGCCGCCGCGCATAGACGTTTCCAGCCTCGGCGAGCAGCCCCAACTGATGGGCGCTCTCAGCCTCGTGCTCACCAGCAAGTTCGCCTCCGTCGCCACCGCCTGAAGTGCCGCCGCCCGACGAGAGTCGGCGCGCGTACCCGCCGAGCCGCGGGCGCGACATTCGTTCGGTCATACAACAAAGTTACCCGTCAATTTCTAAAAAAAGTTCTTGACAAAAAAGGGCTTTGGAACTAAAAGCTTTTGTTAGGCCTTGCAACAAAGTCCTGCTGTCAGTTTCAAGAAAACTTAGCTCGCATCCGCCGCGCGGCACAGGCTCCACGCGCTTCAGCCGTTCCGACCAAAGCGCCCGCGCGGGAGGGTCGTCAAAAAGTAGAGACGCGGGTCACGTGACCGCCGCCCGCGCGTGAGACGAATCGTCAGGCTCCGGCGGAGCGACGAGGTTCGGTCTCACGTTTCGGGCTTGTTAAGAGTCGCGGGCCGACGCAAATTTTGTTGGCTGCAATTTTCACCGCAAGTCGGTTTTTCGGGAGGCCACTTCTCATGTCAACGGTTGAGTTCTCCGAGTTCGCGCCCGCGCGCAGCCGTCGCCCGCTGAACTTCGCCCGCGCTTTCGCCGCCGCGTCGCTCTCCGCCGTCCTGCTGCTGCTCGCGGCGCAGTCCGCCTTCGCGCAGGCCATCAGCAGCGCGACGCTGCGCGGGGTCGTCAAAGACCCGAGCGGCGCAGTCGTGCGCAACGCGACCGTGACGCTCACGAGCACGCAACGCGGCGAGCCGCGCACGGTCAAGACGAGCGACGACGGCACGTACGTCTTCACCTCCGTCGAACCGGGCAGCTACTCCGTCAAGGTCGAGGCCGGCGGCTTCAAGACCTACCAGCAGACCGACCTGACGCTCGCGCCGAGCGAGACGCGCGGACTCGACATCGGGCTTGAGGTCGGCGGCGCGACCGAGACCGTGACGGTGACTGCCGACGCCGCCTCGCAGCTAAAGACCGAGACGGGCGAGCGTTCCGACACGATCACCGCCAACCAGATAGACAACCTCTCGATCATCGGGCGCAGCAGTCTCGAACTCCTGCGCGTCCTGCCGGGCGTCGTCGCGCCGGAGCAGAACGACCTCGACGTGGTCGGCTTCAACCAGGGCGGCAACGCCAGCGCCAACTACACCGTCAACGGCATCCGCGGCGTCAACAACCAGGTCAACATTGACGGCTCGCGCGTCATTGACCCCGGCTCGAACAACGGCACCATCATCACGCCGAACAACGACATGGTGCAGGAGGTCACGGTCAAGACGAGCAACTACGCAGCCGAGTACGGGTCGAGCGGCGTGCAGATCACGGCGACGACGAAGGGCGGCGGCAAGGACTTCCACGGCGAGCTTTACGACTACTTCCGCCCGCGACAGTTGGCCGCCAACGACCGCTCGAACACCATCGTCGGCACGCCGCGCCCGAAGAGCCAGTTCCAATTCCCCGGCGGCAACGTCGGCGGGCCGGTCATCCTGCCCTTCACGAAATTCAACCGCAACCACGACAAGCTTTTCTTCTTCCTCGGCTTCGAGCTGCAACGCCAGAAGGTTGACGCGGGCACGCGCACCGGGATAGTCCCGACCGCGCTCGAGCGCGCCGGCAACTTCAGCCAGTCATCCACGCCGATCAACCAGACCGGCACCATCGGCCACATCTGCACGCCCGACTCGCCCGACTTCGCCTGCACGCCGGTGCCGAACGGCATCCTGACGCAGTTCGCCGACCCGTTCGGCGTGGCACTGCTGAACCTCTTCCCGATGCCGAACTTCACGCCCGCGCCGGGGAGCGACCTGGCGCGCCGCGGCATCAACTACGCGTCGAACGTGGTCTCCCCGCAGAACCGCACCGACCTGAAGATGCGGTTCGACTACAACATCACGAACAGCACGAAGATGTACGTCCGCCTGGCGCGCGAGTCCGAGACGGCGGACTACCCTTACGGCCTCTGGTGGGGGCCGTCCACTTACGAGTTGCCGAGCCACGTGATCGGCACGAACCTCGGTCGCTCGGCTGCGGTCAACGTCACGAGCGTGCTCAACCCGACGATGACCAACGAGGTCGTCTTCAGCGCCAGCAAGCTCAAGCTCGGCAATGACTACGGCGACCCGTCGAAGGTCAGCCGCTCGTCGCTGGGGCTGTCGAACCTGAAGCTGCCGTTCGCGATCAGCTCGCCTTACGCGCCAGTTGCCATCCTGGGCAACTGGGACCCGACCAACTCCGAGTTGTGGGAGCCGGGCAACCTGCCGCTCTTCGCCAACAACGACAGCTACCTCGTCACGGACACGCTGGCGAAGGTCTATGGCAACCACACGCTGAAGTTCGGTGCGCTCTTCGAGAAGTTCACCAAGTTGCAGAACCAGTCCGGCTCGCCCGAAGGCTTGATCGAGGTCAACGACAACCCCGGCGGCCAGGCGAAGACGACGGGCAACCTCTGGGCCAACATCTACACGGGCCGCATCAACCAGTTCCAGCAGAGCACCTTCGTGCCGACCGGCAACTTCCTCGGCCACAACCTCGAAATCTACGGGCAGGACAGCTTCAAGGTGCGCCCGAACGTGACGCTCGAATACGGCGTGCGCTTCTCCTACTTCCCGAACGTCTATGAGACCAACGGGCTGGGCGTCATCTTCGACCCCAGCAAGTACGTCCGCGGCGGCGGCGCTTTCCTCGGCGGCGACCCGAACAACCCGAACGGCTACCTGCTCGCCTCGAAGGGGCAGGTCGGCAAGAGTGTCGTGCCGACGCCCTCGCCCAGGTTCGCGCCGCGCCTGAACGTCGCGTGGGACATCGGCGGCAGGGGCAAGACCGTGCTGCGCGGCGGCGCGGGCGTCTTCTACAACCGCGTCCAGGGCAACTACCAGTACGGCATCCTGACGCAGCCGCCGAACACGCTGAACACGGCGATCAACGCGTGGGGCGTGCCGAACAACGACCTGACGCTGAGCAACCTGGGAACGTTCAACGGCCTGACGCAGCTCGCGGGCAGCGCGGTCAACTCGCAGAACCTGACCTCGAACACGATCCCGCGCATCACCACCATGAGCCTTTCGGTGGCGCGCCGCCTGCCGTTCCAGAACGTCCTCGAAGTGGCCTACGTCGGCACCTTCGGTCGCCACCTGCCGCAGACGCGCAACTACGACTTCTTCGCGAACCCGATCCTGTCGGGCTTCATCGGCAACGCGAACATGGCGATCCCGATCCAGCGCGCGGCGGTCGGCAACAACCTCGCGAACCTGCCGATCTCGATCAACCCGAACCCGTTCCCCGACTACAGTCAGGTGACCTTGAACGAGTACACCGGCACGTCGAACTACCACTCGCTTCAGGTGACTCTGAACCGGCAGCTCGGGCGGAACTTCCAATACTTCGCGACCTACACCTTCTCGAAGGCGCTGGGCACGACCTCCGTGCAGGAGAGCAGCGGCTCGGATCAGGTTGACCCGATTGACACGCGCGGTCGCTCTTACGGCATCCTGCCCTTCGACCGCACGCACATCTTCAACCTGTCGTACAACTACAACTTCCCGAACTTCGCGCGCGGCTCGTTCAACAACGCCGTCACGCGCGGCATCCTGAACGGCTGGCAGATGTCGGGCATCACGACCTTCGAGAGCGGCAGGCCCATCCGCCTGAAGTTCACCGGCGCGCTTTCGGGCACGGCGGCGGAGGTCGCCTACTTCGGCACCAACGCCTTCACGCAGTCGAGCGGCAACGCCGGGGCCATCGCCCCGTTCCTGTTGCGCAACCCGCAGACCGGCAACTCCGGCGTCGGCGACCGGTACCTCGACCTGAGCGCCATCCAGATTCCGGGCTTCGGGCAGACGGGGCCGTACCAGTCGCCCTTCTACATCCGCAGCCCGAGCCGCAACAACTTCGACGTGACGTTCTTCAAGAACTTCAACTTCACCGAGACGAAGAAGCTCCAGTTCCGCGTCGGCCTCTTCAACGCCTTCAACGAGGCCTTCGCCAACCCCGACCTCGGTGACATCAACCTGACGCTGGAGACGCAGAACGCGATCAACCCGGCCACGGGCACGTGCTTCACCGTCAACGGCGTGCCGAACGGCGTGGGCACCACGGACAACGTCTGCGACCCGACGAAGGGCTACACGTTCACGCAGAACACCCTTAACAACTTCGGCACCATCGTCAAGAAACACGGGCACCGGCGCATAGAGCTTGCGCTCAAGTTCTACTTCTAAGCTTCGACCCGTACACCGCAAGAGAGCCAAAACTTCTGGCGCGCGTGAGGACAACGAAGCCTTCGCGCGCCAGAACTGCATTTGCGCGAACCGAAAAATGGGGCGACTATTCCTGAGCCGCCGCCCCCGCGGGGCAGGCCATGACGACCTTCAGTGAAGACGACATGTCTCTCGCGCTGCTGAGGCTCGTGCGTGCCGCGCGGCCCGTCTCGCGCGCAGACATCGCGCGCCGCTTCGGCGTCCACAGAAGCACCGTCACCGACATCGTCAAACCTTTGCTGGCCGAGGGACTCCTCCGCGAGACCGAGGTGACCGCCGCCTCAGCCGAGACGCGCATGGGGAGGCCCGCGACCGGGCTGGAATTCACGGACGACGTGTACTGCATCGGCTTCAGCCTCGGCGTCAGGCACAGCCACGCCGGTGCCGTCACCGTCGGCGGTCGCCTGCTCGCCGAAGCGTCCTTCAACACCCCGCGCGACAAGCGCGCCGCGCTCCGGCTCATGAGGTCTGCGGTCGGCGACCTGCGCGCGAGCGTCCGCGGCAGGAAACTCGTCTCCGTCGGCGTGAGCGTCCCCGGCCCGACCTGCGCTGCGCGGCGCGTCCTCTTGTGCGCTCCGCACCTCGGCTGGCGCGACGTGAATGTCGCGAGCGCGCTCAGATTTCGACCCGGCATCGGCGCGCGCTTCCGCGGCGTCGCCGGCGCGCGCGACGTGCCAGTCATCGTCGAGAACGACGCGAGGGCCGCGGCGCTCTACGAGGCGCGCGCCCGCCCGTTCGACAGGGACGACGACTGGAGCGACTTCATACTCGTCCGCGCAGGCTCCGGCATCGGCGTCGGCGTCGTGCGCGGCGGCGAGGTCTATCGCGGGGCGAAGGCGACCGAGGGGTGGGCCGGCGAGTTCGGCCACATGACGATTGTTGCGGGCGGGCGCGCGTGCGCGTGCGGCGGTCGCGGCTGCTGGGAGAGTTACGCCTCAGCCGAGAGCGCCGAGTCGCTGTACGCGTGCGACCGCGCGGCGGCGAAGGGGTGCGCGCCGGGGTTCTCGGAGATAGTCGAGCGCGCCGAAGCGGGCGAGGCCCGCGCGCGCGAGACGCTCGCTCGCGTCGGCGGCTACCTCGGCATCGGCATCGCGAACCTCATCAGCGGCCTCGGCGTCTCGCGCGTCGTCGTCTCGGGGCGTCTGGTTCGGGGCTGGAAGTTTCTGACCGGGGCGATGTACGAGGCCGTCGGCAGAAGCATGGCGGGCAGGCTCGCGGAGTGGACGGTCGTGCCCGGAGGCGAGGCGGGTGCCGGCCTCGGCGGCGCGCTCGAAGTGGCGATAGACCACTACCTGAACGCGTGCAGAAAAGTCGGCGGGCGGCAGGACTCTTCCCGCAAGTACGCCGCGCAGGTTCCGAAGCCGGGCGGCGCGGCACAAGCGAACGGGCGAAGGCACTCGCGAGTCGAGTCTTTAATCAAGTCTTGATCCGACGGAAGCGACGCCGCGCCCGCTCCGGCGCGCGCAGAAGGGAAAGCGCGCGCCGCCCCGACCGTAGATTACAACGCCGCCAACGTTGATCATTGCTCGTCGAGGAAGACGTAGCGCGCGCGGTGCGTGTCGGCCTCGGCGCGCGGCTCCACGTCGAGGCGCATGATCTGGACGGGCGAGCCGCTCGTGACCGCGGGCCAGTGCGGAAGGCCGGCGCCGTTCGGGTCGCCCTTCCTGATGAAGTTCGCGAAGTACGCCTCCACGAGTTCCGAGACCTTGTAGTCGTCCGGCGTCCACGCATAGACCTTGTTCGTCGCGAGGTTGCCGAGCGCGTATTCGATCTCCGCCGAGTGAACCGCGCCGCGCGCGGGCGGCATCGTGACCGCGCCGTTGCTCGGCCCCCTGACCACACCGCCCGCGAGGCCCGCCGTCGCGCCGGCCATCTGCGGAGTCATCGGCGGGCGCGGGCGCGCGTAGAAGTATCGGAAGACGGGGCTGCCGCCGGTCTTGACTTGAAGGTCGAACCACTTCCAAGTGCTGTAACCGATGAAGCGGTCGCCCGCGAGGTCTGTCGCCGACTCGATGACCTCTTCGCGCGTCGTGGCCGGGTATAACTTCAAAGCCTCTTCGGCGCGCGCGCCGAGTTGTTCGCGAACGGCCTGTTGATAATTCTCAGGCGTCGGCTCTTTGCCGCGAAGCAGCGCGAGCCAGGTCATCTCCTCGGAGTTCCAGCCGACGAGCAGAGGCACGTGCGCCTGACGGCCCGCCGCGTAAATCACCGCGGGGTCTTCGGGGAAGAAGTAGCCGTCAACCGTGATGGGAAAGCGACCGAGCGGCTGTTTCGTCGCGTCCATGATCTGCTGAGTCGTGAGCGCGCGCAGAGCCGCGAGCGAGTTCGCGCCGACCGAAGAAGCGAACTTCGCGCCCTCGGCTTCGGCCTGCGAGAGCGGGACGGCCTTCATCGTCGAGAGAACCGAGCCGCTCTCGCCGATGGCTCCAGCGATCAAGTTCTTTGACAGGGGCGAGGCCATCTGCGCGCTGACCGAGGCCGAGCCTGCCGACTCGCCGCCGATGGTCACGTGCTTCGGGTCGCCGCCGAAGGCCGCGATGTTCTCGCGCACCCAGCGGAGGGCCGCCGCCTGGTCGAGCAGACCGTAATTGCCCGACGCGCGGTGCGGCGACTCCTTCGTCAGTTCGGTGTGCGCGAGGAAGCCGAAGACGCCGAGGCGGTAGTTGACGGTGACGGTGACGATGCCCTTCGCGGCCAAACTCTCGCCGTCGTATCGCGGCTCGTCGCCGGAGCCTGCGACGAAGCCGCCGCCGTAGAAATAGACGAGCACGGGCAGACGCTCCCTGCCGGACTTCGCCGGAGTCCAGATGTTGAGGTAGAGGCAGTCTTCGCTCATCGAGTCGGAGCGGAAGTTCATGTCGCCGAAGACGGGCTGCTGCATACAGCGCGGGCCGAACTTCGTCGCGTCGCGCGCGCCCGTCCAATCTTTGACGGGCTGCGGCTCGCGCCAGCGAAGGTCTCCCGTGGGCGGCTGCGCGAACGGGATGCCGCGGAAGATGCGGACGCCGGACGCTTGCCTGCCCGCGCCTTCGACCGTGCCGTTCGCGGTCTTGACTCTGTCGGGCGTCGCGGCGGCGCACAGGTTGGCGGCGGCGAATAAGATGGCCGTAGTAAGAAGAGTCTTCATCGTCTTCGTCTTCATTGCGAATGCTCCTTCGGGAGTGTTCCGCGCCGCGACGTGCGGAAGTCAACGAGTGCGCGGGTTAAATTTTGTTCTGTACGACAAAACCATTTTCCACGTGGCCGGGACTTTTGTATAGTGATGCTCGAAAGTCTCAACACGTCAAGAGGTCTCTTGCTTCTATGAAAAGAATCATCACTCCCTGTCTTCTCGCGTGCGCGCTGATCGCTTCGCTCGCCGGCTGCAACCGCCAGCAGTCGCAGCCGGGCGCTTCGGGCAAGCGTCTCCGCCTCGCCTTCGTCACCAACAACGCCTCGCCGTTCTGGGCCATCGCGCGGCGCGGCACCGAGAAGGCGACGAAGGAGCTGCCGAACGTCGAGGTTGACTTCCGCATCCCCGGCCAGGCGTCGGCGGCGGAGCAGAAGCGCGTCGTTGACGACCTCATCGCGCGCGGCGTTGACGGCATCGCCATCAGCCCCGTTGACCCTGCGAACCAGACGCAGATGATCAACGACGCCGTGGCGCAGAACATTCTGGTGATGACGCAGGACTCGGACGCGCCGCAGAGCAACCGCGCCTGCTACATCGGCACCGACAACCGCGCCGCGGGCCGACAGGCGGGCGAACTCATCAAGCAGGCGCTCCCCAACGGCGGCAAGGTCATGGCCTTCGTCGGACAGGCCGACGCGCAGAACGCGAAGGAGCGCTTCGAGGGCATCAAGGAGGCGCTCGCCGGCTCGAACATTCAGGTCATAGACCTCCGCACGGACGACAACGACCGCGTGCGCGCCAAGGCCAACGTCTCCGACACGCTCGTCAAGTACCCGGACGTGGGCGCGCTCGTCGGACTCTGGGACTACAACGGCCCCGCAATCCTCAGCGCCGTCAAGGACGCGAACAAGGTCGGCCAGGTGAAGATCATCGCGTTTGACGAGCAGGAGGACACGCTCAAGGGAGTGAAGGACGGCGCAATCGTCGGCACCATCGTCCAGCAGCCTTTCGAGTTCGGCTACCAGTCGATCAAGGACATGGCGCAGATCATCGGCGGCGACCGCTCGGTCATCCCGGCGAGCAAACAGATTTTCATCCCGACGAAGGTCATTAATAAAGACAACGTTGACGAGTTCAGCCAGCAGCTCAAACAACTCCTCGGCGGCAGCTAAGTTGTATTGACTCAAACCGCTGGCTGAAGTTAGCGGCAACTGATAATCGACACGTAAGCTTTATGCCGACTCCAGTCCTCGAAATGAAGGGGATCGTCAAGCGCTTCCCCGGCGTCGTGGCGCTGGATGACGTGAGCCTCTCGGTCTATCCCGGCGAGGTCGTCGCGCTCGTCGGCGAGAACGGCGCGGGCAAGTCAACGCTGATGAAGATCACGGGCGGCGTCTATCAGCCCGACGCCGGCTCGATCTCCGTCGAGGGGCGCGAGGTCGTCATCGGCTCCGTCGCCGACGCGATACGCCTTCGGATAGGATTCATCCATCAGGAGCTGAACGTCCTCGACAATCTGGACGTTGCCTCCAACATCTTCCTGGGCCGCGAGCCGCGACGCTTCGGCCCGCTGCGACTCATTGACAGCCGGAGGATGCGCGACGAGGCGCGCGCCTACCTCGAACGTCTGGGCTTGGACGTTTCGCCCGACACGCCGCTCAGCCGTCTCTCAATCGCGCAACAGCAACTCGTCGAGATCGCCAAGTCGCTCTCGCAGCAGGCGCGCATCCTCATCATGGACGAGCCGACTTCGAGCCTCACGCTCACCGAGACCGGGCGACTGATCGGAGTCGTCAAAGAGCTTCGCGCGCAGGGCGTGAGCGTCATCTACATCTCGCACCGGCTCGGCGAAGTTAAGGAGTTGGCCGACCGCGTCGTGGCCCTTCGCGACGGGCGCAACGCGGGCGAGCTTTCGCGCGCCGAGATCACGCACGAGCGCATGGTTCGGATGATGGTCGGTCGCGACATCTCGAACTTCTACGTCCCATCGGAAGGCGGCGCGCGCGACGCGGCCTTCGAGGTTCGCGGGCTTCGCACGCGGCGCTACCCGCAGCACGCCGTCTCGTTCGCGGCGCGGCGCGGCGAGATTCTGGGATTCGCGGGACTCGTCGGCGCGGGCCGCTCCGAACTCGCCGAGGCCGTCTTCGGCGTCGAGCCGCCCGTCGCGGGCGAACTCACGCTCGACGGTCGCGCGCTCAAAATTCGCTCGCCGCAGGACGCGATACGCGAAGGCATCTATCTCGCGCCCGAAGACCGGCGCCGCGCCGGACTCATTCTCGAAGAGACGATACGCCGGAACGTCTCTCTGCCCTCGCTCGCGCGCTACGCCTCGGCGGGACTCGTCAACGCCGAGGCCGAAAGCCGCGCGGCGAAAGAAGTCTGCGGCAGGCTGAACGTCAAAGCACCTTCGGTCGAGGTCGCGGCGGGGACGCTTTCGGGTGGCAACCAGCAGAAGGTCGTGCTCGCCAAGTGGCTCGCGCGCGACCCGAAGGTCTTGATCTTCGACGAGCCGACGCGCGGGATTGACGTGGGCGCGAAGCACGAGATTTACGAGCTGATGCGCGGCTTGGCTCGCGCGGGCGTCGTCATCATAATGGTCAGCAGCGACATGGAAGAGGTCTTGAACGTGAGCGACCGCGTGGCCGTCATGCACGAGGGTCGCCTGACCGGCATCCTCGAACGCGAAGAGTGCTGCGAGGAGGCGGTCATGCGCCTCGCCGTCGGGCAGACGGAGGGCGCGGACGTGTGAACTCAGGCCGCGCGACGGAAGGTTCTTTCAGCGAGGGGGGAATGATGATCGGCAGGATTTTGTTGATCGCGTTGTGCGCGCTCATCTTCGGCATGGGCGTGGCGCGCGGGCAGAGGCGCGCAGGAGCGGGAACCGTCAACCGCGCCGACTTCGGGCGCACGCCGGACGCTCAGCCCGTGAGCATCTACACGCTCACGAACCGGCGCGGCGCGGAGGCGCGCATCATCACATACGGCGGCGCGGTCGTCTCGCTGAAAGTCCCCGACCGCGAGGGCCATCTCGGCGACGTTCTGCTCGGCTTCGACACGCTCGAAGGCTACGAGAATCAGAACAACTCTTACATCGGCGCGCTCATCGGTCGCTACGGCAACCGCATCGCGCGCGGCCACTTCACGCTCGACGGCGTCGGGTACCAACTCGCCACGAACAACCCGCCCAACCACCTGCACGGCGGAGTCCGCGGCTTCGACAAGGTCATCTGGAACGCGCGCCCGCTGACCACGAGCGCCGGCCCCGCGCTCGAACTCACTTACCGCAGCCACGACGGCGAAGAAGGCTACCCCGGCAACCTCTCGGTCAAAGCCGTCTATACGCTCACGAACAACAACGAGCTTCGCATTGACTACGAGGCGACGACGGACAAGGACACGATCATCAACCTCACCCAACACAACTACTACAACCTCGCGGGCGAAGGCGGCGGCGGCGACATACTCCGCCATCAGCTTCAGATCAACGCCGCGCGCTTCACGCCGACCGACGCCACGGCGATTCCGACGGGCGAGCTTCGCGCGGTGCGCGGCACGCCGTTCGACTTCACGCGTCCCGCGGAGATCGGCGCGCGCATCAACGCGGACGACGAGCAGATAAGGTTCGGCCACGGCTACGACCACAACTTCGTCGTTGACGGTCGCGCGGGCACGCTCCGTCGGGCGGCCACGGTCTATGAGCCGACGACCGGGCGCGTGATGGAAGTCTTGACGACACAGCCGGGCATACAGTTTTACTCCGGCAACTTCCTCGACGGCTCAGGCGGCGGCAAGGACGGGCACATGCACCCTTACCGCTCCGGCTTCTGTCTTGAGACGCAGCACTACCCCGACTCGCCGAACCACCCGAACTTCCCCTCGACCGTGCTGCGACCGGGCGAGCGCTTCCGCTCGACCTCCGTCTATCGCTTCTCGGTGCGCAAGTGAGAACGCTCAAAAACTTCTGTCTCGCGCTCCCGCTCTGCCTCGCGCTGCTCGCGGCGCACGCGGCGACGCCGCCGGCGCAAAACACGGAGCCGGCGAGAGACGACGCGGGCGTGCGTCTGCTCGCGGGCGCGGACGAGCGCATCGCACGCTACCGAATGGGCGCGCTCGTCGTCCGCGTCGTTGACCGCAGGGGCCGCGCGGTCGAGAACGCGGGCGTTCGTGTCGAGCAGACGCGACACGCATTCCTCTTCGGCTCGAACATCTTTCGCCTCGACCCGCGCGACACTTCGCCCGCGCAGCTCGCGTATCAACAGCGCTTCGCCGCGCTCTTCAACTACGCGACGCTTCCCTTTTACTGGGGACAGTTCGAGCGCGCGGAAGGCCGACCCGACTACGCGCGACTCGAAGCGATGGCGCGCTGGTGCGCGGCGCACGGCATCACGGTGAAGGGACACCCGCTCGTCTGGCAGGAGGTCTATCCGCGCTGGGCCTCGAACGACCCCGACGTTGTCGTGCCGCTCCTCCATCGTCGCGTTACCGATTTGATAACGCGATACAAGGGACTCATTAACATCTGGGACGTGGTCAACGAGGCGAACGCAGCCGCGGGCTTCGACAACGGCGTCGGGCGGTGGGTCAGACGCGACGGCGCGGCCACCGAAGTGCGCGCGGCGCTCTCGTGGGCGCGCGCGGCGGGCGCGGGCGCGGGCGAGACCTTTATATATAATGACTACGAGACTGGGCCGAAGAATGTCGCGCTGCTGTCGGAACTGCGCGACGCGAACTCGCTGCCCGACGCGGTCGGCATACAGTCGCACATGCATCAGGGCGTGTGGCCGCTCTCGCGCGTGTGGGAGACGTGCGAGACGTTCGCGCGCTTCGGTCGCCCTTTGCACTTCACCGAAGTCACAGTCCTCAGCGCCGAGACGCGCACAGGCATCAACTACCGCGGGCGGCCCGCGACCGACTGGCCGACGACGCCCGCGGGCGAAGCTAGTCAAGCCGAGTACGTCGCAAACTTCTACACGCTCCTCTTCAGCCACCCCGCAGTGCGCGCGATCACTTGGTGGGACTTGAGCGACGAGGGCGCGTGGCTCGGCGCACCCGCAGGACTCCTGCGCCGCGACATGACGCCGAAGCCCGCATACGAGCGCCTGTTGCAACTCGTGCGCGGCAAGTGGTGGACGCGCGCCTCGGGCCGCACGAACGGCGCGGGCGAGTACGAGACGCGTGCCTTCCTCGGCTCGTACAAAATCACGGTCGCCGCGGCGGGGCGCACGCGCACAATGAATGCCGAAGTCACGAAGAACGAAGACGGGCGCAACGTCGTCACCGTCAGGTTGTGAGCGGCGGTCGTCGCTTATTTGGCTACGTCGGGATTTCATCACTTGCCACCAGCTTTAGCTAGTGGGACAGAGTCCGATGCGAGTCACCGGCTTTAGCCGAAAGGTTATTAGGCTAAAGCCCGAAGTTCTTGGTTGAACTCTTACCCACTAGCTAAAGCCAGTGGCAACTGAATAGCCAAACCCGTCGGCGAAGGTTGGTAAAGTCGTGAGAAAAGAACTCGGCACTTTCATCCTGCTGGTCGTGCTGTGCGTCGTCGTGGCGGTCTATCAGCCCGCGTTCCTGGGCGGCACAAACCTTCAGAACATGGCGCGCCTGATCGGGATGTACGGCATCTTCTCGATAGGCGTCGGCGTCGTCATCATCACGGGCGGCATAGACCTTTCGGTCGGCTCGATGTTCGCGCTGCTCGGCGTGCTGCTCTCGATGATGCTCGCGTCGTGGCACTGGCCGCCCGTGCTGGCAATCGTCGCGGTGATGTGCGTCGCGGTCGGACTCGGACTCGTCCACGGCCTGCTGGTCACGCGCCTGCGCGTGCAGCCGTTCATCGTCACGCTCTGCGGCCTGCTCTTCTACCGCGGACTCGCGCGCTTCATCGCCGACGACGAGACCAAGGGCTTCGGCACGGGGCAGGGCTTCGAATGGCTGACGCATCTCGCGACGGGGAGCCTGTTCGGCATCCCCGCGCCTTTCATCCTGCTCGTCGTCATCGCCGCCGTGATGTGGGTCGTGCTGCACCGCTCGATCTACGGGCGCTACCTCTTCGCCGTGGGCCGGAACGAGGAGGCCGCGCGCTACTCCGGCATCAACGCGCGCAAGATCGTCGCGAGCGCATACGTCGTCTCGGGGCTGACCGCGGGAATCTCAGGCATCCTGCTCGCCTTCTACACCAACTCCGTCTCGCCCTCCTCGCACGGAAACTTCTTCGAGCTTTACGGCATCGCGGCGGCGGTGCTCGGCGGCTGCTCTTTGCGCGGCGGCGAAGGCTCCGTCGTCGGCATAATGATCGGCACGGCGCTGTTGCAGGTCTTGCAGAATCTCGTCAACCTTCTCGGCATACCTTCGTCGCTCAACTTCGCCGTCATGGGCGCGGTGATTCTGATCGGAGTCATCGCCGACCAGCTTCTCAAACGCCAGCGACCGCTCGTCGCGGCGCGCGAGTCGGCGGGCGGCGCGGCGACGCCTCCGCGCATGGCCGCGGGCGGCGCGGGAGATTAACGACGCGGGGGTTTGACGCAGGCGTCGGGCCGTCGTCCGCGTCGAAGATTTTAGATCATGTCGGACAACAAGCAGGGCAGCGGCGGAGTTTGGGAGGAGCGTTGGCACCCCTTGCGCGAGGAGTGGGTGGTCGTCGCGGCGCACAGGCAGAACCGTCCGTGGTCGGGCGAGACGGTCGCGGCGACGGCGGGGCCACGCACGCCGCCTTACGTCCCCGACTGCTACCTCTGCCCCGGCAACCTGCGTGTGAGCGGCGCGAGAAATCCGAATTACGAAGACGTCTTCGTCTTCGACAACGACCACCCTTGCGTCGGCGCGGAAGCGCCCGAACAACTTGAGCCTGCGCCCGTGCCCTACCGAAGCCGACCGGCGCGCGGCGTCGCGCGCGTCGTCTGCTACACGCCGCGCCACGACCTTTCTCTGGCGGAACTCACATCCCGCGAGGTCGAGAACCTCGTCGCCGCCTGGCAGGCACAGTACGTCGAACTCGGCGCGCGGCCCGAAGTCAAACACGTGCTCGCGTTCGAGAACAAAGGCGAGGTCGTCGGCGTCTCGAACCCGCACCCGCACGGGCAGATTTACGCGACCAACTTCGTCTTCAAGACCATCGAGACCGAGGCGCGCGCTGGTGCGCGCTACTTCGACGAGACGGGCCGCGTCATCTTCCGCGACATCATCGCCGCCGAGCAGAGCGACGGTCGCCGCGTCGTTTGCGAGAACGCGACGGCCATCGCCTTCGTGCCCTACTTCGCGCGCTACGCCTACGAGGTCTTCGTCGCGCCTACGCGGACGCGCGCGAGCGTCGCCGAGTTGAGCGACGCGGAGGCGCGCGACTTCGCCGCCGTCCTGCGCGAAGTGACCGTCCGCTTCGACAACCTCTGGCGGATGCCGTTCCCCTACGTGATGCCTCTGCACCAAGCGCCGACCGACGGCGGCGACTACCGCTCGTTCCACTTTCACGTCGAGTTCCACCCGCCGCTCCGAAAGCCGAACCTGCTGAAGTACCTCGCGGGGCCGGAGATCGGCGGCGGCAATTTCCTGAGCGACACGTCGCCCGAAGGGAAGGCGGCGGAGCTGCGCGCGCAGCCCGTCGTGCATTACAAGGATGAAGGCGGAAGGATGAAGGATGAAGGCGGCGCAGTTTAGCCTTCGCTTCATCCTTTCAATGACGAGTAAATGACTTCATCATCGTTGACCGACTCGAAATCACTTCTCGCGCCGATTCGACGGCTACACGAGTTGATTCGCCGCGAGGTCGTCGAGGCGTGCGAGCGTTCGGCGGTCGAGGACTTGTCGGCGGTCGAGCGCGAGGAGGAAGGCGACACAATCTACGCGGTTGACCGCGTCAGCGAGGATTTGCTTGTTGACTTCTTCGAGCGCGAGGTCGCGTCGCACGCGCCGGTCGTGCTCGTCGCCGAAGGCTTGCGAGGCGGGAAGGTCGTTCTGCCTCGCGGCGCGTCCGAAGACGAATGCGCGTGGCGCGTCATCGTTGATCCGATAGATGGCACGCGCGGGCTGATGTACCAGAAGCGAAGCGGCTGGGTTCTGACCGGCGCGGCGCGCAACCGCGGCCCCGAGACTTGCCTCGCCGACATCGAGCTTGCCGTGCAGACGGAACTCCCGCTCGTCAAGCAACACCTCTGCGATGTCGCCTGGGCCGTGCGCGGCGAGGGCGCGCGCGGCGAGCGTTTCAACCGCCTGACGGGCGAGCGCACGCCTCTGACTTTGCGCCCCTCGCAGTCGCCGACAATCGCGCACGGCTACGCGCAGGCCGCGCGCTTCTTCCCCGGCGCGCGCGAGGAACTCGCGGCGATTGACGAAGAGATCGTCTTGGGCGCGCTCGGCCCCGTGCGACCCGGCAAGGCTCACTGCTTTGAGGATCAGTACGCGTCGAGCGGCGGGCAGCTCTACGAACTGATGTGCGGTCACGACCGCTTCACGGCAGACCTGCGCCCTCTGATGGAAGGACGCCTGCGCGCGCGCGGACTCGCGCTCGGCATCTGCTGCCACCCTTACGACCTCTGCACGGAACTCGTCGCGCGAGAGGCCGGCGTGATCGTGACCGACATCGGCGGCGGCCCACTTCGCGCGCCGCTCGCCGTCGAGCCGGACGTGGCCTGGGCCGGTTACGCCAACGAGCGCGTGCGCGCGCAGGTCGAGCCGCTTCTGCGCGCCGCGCTCGCGCGCCGAGGGCTTTTGACGCAGACGAGTTGAGGACAGGCGCATGGCGTTCGAGATCGTCTCCGGCACGACGCGCGGACTCGCGGACACGGAAGCATTCGTCGCGCTGCTGAACCGTCTGCACGAATCCTTCGAGTTGCCGAACGGCCTGCCGAAACACTTGACGGATGAAGGCAGAGCTTTCTTCGGCCCGCGCCGGGAGTTGTTCGTCACGCGCGCGCCGGGGCGTCTCGATTTGATGGGCGGCATCGCGGACTACTCCGGCTCGCTCGTCCTCGAACTTCCCACGTCGGCGGCGACGCACGCCGCTTTGCAACTCGAAGACGGCGGCGCGCTCACAATCGTCAGCCTCGCGACGGACGGACGCGGCGCAATTGCGTCCGACTCCGCGACAGCGCCGCGCCGCTACGAGACGCGGCTCGCGGAGTTCGTGCGCGACGGCTCGCCCGTCGCTTACGAAGAGGCGCGCGCGCGTTTCGCCGCGGACGCGGAGAATCATTGGGCCGCTTACGTCGCGGGCGCTTTTCTGGTGCTGATGCGCGAGCGCGGGTTTGTCTTCGAGCGCGGCGCACGTCTTCTCGTCCGCTCCGACGTGCCGGAGGGCAAGGGCGTCAGTTCGTCCGCCGCGCTCGAAGTGGCGGTCATGCGCGCCGTCGCCGCCGCGTACAAAATCGAGCTGTCGCCGCGCGAGACGGCGTTCCTCTGTCAACGCGTCGAGAACATGGTGGCGGGCGCGCCTTGCGGCGTGATGGATCAGATGACCGCGGCCTGCGGCGAGGAGAATCGCCTGCTCGCGCTTCTGTGCCAGCCGTGCGAGGTGCGCGGGCACGTCCCCCTGCCGCCGGAGCTTTCGGTCTGGGGCGTTGATTCGGGCGTGCGCCACTCGGTCGGCGGCTCGGACTACGGCACGGTTCGCACCGCCGCGTTCATGGGCTACCGCGTCATCGCCGACATCGCCAAACTTCACGCGCGCGAAGGCGAGACGGAAGGCCGCGTGAAGATAGAAGACACGCGCTGGCACGGTCATCTCGCCAACGTCAAGCCCGAAGAGTTTGAAGAGACTTACGCGCCGCGCCTGCCGCGCGAGATGTCGGGCGCGGGATTCCTCGCGCGCTACCGGGGCATCACGGACGCAGTCACCGAAGTCGAACCGGGGCGCGTGTATCCCGTGCTTGCTGCGACGCGCCACCCGGTTTGTGAACACGCGCGCGTGGTTGAGTTCTCAGAAATTTTGAGAGACTGGCGAGGACTCGTTCAGGCCGAACGGTTGGGCGAGTTGATGTACGAGTCGCACGCGAGTTATTCGGCGTGCGGCCTCGGCTCGGCGGGCACGGACGAGATAGTTCGCTTAGTCCGCGAGGCCGGCCCCGCGCGCGGACTCTTCGGCGCGAAGATCACGGGCGGCGGCAGCGGAGGCACGGTCGCAGTCTTGGGGAGAAGCGACGCGGGCGATGAGGTTGCGAAGGTCGCTGATAAGTACGCAACAAGCGCGGGCGTGCCGCCGCTCGTGCTCGGCGGCTCTTCGCCGGGCGCGTGCCGCTTCGGTCATCTGGTCTTGAAGTAGCGCGGGTTCGGCGCGAGCGTTGTTAGCGCTGTTGAATGAAAGCTCCTTCAATTGCCTACAGCTTTAGCTGTAGGTCAATACGGCAATAAAGGCTTTCGGCTTTAGCCGAATCATTCCACCGTTCGGCTAAAGCCGACTCGATTTGTCATCCACGCCGTCCACCAGCTAAAGCTAGTGGCAATTCACGGCTTCTGAAAACTGAACGCCCACGCTACACATTCAACGCACTCAGTTCGCGCCGACCCTCACCTCCAACACAGTGTCGGGCAGTTCAACTCCGCGCGTCGCGCCGTTCGGTGTCGCGCTGAGTTTGACGGGGACGACGTAAACTCCGGGCCGGAGTCGCGCGTCGGCGGCGACCCGCAAGGCGATGTCTGGCCGCCCGTCCGCGCCGATGTCGGCGACGCCGGACGCGGGGAGCAGGCGTATGCCGTCCGGCGTTTGCGCCCGCCAACTTACTTTGAGCGGGCGCGCGTCGAGCGTGCGGACGCCGAGCGCGACGGAAGCTTCGCCGCCCGGTCGGACGTTGACCGAGTCTTCGCCGCGTATGAAGCAGACGGCGGGCGCTTGCCCCTCGGTGAACGAGGGCGGCGCGTCCGACGCCCGCGCGCCCCATTCGGTGACGGGTCGTTCGGAGAGCGTGAAGGCGAGCGTCGTCGTCGTGCTCGGTCGAAGCGACGAGAGGGGCAGCCACGCGCGCGTGTAGGCCGCGCCGTCGAGCTTCAGGCCGCGGATGTAAATGTCGTTCGCGGTCGCGCCCTGAGCGCTCGCGTTTTCAGTGACGATGCGGAGCCTGCGCCCGTCGCCGAGTCGAATCGTCGCGGCGGGGAAGAGCGGGCTTGTGACGACGAAGCCGCCGACGCCGGGGATCGCCGGGTAAAGTCCGAGCGCGCCCCAGACGTACCACGCGGAGGTCGCGCCGAGGTCGTCGTTGCCGGGAAGCCCCTGCGGCGTCGGCTTGTAGATTTCATTCATGATGCGGCGCACGGCGGCTTGCGTGCGCCACGGCGCGCCTGCCCAGGCGTATGCGTATGGCGAAACGAAGCTCGGCTCGTTGCCGATGTTGAAGTAGGGCTGGCCCCAGCCGACGAGTTTGGTGAAGAACTTGTCGAGTCGGCGCGTGACTTCCGCGTCGCCTCCAACCGCATTGATGAGTCCGCGATAGTTGTGCGGGATCATCCAAGTGTACTGCCACGTGTTGCCCTCTTCGAAGCTCGCCTGCGCGCTCTTGTCCCAGGGGACTTCGCTGCGGGGCGCGAGCGTGTCAGGGTCGAAGCCTTCGAGGAAGACGCCGTTTGCGCGTCGCGGTCGGATGAAACCTGTTTCGGGGTCGAAGATGGTCTGCCAGTTCTGCGCGCGGCGCATGAAGTCGGCGTGAGTCTTCGCGTCGCCGAGCGCGGCGGCGAGTTGCGCGACGCAGAAGTCGTCCGAAACGTATTCGAGGCTCGCGGAGGTCGCGCCCGTCATGCCGTTGTCCCACTGAAAGGAGGTGACGGGGACGTAGCCGCGCGCGAGGTACTCGGCGAGCCGCGCTCGCTCGGCGTAGCCGTGTAATCCCGTGCCCGGTTGCGTCGCGGCCTTCAGCATGAAGCGCAGGGCCGAGCGCGCGTCGAAGGAGCGAGCGCCGAAGGCGTGGGCCGTCGCGACGAGCGCGGCGGGGCTGTCGCCGCCCATGACCGCGGTCACGTCGTTCGCCATCGCCCACTTCGGCAGGTAGCCGCTCTGCTCGGCGTCGGCGACGAGCGACTGCATCATGTCGGACGTTTCGCGCGGGGCGAGAAGGGCGTGGAGTTGGACGACGGTGCGGTACGTGTCCCAGTCGGAGAAGTTCGCGTACTGTGTGCGAGGCCGCGCGTCGTGAACCGCGCGGTCGAAGCCGGTGTACTGGCCGTTCACGTCGGAGAAGACGTTCGGATGCAGAAGCGCGTGGTAGAGCGCGGTGTAGAAGACGCGCCGCTGCTCGTCGCTTCCTCCTTCGACGCTCACACGTCCGAGCCAGTCGTCCCACGCCGCGTCGGCACTGCGTCGCACGGCGTCGAAATCCCAACCGCCGTTCTCCGACCGAATGTTAAGCCGCGCGTTCTCGGCGCTGACGAATGAGACGCCGACTTTAACTTTCACGACGCGCTCGCGCGCGGCGTCGAAAGTCAGGACAGCGCCGGACTGTTTGCCGCGTGCCTCGCGCACGTTCGAGTTGAGCTTGTCTGCCTCCCAAGTGGCGAAGGACGCGAACGGGCGGTCGAACTGCGCGGCGAAGTAGATCGTGTAAGTCGTGTTGCTGTCGCAGAACCTTCCGCTCGTCGCCGAGCCTGTCAACTCGCGGTCGCCGACGACGCGCACGGAAGAGTCGCTGTCGCCCGTCGCGCTCCCGCCCGCGTTGACGAGCAGTCGCGCCTCGTCGGTTTGAGGGAACGTGAAGACGCCGAATCCCGTCCGCTTCGTCGCGCTCAGTTCGACACGCACGCCTGAGTCCAATTCAATCGAGTAGTAGCCGGGCGCGGCCTTTTCTTTGTCGTGCGAGAAGGCCGCGGCGTAGTCGCCCCAGTTTGCGCCGGGCGAGTTTTTGGGCGCGCCGACCGCGGGCATGAATGGAAAATCGGCGTAGGCCGGGCAGCCCGCGCCGCTGAAGTGCGTGAGGCTGAAGCCGCGTATCTTCGCGTCAGGGTATTTGTACCAGCCCGCGGGCGTAGTGTCGGGACTCCACTGCACCATGCCGAACGGCACGGTCGCGCCGGGGAACGTGTTGCCGTCGTTGTCCGTGCCGACGAACGTGTTGACGTAGCGTGTGAAGCCGCGAGAAGCCGCGCGCGTTGAAGCAGTTGTTCTTGTTTGAGAGAAGGCGTAAGGCGCGGCGTGCGAGAAGCAAAGCACGCAGGCGGCGAGGACGAGGTTGAGAAGTTTGGCCGGTCTTCTTATGTACAGCATGGCGGTTTGCCATTGGGCGCGACGCTCTTCGCCGGGAGCGCGGGCATCGCGGCCCGCATTGCCTGCGTGAGCAGGCACAATGACTTTCGTTATTCACGACGCTTGAGCTTTAGCGCGTCTCTTTCGCGCTGTCGCGCTCAAGGCGGGGCGGGACGCCCGCGCTCCCGGCATAGAGGCGCAGTCAATCGCAAGACGTTGTAGTATAGACTGTCACTCTTCAGCGCGGCACGACCTCAAGCTTCGCCGTCAACTCCTTCTCCGTCGCGGAACTCGGCCCGACCATGATCGTGAACGTGCCCGGCTCGACGACGCGGTGCATGTCCACGTCGAGGAACGAGAGCTTGTCGGGCGTGACGGTGAACTGAACCGTGACGGTTTGTCCCGGTTCAAGGTGGACGCGGCGGAAGTCCTTCAACTCCTTGACGGGTCGCGTGACGGAACTCACGTCGTCGCGTATGTAGAGCTGCACGATCTCGTCGCCGGCCATGCGTCCCGTGTTGGTCACGTCAACGCTGACGGTCGTCTGCCCCGCGGGGCCGATCTGTGCGGGCGCGAGGCGGAGGTTCGAGTAGTTGTAGGTCGTGTAGCTGAGGCCGTGGCCGAAGACGAAGCGCGGCGAGATGTCGGAGAAGAGGAAGCCGCGCTTGGCCGAGGGCTTCTGGTAGTAATAGACCGGAAGCTGGCCGACGTTGCGCGCGACGGTGACGGGCATCTTGCCCGAAGGGTTGTAGTCGCCGAAGAGAACGTCCGCCGCGGCGTTGCCGGTCTCCTCGCCGAGATACCAGCCCTCGAAGACCGCGGGCACGTGATCATAAACGTAGTTCGCGGAGAGCGGGCGACCGTTGGTGAAGAAGACGACCGTGGGCTTTCCGGTTTCGAGAATCGCTTTCACGAGGTCGTTCTGCTGGCCGACGAGGTCGAGGTCGTCGCGGTCGCCGAGGTGATTCTCGGCCCACTCCTCGCGCGAGGT
>DASRCS010000132.1:0-9799 GCA_035652995.1 Pyrinomonadaceae bacterium
CAAACGACCACGACGCCGGCTGCGGGCGCTGGCGCTCAAACGCAGGCGACGAACGGAGCAGCGGCGGTCGGACAGCAGCGCGCCGCGCCCGACCGATCCATCCAAGAGTTGCTGTCGTCGGACGGCTTCGGTGTTTACGTCGAGGTGCGGCGCGTCGGGGCGCTCGCGCGCACGGAGGAGTTGAAGACCGCGGTCGGCGCGCTCGAAATCTTCGGCGCGGAGATGGAGCCTGCGACCGACCTCTTCACGTTCGTCAGCGACAACGCCGAGAAACTCTCCGAGGCGCGCGCCGTGATGACCTTCATGCCGACGCGCGAGGGGCTGCCCCAGGCATTCATCGCCCTCGAATTCCCCTCCGCCGAAGAGGCCGCCGCCTTCGAGCCGAAGTTCCGAACCTTCGTCGGCGACAAAGTCGAACCGCTCGCCGACGAACTCACGGGCGCGCGCGCGGCGCAGAAGTCTTCCGCTCAGAGACAGCAGCCGGGCGCGGGCGGACAGGGCGTGAACGCCGCGAGCAAAAGTCAGAACGGGCCGCGCGGCAACGCGCAGGTCAGCGGGCAGAGCGGCGAGCAGCCGTCGGGCGCGGCGGGCTTCGCGTTCAGGCGCGTCGGGCGTCTTCTGTTGACGGCGAACGAGCCGTTCACGCTCAAGAAGCTGCGCGGCGAAGGGGGCACGAACTCGCTCGCCGAGAACGTCCGCTTCCAGTCGGCGCGCACGCGGCTCTCGTCCGACTCGCTCTTCGTTTACGTTGACACGTCGCTCGCGCAGCAGGGCTACGAGTTCGAGCAGCAGAAGGCGCGCGAGCAGCGCGAGGCCCTCGCCGCCGCGTCCGCCGGAGACGGCAACCGGGCCGCCATCGTAGTCGAATCAACCGAAGCCAAACCTTCACCTTCGCCCGCGCCCGCGATTCGAGCAACGCAAACAACGCCGACGGCAACGTCAACGCCGACGACTCCTCAAACGTCCGTCGCCGTGGTCGCTTCGACGCAGACGACGCCTGAGCCTTCGCCGACCGGGACTCCGCAGACGCAAGTCTCCGTGGCCGTGCAGACCTCGCCGACTCCTGATGCGTCGGCATCGCCGGAAACGATTCCCGAAGATGTATCGGTCGTCACAGTGCCGAGCGACGCGGGCGGTGGGCGTGCGGACGCTGCCACGGCGACGAAGCCTTCGGAAGAACAAGTCACCGTGTGGCGCATGGGCGGCCTGCTCAACAACATCGTGCGCGGCGCGCCGCGCATCCCCGGCGCGGTCGCGCTCGGACTCAGGCTCGAAGCCGGCGCGCTCGTCGTCCGCGTCGCGGTCGAGAACACGCCCGACGGAGTAGTCAGCGTCATCCCGTTCCTGCCGAACGTCGTCGCCGGCCCGCCCGTCACCGCCGCCGCCGCGGAAGTCGCGCCCGACGACACGGACATCTTCATCACGACCTCGCTCGACTGGCGGCGCATCTACACCTCGACGCTCGGCACAGCCTCGCTCGACCCTTCGCTCACACACTCGTGGCTCGGCGACGGCGGCGGCGAGGACATGGACGTTAACCTTTCCGGCATCACGGCCAGTCGTCAGAAGCAGCCGACGCCGGAGGAGACGGTCGCGGCGGTCGAAAAACTTTTCGGCTTCAAGATCAAGGAAGACCTCCTGCCCGCGCTCGGCAACGAGGTCGCCGTCAGCGTCCCGTTCAACTACCTCAGCGGCCCGCGCGTCTTCGGCCCGGCGCGGAAGAAGGACGAGACGGACTCCGAGCCGGGACTCGTCTTCATCGTCGCGCTCAACGACCCCGACAAGGTTCAGGAGATTCTGCCGCGCGCGCTCGCGGCCTTCCAGTTCGTCTCGCTCGCCACGCCCTTCGCCGCGCCCGAAAAGCGCGAGGGCTTCGAGATTCACACGGCGGGAGAGTTCGCCTACGTCGTCATCAACAACTTCCTCGTCGCGGGCGAGGACGTGAAAGCAATCCGCCACGTCATAGATTCCTACGCCGCGCGCCACACTCTCGCCTCGACGAGCGCGTACCGCGACTCGGTGAGTTGGCAGGCGCAGCAGAAGGTCGTCGAGGTCTTCGTCTCCGACGCATTGATGCGGAGTTTGATCGAAGACACGAAGAAGAAGTCCGGCGGGAGCATTGACCCCGTCGTGCAGACGCTGCTCGCGCAGCTCGACATGACGCCTGAGTCCTCCTCCTACGAGGCGACGAACGAGGGCGACGCGCTCGTCCACGAGCTGCGCGTGCCGACGAGCCTGCTCAAGGCATACGCCGCCTCGATGCTGATCGCCACGAAGGACATGGCCGTCATCAGCGCCGAGTCGGAGGCCGCGTACATTCTCCGCCGCGTACACTTCTCCGAGTACCAATTCAAAGAGGGCAGGAAGAAGGAGCGCTACGCCACGCTCGAAGAACTCTTCGACGAGAAGCTTCTTGAGAAGGACTACGTCGCGCGGCTCGGCTACCGCGTCGAGATCAACGCCGTCGGCGACAAGTTCACGGCGACGGCCACGCCGAAGACCTACGGCAAGACGGGCCGCCGCTCCTTCTTCATTGACGAGACGGGCGAGGTGCGCGGGGCCGACCACAAGGGCCAGCCCGCGACCGCCGACGACCCGCCGATTGATTGAAAGTGAGCAGTGAGCGGTGAGCGGTAAGCAGTTTTCAAGAAGACTGCTCGCCGCGCGTTCGTTTGACGACTGCTCACTGCTTACGGCTTACTGCTCACATATGAAAAGTCTGCAAGAACGCTACGCGCCGCGAAACGCCTGCTTCGGCTGCGGCCCCACGAACGAGAAGGGCTTGCGCATACGCAGCTTCGTGGGCGAAGACGGCGAGGAGGTCGTCTGCGACTGGAAGCCTGAGCCGCACCACGAGGCTTATCCCGGAATGCTCAACGGCGGCATCGTCGGCACGCTGCTCGACTGCCACTCGAACTGGGCCGCGACCTATCACCTGATGCGCCGCAACCACCTCGACCACCCGCCCTGTACTGTCACCGCCGACTACTCGATCAAGCTCCTCCGCCCGACGCCGACCGACACGACGCTTCACCTGAGCGCGCGCGTCGTCGAATCAACCGACGACCGCGCCGTCGTCGAAGCCTCGATCAACGCCAACGGCAAGACGACCGCCACCTGCCGCGGAACCTTCGTCGCCGTCCAGCCCGGCCACCCGGCCTATCACAGGTGGTGAGCCGAGAAGGAAGCCGGCGCATCATTACGTCTTCTTCGGCGGCGTAAGGGTTCCGGCGGGTCGTCAGAGTTCCCGGCGCTTATTGACGTGCTCCAAAATGAGCCGCGCTGTTTGCCGAGGGCTACGGCGAGACGTGTCGAGCGTTAACGCGTTCGGGTGCGGCACCCTGAGCACCTCAACCTCCTCGCTCCACCTGCGGATGTTGGTTAAGTCAATGTCCTTCAGCCGCGCCCTCCGATCCGGCGTGTTCTTGCGTTGGCGGATCACCTCGGCTTCACAAGTGAGCCACACGGGGAAGAACCCGGCTTCTCTCTGCTTCGCCAGCCGTTCGATCCGGCGGAACCAGACCTTGTCGAGAGGTTCTCGCGCGTCGAGCGTGTTCGTGAAGACGAAGCTGGCTTCGGGCGGGCAGAACTCGCGGATGACGGATAAGACCGCGCGGTGAATTTTCCCTATCTGCGCCCACGCGCCACGTGGAAAGGGGAAAGCGTCCGTGCCGTCATAGCCGATGACGCTGAAGACGGGAGTGTTTATAAGCTGGTTGTCAACCACCTTCGCGCCCGTCAGCCGCCCGATCTCTCTGGCGACCGTGTACTTGCCGACCGCCGGGATGCCGATCAGATAGATGATCGTGTTGCGGAGTTCCATCGCAGCTTCAACCGCGGCCTGTAATTTCCAGACGGATGTCGTCGTCCGCAACGTGTGCGACGGCCTTGCCGCCCGACTGCAATTTGCCGAAGAGAATCTGCTCGGCGAGCGGCGCTCTGACCTTGTCCTGAATGAGTCGGGCCATCGGGCGCGCGCCCATCTGGCGGTCGTAGCCGTGCTCGGCGAGCCAGCGGCGCGCAGGCTCGGTCAATTCCAGTTCGACCGACTTCTCGACTAACTGCGCGCGGACTTCGGCGACGAACTTGTCAACGACGCGCTCGATGGTCTCGAACGAGAGCGGCGCGAACGCGATCCAAGCGTCGAGGCGGTTGCGGAATTCGGGGCTGAAGGTGCGCTCGATTGCGCCGCGGCCCTGGCCGAGAGAGATGCCCGGCTGCTGCTTCTGAAATCCTATCTTCGAGTCGGATAGCTCGCGCGCGCCCGCGTTCGTCGTCATGATGAGGATGACGTTGTGGAAGTTCGCCTTCTTCCCGTTGTTATCGGTGAGCGTGGCGTGATCCATCACCTGCAACAGGATGTTGAAGAGGTTGGGGTGCGCCTTCTCGATCTCGTCGAGGACGACGACGGCGTAAGGGGTCTTGTTCACAGCGTCGGTCAGCAAACCACCTTGATCGAAGCCGACGTAGCCGGGCGGCGCGCCGATGAGACGCGAGACGGTGTGGGCTTCGGCGTACTCGCTCATGTCGAAGCGCAAGAATTCGACGCCGAGTGCGAGTGCGAGTTGCTTGGCGAGTTCGGTCTTGCCGACGCCGGTCGGGCCGGAGAAGAGGAACGAGCCGATGGGCTTGTCCTGTTGTCCGAGGCCGGAGCGCGAGAGCTTGATCGCGTTGACGATCTGCTTGACGGCGTGATCCTGCCCGAAGATGGTTGACTTGAGCGCGCCCTCAAGAAGTTGCAGGCGGTAGCGCTCGGTGCCCGCGACCGTGCGCGCCGGGATTTTCGCCATGCGCGCGACGACCGTCTCGATCTCGTGGACGCCGACCTCGGCGGGACGTTCTTCCGCCGGCATGAGCTTGACCATCGCGCCGGCCTCGTCAATCACGTCAATCGCCTTGTCGGGCAGGAAGCGGTCGTGTATGTGCTTGGCCGCGAGTTCCGCCGCGGCGCGCAGCGCGTCGTCGGTGTATGTGACGCCGTGCGCCTCCTCGTAGAGCTTCTTCAAACCTTCGAGAATCATCACCGTGTCGCCGAGCGTCGGCTCGCCGATTTCGATTTTCTGAAAGCGGCGCGCGAGCGCGCGGTCGCGCTCGAAGGCGGCCTTGTATTCCGGGTAAGTCGTCGAGCCGATGCAGCGCAACTCGCCCGAAGCGAGCACGGGCTTGATGATGTTCGACGCGTCCATCGAGCCGCCGGAGACCGCGCCCGCGCCGACGATTGTGTGAATCTCGTCGATGAAGAGGATGACGTTCTCTTTCTCCAGCAGCGCACGGATGACCTGCTTCAAACGCTCCTCGAACTCGCCGCGGTACTTCGTGCCGGCCAGGAGCGCGCCCATGTCGAGCGAATAGACTTGCGCGCCCTTCAAGGCGTCGGGCACCTCATTCTTCTGAATCTTGAGCGCGAGTCCTTCGGCAATCGCGGTCTTGCCGACGCCGGGGTCGCCGACGTAGATCGGATTGTTCTTGCGCCGGCGGCAGAGAACCTGAATCGTGCGCGCGACCTCCGCTTCGCGACCGATGAGCGGGTCAATCTTCCCGGCGGCGGCGCGCTCGACGAGGTTCGTCGTGAACGCGGCGAGCGGGTCGCGCGCTCTCCGCGTGTCCTCTTCTTCCGCGCCTTCGGGGATCAGGCGTCCGAGCGTGTCGGTCTTCGAGATGCCATGCGCGATGTAGTTGAGAATGTCGAGGCGCGCGATGCCCTGCCTCTTGAGCAGATAGACGGCGTGCGAGTTCGGCGACTGGTAGAGCGCGGCCAGGACGTTCCCGCCGTCAACCTCGCGCTGACCCGAACCTTCGGCCTGCATGAGCGCGTACTCGACGACGCGCTGGAACGCGGCGGTGTATTCCGGCAACGTGTCGCTCGAAGCGGGCGCGCTCTCCATCTTCTCGGCGAAGAACGTCTCCAACTCCCTGACGAGTGCCGTAGAGTCGCCCCCGCAGTGGCGCACGACGTTCGCCGCCGTGCGGTCGTGCATCAGCGCGTAGAGCAGGTGTTCGAGCGTCACGTACTCGTGCCGCCGCTTGATCGCCTCCATCGCGGCGAAGTTCAGGGTCTCTTGGAGTTCTTTCGTTATCATCGGGAACGCTATTGATGCTCACACTGCTCGGTCGTTGAATTACTCAAAATCAAATTGCCGTTCAATAATCAATGTGTGGAGGTAGCTTATACGTGATTTCCACCTTGTACGGCGGAAGGAACACCGTGGCGACGTGTTGTCCGCCCGGTTCGTAATCATCATTCAACTGAAAGGAGAATAAGAGGCGCACGGTACGGACATCGGCGTTAGCAGGCTCAAACCGCCAGCGGTATGCCGTCTCTACTACCGCCTTTCTTAAAAGTGGATTCCCAACATCGGCGGAAGCCGAAGAAACTTTGCCCGACCTATCAATTTTCACTTCGACGGGTACGTCCCCTCCTGATAGCGACAAGGCCGCTAAGATTGGATAATCGGGAGCCGCCGCCGCAATGACCTTCGGCGATTCAGCGACACTTGCGTTCGATTGCTGAGCCAGCGCCGTGAGCGAAGCAAGACAGACGAGAAAACAAACGGGCACAGGCAATGGAAGCTTTCGCCGATTCATAAGCTCTCCTCCAGAATGAACTCGTCAGGCTGGCGCACAAAAAATAAATTGCTTAGATGCCGTTAGTCGTCCTGCGGTTCTTCCTCAAGCGTGCAGAGCAGCGGGAACTCCTGCGCGCGGGCCATCTGCGTGGTGCGCTCGACCTTCATCTCGGCGATCTCGTAGGTGTAAACGCCCGCGACGCCGACGCCCTGTGTGTGGACGGCCCACATGATGTGGAACGCGTCGCCGTCCGACTTGCCGAAGACTTTTTTCAAGACCTCGACGACGAACTCCATCGTCGTGAAGTCGTCGTTGTGGAGCAGCACGCGGAAGAGCGGGGGCTTCTTGAGCTTCTCCCGGCTCTCGGTCGCCACCTCCTCGTCGAATCCGTACTCGCGCTCTGCCATGCGTCAAGTTTAAGAGGCGCGGGGCAAAAGACAAAGCCCTCGGCGCGCTCGTGTGGCGGCGACGCGCCGAGCGGTGTCGTGCGCGGCGAAGCGTCGAGCCGTCACTGCGACGCGCGCGAGCGGTCAGGCGCTTTCGGCGTCGGGCGCGCGGTGCGCGTCGGGGTCAATCGTCGAGTCGCGTATGTCGCGCTCGGCTCCCGCGCGCTGCGCCGGGTCGTGCGCGTCGGCGAGCGACTCGAAGCGGTCGTAAATCACGTGGCTCGTCACGGGCACACGCTCGATCTCGCGCGCGGCGGCGATGCCACCCAACACGGCGGCGAAGCCGACGGCGAAGCTGAGCACGACGTTGAGGAAGGCGACCGCGTAACTCCCCGATTCGACGAGCCGCGCCGTCTCGTACTCGAAAGTCGAGAAGGTCGTGTACGCGCCGACGAAGCCGACGGCGAAGGCGAGCCGCAGGTGAGGGCTGATGTTAACGCGCTCGGTCGCGAGCGTGAGGAAGAAGCCGATGATGAACGAACCCGTGACGTTGATGACGAACGTCGCCGTCGGGAAAGGCGCAGCCGTCCGCGACAGAACCGTCCCGCCCAGGTAGTAACGCAACATCGCTCCGAGCGCGCCGCCCGCCGCGACCGCGAGGTACTTCGTCAGTGTCTCCATCAATCCTCCCGCAATAAAAAAATCCTGAGCGGACTCGCCGCGCTTCGGCGCGAGCCGTTCAGGAGTCATCAACCCATCAAGAGGGTGGTTACGAGGCGAACTCCATCGCCCGTCAAATTTTTCAGCCGACAAAAAAATATCAGCCGACCTGAAATATACGGAATCCGCCGCGGCTAGTCAAAAAGTAGCGCCACACGTGGCGGCTAAATTTTCGCGGCGGGGAATGTGAGCGGCGGGCTTTTGCCTTATCATCTTCGCGATGGCGCTCACCCATTTTCCAGACCCGCGTCACGCGACGAGTGAAGGCGTCGTGGCCTACGGCGGACGGCCCGACCCGGACTTGCTCGTCGAAGCCTACACGAACGGAATCTTCCCCTGGCCGGTCGAAGGCTACCCGCTCCTCTGGTTCTGCCCGCCGCAGCGCGCGATTCTTTTCTTCGACGAGCTGCACGTCCCACGCAGCCTCGCGCGCGAGCGCCGCCGCACCGCCCTGCGATTCACGATTGATCAGGCGTTCGAGCGCGTCATCGCCTCGTGCGCCTCGGTCGAGCGCGCGCACGAGGCCGGGACTTGGATCACGCCGGAGATGATTCGCGGCTACACAGAACTTCACAGGAGCGGGCGAGCGCACAGTGTCGAGGCATGGGAAGGTGTTGAACTTGTCGGCGGGATTTACGGCGTTGACGCCGGCGGCGCTTTCGCGGGTGAGAGCATGTTCCGGCTTCGACCAAACGCGTCGAAGCTCGCCCTGCTGTTTCTGGTCGAACACCTGAAGACGCGCGGCCTCGACTGGCTCGACATACAGGTCATGACGCCGCACATGGAAGCGCTCGGCGCTCGACTCGTCAGCCGCGACAGTTTTCTCGAACGGCTTGCGCGCACGCAGGGTCGAGGACTGAAACTTTTTTGAAGCGGCGCACACACGGCCCGAAAAGACCCCGCTACCGAAAGCACTTCATGATAATCCTTCAGCGTCCGACTCAAGCTCGCGCAGAAGTTTCTCCGTCGCCGCAGCACGCGCAGACCACCAGTCGGCGATTGCGCCTATCGTGTCTCTGTGTCGCGCGTGTCGCGCCGCCTGCCGCGAAGCTTCCACGGCGAGCCAGCCGAGCGTGCCGCGCGCGTCCTGACCCATTAGCGACCTGAGCGCGTACTTGCGCTCCCCCGCGCGCAGTACAGTTCCGAGCGAACTCGCCGCGCGCGCCAGATCGGAGCGAACGAGTATGAGGCCGCTGCGCGCCGGCGCGAGGAGCGTTTGCAGGAACTCACCCGGCGTCGAACCGCGCGGGTCTGCGACGTGCGGCGCTTCGCGCAAATGCAGCGGCAATGCGGCGGGCGTGCGGGCGGCTCTCGATTCTTCGAGCAAAGCGTCCGTCAACAACTCTGCCCATCGCCGATAGAATTGAGGCGCAACTTCGGCCACGCGGTCGAGGTACACCGGCAGCCAGCTCAAGAGATGCTCCCACAGAAAAGCTTCGCGCACCGACCGCGCGGCCTCAAGCCCGCGCGCATTCTCAACAACATTGGCGTGAAGGCTGTCGCCCTTAACCACGTATGAGCCTTCGCAAGACGAAACGACCGCATTTTCATCCTCCGGCGACGAAAGCCGCGCATATGTTGCGAGCAGGACGGCGAGGTGGTCAGACTCCGCCGGCGGAGTCTGACCCAGTGCGCGCCAGAATCCTGCAATGCGGTCGCGCGCTTCGCCGCCGAACATTCCCTCTGCGCCTAAATAAACCGAAGCATATGGGTAGAATTGAAAAACAAAAGTGTCTGTAAATTCGCTCGCCGTCGGAAGTTGGCCTAATCCCAGCAGTTTTCCCATCCGCATCACTGCCTTCGGTTCAGTAAGCGGCTCGATCAAAACGGCTAAGGCACGGAAAATTTCCATTAAAGGCATATCGCCGATTTAGCATATAAAAAAATCCGCTGCATACTTCCGGCGTATGCAGCGGTTAATATCCACAGGAGGAAAGGGACCTCATTCTACATAGGTGTGACTAGTGTGTCAAATAGATTCATCCCTGACCGCTTATCACTTTTGAAAAGTTGGGCGCAGCCTGTTAAAGCCAAGTCTTTGTTTTGCTTAGAGTTCTTTCTTGATTCCCGTAAGCGACCAAATGTGCGGCCTCAACTTGGGCGCGAGTGGGAATTTTAGCGAGCGG
>DASRCS010000133.1:0-29688 GCA_035652995.1 Pyrinomonadaceae bacterium
AACGCATCATGTCGTCAATGACGACGTAGCTCGTTATAATCAAGCGGTCGTTCATGCGGGACTCCGGTTCGAGTGATCGGTTTGGTCACCATCATTCTCAAACCGAAGCCGCATGAACGGCAACTAGCAATCAAGGTGAAGTTTATCTTCTTCGTCGGGGTCGAGCCGCCGTAGGCGAAGAAGCTGCCCGTCCGCGTCGAACGCTGGTCGCGCCCGCCCGCGAAACCCGTCAGGCCGAACTCGTATGCGAAGTCGCGCTCGTAGCCGTGGTCAATGCCGGCGCGGATGAAGGTCTGGCGCTGGAGGTTCGGCCCGCCCTGCCCCTCATAGTTCCAGTTCTGCATCCGGCCCTGCCAGTCGTAGTTGCCGCCGAGGAACTGGTCAATCTCCCACGAGACGACCTTCGCCTTCGGCTTCGGCTCGGTCGTGTACGAGGCGTTGAAGTTCTGGTTGTTCGTGTTGACGCGGCGCGTGAAGCCCACGTCGGCGACGAAGTTCTGCGTGCGCCCCGCGCCGTTGATGTTCCACGAAAAGTGTCGCTTGTTGCGGTTGAAGTTGTACGCGTAGCCGAAGCCGTCGAGCGTCGAGCACGCGTCGTCCTTCGGCTCGGCGGCGAGCGTGCAGCGGCGCGCGTTCGTGCCGACGACCTGAAAGTCGAGCGTCGTCTGCTTGTCGAAGCGCACGCGCGAGTCGAAGCCGCCGAGGTAGTTGCTCTCGCCTAAGAATTTGTAGGCGGTCGCGATCACGCCGACGAAGTTCTCTTTGCCCACGTCGTGCTTGAGCCGGAGGATGCCGACGGTCGCGTTCCTGTCGTCGAGCCGCTTGATCGCGGCGGGCAGGCTTTCGGGGTCGAAGCGCTGGTCGTCCGTGTAGTTGCCGGGCGCGTTGTCGGAGGCGAAGAGCAGGCCGTAGGTGTCGCGCCCGCGCTTGCCCGTCAGCTTCACGGCGATGTCGGGGTCAACGATGGTGCGCGTGTGGACGACCGACATGATGGTGTGGAAGATGTCTATGCCTTCGAGGAAGAAGGGTCGCTTCTCGTCGAAGAAGATGGGGAAGCGCTGGTTCGCCGTGTTGACCGTCGCGTCGGCCTCGACCTGCGCGAAGTCGGGGTTAATGGCGAGGTCAATCGTCGCCGCCGAAGACATGACGAATTTCGCCGTGAGTCCGGGGTCGCCCTTAATCGGCTCGTTAACGAACTTGCCCTGATCGGGGACGCCGAGCGCAAGGGACTGTGCGCTGCTCAACGTGCGGACTCTGCGCCCGGTCTCGGAGACGGTCATGCTCGGAATCAACTCGATTGTCCGCTCGGTCGAGATGTCTTCGAGTCCGGTGATGTGCCCGGCCTGACTGAGCGTGCCCGAAGCGTCGCGCGACATCGGCACCCACGAGTCAATCTCGTCGTTCATCCGGTCAATGTTGCGCCAGACGTGTAGGCCCCAGAGCTTGCCCTTGCCCGCCTCGTAGCGCAGCGACTTGAACGGGATCGCAACTTCGACCTCGTAGCCGTCCGAGGTGATCGTGCCCTTCGACTCCATCACGATGTCCACGCTGTAGTCCGTGCCCTGCCCTTCGGTGAAGATTCCGTCCTGCTGAATGCCGAGCGGGTTCCAGCCGAGGACGTATGCGCGCCGCTGGTCGTTGAAGGTGTCGAGATAGACGCGGACGTTATCCTCGCCGAAAACGTTGTCGCGCTTGGCGACCGTCGCACGAACCTTCGACGGGTCGTCGTAGCAATGAAAGCCGAGGTAGAGGAATTTTGAGTCGTAGCCGATGTAGGCTTCGGTCGGCGCGGTCGGAGCGACGTTGTCGCCGGGGTTCGTCTGGTAGAAATCTTTGAAGACGGCGGCCTTCTTCCAGACCGCGTCGTCGAGCTTGCCGTCAATCACGGGCGGCGCGTCGAAGCGCGGGACTGTGACCGGCTGCGCCTTCTCAGGCGGAATCGGCGGCAAGCCCTTCGTCGCCGACTTCAGAGACTTCGACGCGCCCGCGCGCTTCGACGAAGGCGCGGGCGAAGCCGTCGGAGAGGCGGACGGCGTTGCGGTTGTCGAAGGAGTCGGCGTCGAAGCTTTCGACGCGCTCGGCGTCGGCGTAGTCGTGACCGAGGCGATTTGAGCGCGCGCGGCGACGGGGGCAAGGCAGAGTACGGCAAGCAGGGCGAATCTTAGACGGGCGTTCATCAGGCAGTCCGAATTCCGATGGGTTGTGGGCCAGAGGGGTTAAACTGTCTTCACTCAGCAGGCGGCGCTTGCGGGACTGGAATCTCGGTCGAGCATTTCGCGATCTGTCTCGCGGCATTCTGAGTATAACTGACCGAGACGGACTTGTCCTTGCCGACGCACCGCCTGATCCTTACGAACTTGAAGTGTTGCGGCGTGCCTTCGACGCGAAACTCATACGAGGCAGGGATGGCCGGCGCGAGCCTACGCAGAATCTCCGCGCCCGCAGCCTGCGCGTCAACCTTCCGCGTCTGGATGTCCACGGCGAGACGAGAGAGTTGATTTTGAGCTGCGGCCATCTCGCGGCTCTCGCGTTCGCGGCCTCTCTCCGACTGGCGGAACGACTGCGCGCTTGCAGGCGCGGGCGCGGGCACAGGTGACGCAACAGCGACCGCGTCGCGCGGGGCGAGCGCCGCGACCTCGACCTGTGTGGGAGTCTCGCGCGGAAGCTTGGGCGAACGGACGACGATGTCCTCGTCGAAGTCGCCCGCGTCCGAAGTCTCCGCGCCCGCGCCGTCCGTCAAAAGCGACGGCGAGACGAGCATCGCGAGTTGTCCGTCGTCCCGAAGCGAAGGCGCGGCGGGCCGGGCGTCGGCGGTCGCGCGTGCTTCCGCCTTCTTCGGCTTCGGCGCGACCTGCGCCTGTTCACAAACTCTCGCGTTCGTTTCAGAGGTCGTCTTCGTGCGCCGCGCCATCAAGGCGTCCGAGCCGTCGCCTTTGCTCACGCTGAGAATCGCGTGGACGATCTCGCCTCGGATGCGCGCGCCGACGGCGCTCTTGAGCGAGAGGAGGTCGCGCGCCATCTGCGGGGCTGCGAAGAGGGCCGCGGCGACGAGGACGAATCCGATGATTGATCTGTGCTTCATTATCAGCCTCCTTCCTCGTCGCCTCCGACCGCGAATACTTCCGCGGTGCGAGCCTCTTCGCTTCCGAGAACCCTTGCTTCCCGTCCCGTTCTGAACGCTAAACACCACCCGAAAGGATTTCGTGGCAATAAATTTTTCGTTTACAATGACGCCACGCGACTCAAAGTTGTTAACGCTTTACACGCCCGAACGTTCGTGCGGTTTTTATTTTTTCTGGCCGGCGTCGGAATTGCTGCACGCCGTGTTAGTGTCGCGCCCCTTTGATTGGTTTCAAAAAATTTCGGGGCGTTGGTTCCATTTTTTTTCAGCCGCGTTCCCGTTGGCGCTTTACGTCCGCGACTACACGTTGGACTCTTCCTGGCTCTTCAACAAGCCGCGTACCACGCGCCACGACTTTCAAACGCGCCGATTTTCAACGGATTTTCGCCTGACGTGGGGAGACGTGGTCGCGCGCGGTGTGCGTTTCCGAAATGGCAGAATCCCAAAATTGAAAAGCGCACCCGGCGACGAAAGGATGCAGCATCGAAGCGATAAGGCTCAACTCAAATGTGACGAGCGGCCTGATGCGTTGACGAGAACACAAACTTCAGTGACGGGCCGGTGGTTTCGAGTGACGAACCGTCGGCAACTTAGAACGAGGTGATGCTTGATGAGATACAGGCGATTCGGTCGGACGGGATGGGAGGTCGGAGAGATCGGTTATGGGATGTGGGGCATGGGCGGTTGGAGCGGTTCCGACGACGAGGAGTCAATGAATTCGCTCCAACGCGCCGTCGAACTCGGCGTCAACTTCTTCGACACGGCCTGGGCCTACGGCGAGGGGCACAGCGAGGCCATGCTCGGCCAGCTCGTCCGCGCGAACCCCGACAAGAAGCTTTACACCGCGTCGAAGGTTCCGCCGAAGAATCGGAAGTGGCCGAGCCAGCGCGGCTTCACGCTCGACGACACGTTCCCGCCCGAATACATCGAGGAGTACGTCCACAGCAGTTTGAAGAACTCCGGCCTTGAGAGCTTCGACCTGATGCAGTTCCACGTCTGGGAAGACGCGTGGGTCGAGGACGAGCGCTGGTCGAAGAAGATGGACGAGCTTCGCTCGCAGGGACTCATCCGTGCCGTCGGCATCAGCATCAACCGCTGGGAGCCTTGGAACGGCGTGCGCGCCGTCCGCAGCGGACTCGTTGACGCCGTGCAGGTCATCTACAACATCTTCGACCAGAACCCGGAGGACGAACTCTTCCCCGCCTGCCGCGAGATGGACGTGGCCGTCATCGCGCGCGTTCCCTTCGACGAGGGCACGCTCACCGGAACTCTCACGAAGGAGAGCCGCTGGCCCGAAGGCGACTGGCGCAACACCTACTTCGTGCCGGAGAACCTGATTCCGAGCGTCGAGCGCGCCGACGCCTTGAAGCCAATCGCGGAGCGCGCTCGCGTGACCCTGCCGGAGATGGCGCTGCGCTTCATCCTCAGCGACCAGACCGTCAGTACGATCATTCCGGGGATGCGGAAGACGAAGAACGTCGAGTCGAACGTCGCCGCGAGCGACGCCGGCCCGCTCCCGCCTGAACTCGTCGAAGAACTTCGCAAACACCGCTGGGAGCGACAGCCGAAGCCCTGGTCTCAATGAGTGCCCTTCGAGTGATAGCCGAAACGGATGACCGAACAAGCGCGAACAAACTCTGAGCTTGCGGCAAGACGCCTTCGCTTCGCGTCGCTCGTCTGCGCGCTCGCGCTCTTCTCGACTTCTGCGCGCGCGCAGGATCAGCCGCCGAAAGAGGAAGGACATTTCCGAAAGCCGGAACTCGTCGAACTCGTCCGACTCGACCCGACGATCAAGCTCGACATCCGCTACGCCACGCCGAACAACTTCACGGGCCGCCCCGTTTACACAGAGGCGCGCGCCTTCCTGCAACGCCCCGCCGCCGAGGCGCTCGTCCGCGTGAGCCGCGCGCTCCGCGCGAAAGGCTACGGCCTCGCGGTCTTCGACGGCTACCGTCCCTGGTTCGTCACCAAACTCTTCTGGGACTTGACGCCCGCCGACAAAAAGCAGTTCGTCGGCGACCCCTCGAAGGGTTCACGCCACAATCGCGGCTGCGCCGTTGACCTCACGCTCTACGATTTAAAGACGGGGCAGGAGGTCTCGATGCCGAGCGAGTTCGACGAGATGACCGAGCGCTCACACATCTCTTACGCGGGCGGCACGCCGGAGCAGCGTCGCCTGCGCGACCTTCTGCGCGCCTCGATGGAGGCCGAAGGTTTTGCGGTCTATGAGCCTGAGTGGTGGCACTACGACTTCAAAGACTGGAAGCAATACCCGATCCTCAACATCAGTTTTTCAAAGATCGTCGCGCAAGAAAAAGCCGAGACTCCGACGCCGCGCTGAAGAGCGATTCGTCGCCGCAAATGACTTACGCCAGCTTCACGCGTCCAGTCGCTGACGCACGATGCGCGTCCGTGTCGCCTGAAATTACGGCGGGCCGTCTGCCGAACAGCCCGCCGTGATGTCTGCCTCGTCCCGACGGCGCGTTCGCCGCGCTACTTCACGCCGGCCTTGATGTACATTCCGGGCAGAAGCCGCTCAAGCTGCAACGTCGGCGACATCGTGAGATTTGTCCTCACAGTGCTGCCGTAAGGAACGTATATCGAGATGGTGCGACCGCTGCCGTCCTCGCGAATCTCGACGGTGCGCGCGTTCAAGTCAACGCGGGTGATGACGCCCCTGATCGTCCGCTGCTTCGCCGCGCCGTCGCTCTTCGCCGCGACGCCGACGCAGCCGAGCGCGAGCATCGCCGCGAGCGAGAGTCCGAGGGTCATGTGCCGAATCTTTTTCATGGTTCCGTCTCCTTCCTCCGGCGGCGCGCCCGTGCGCGCGCACCGCTTATCGAAAAGTTCGAGCCGCGCGACTCTTCGTCGCCGCGACCCACGCCGGGGCACCCGCCTCGCCCACAACGGATAACGCGGAGGGAGTAGAAAAAAGGGATCACGTCGGCCTGTCGAAATTTACGTCAACCATTTAGTGCTTCCGCTGCACCATCTCGCATAAGTTGCCCACGTCGAATAAACTCTCCGCACGAACGGAAGTCCGTAGAACTTCCGCCCGAACCGAACGGCTCGCTCAGAGGGCACGCGTCTTGCTCGACGCGTGTGCAAAAGGACGAAAGCCTCCCCTTTAAGCTTTCAACTTCCGAAGAGCAAGGCTTCGTCCGACGAAACATCTGTCCCCAAGCATTCGCTCGGTTCTGGATGAAGGAGCAACGCTCATGCGTACACGTCTCTCTTACCCAATCGCATTCCTTTACCTTCTCTCTGCACTATTTCTTCTGACCGTGACGGCGCGCGCCGACGACGACACCACTAACAACGACGACGAGTACGACGAGCAAGCGCGCGTCCTCCGCGTCAGCCTCGTGAAGGGCGAGGTCACGCTCAGCCGCGACGGCGGCGACGAGTGGGAGACCGCGCAACTGAACGCCCCGCTCGTCGAGGGCGACACGCTCGCCACGGGCCGCGACTCACGGCTCGAAATCCAGGCCGACTCGCGCAACTTCATTCGCGTCGGCGAGAACTCCGTCCTGAAGGTCGTGACCCTTCGCGACGAAGGCATCGCGCTCAGCCTCTCGGAAGGCACGGCCACGGTCGTGCTCTCGCGCTTCGACCGCTCAAAGGAATACTTCGAGGTTGACGCGCCGAAGACGACCGTCGCCGCCGAGCAGGCGGGGCAGTACCGCATTGACGTTGACTCGTCGGGCGGCGTCCGCGTCACCGTGCGCGAGGACGGGCGCGCGCGCGTCTATTCGGAGACTTCCGGCTTCGAGCTTCGCAGCGACCGCACGGCGCGCTTCACTCTGAACGACGAGGGAGACGGCGACTGGGATTTGAGTGCCGCCGCGGCGCAGCTCGACGAATGGGACAACTGGAACGAAGAGCGCGGGCGCTACCTCGCGTCGAGACTTCAAGACGAAGGGCGCGACCGCTACTACGACTCGGACATCTACGGCGCTGAAGACCTCGACAGCTACGGCGACTGGTCTTACACGAACGACTATGGCTACGTCTGGCGTCCGAGCGCGACCTACGTCAGCAGCTACGACGACTGGGCACCGTACCGCTACGGCCACTGGGATTGGTGTCAGCCCTACGGCTGGACTTGGATCGCCGACGAGCCTTGGGGCTGGGCGCCGTACCACTACGGTCGCTGGGTCAATATCAACAACTCCTGGGCCTGGGCACCGCGCGGCTACGGCTACCCGCACGGGCGCACGCGTTGGCGTCCCGCGCTCGTCGCCTTCACCACTCTCGACTTCGGAGGCGAGCGACGCGTCTGCTGGTATCCGCTCGGCTACGGCCAGCGCGACCCGCGTGGTCGCTTCTGGGCGCGGAGCTTCGACCCGCGTCGCCCGCATGACATAGACCGCCGCCCGCTGCCCTGGAATCCCGCGCTGCTGCGCGCGGTCAGTTCAGTTCCCCTTGATCATTTCGGCGAGCGTCACGTGCACGCGCACCCCGTCGAAGGCGACCTCGCGCGGCGCACGCTCGCGTCCGAGCCTGTTCGCGGGCGACTGCCCGTCGAGCCTGCGAACGGCTGGCGCAACGACGGGCGGCAACGGCAGGTCGGCACGAACGGCGGCAATCAGACGCTCGGCGCGAACGGTCGCCCCGTCCTGACGATCAACCGGCCCGCGCCGCTTCTGCCCCCGCGCGGCATACCCGAACGACAGACGGGCGCGACCGCGCGCACGCCCGGCGTCCCGCTCGACGAAGAGTTGCGACGCTCGCGCTTCTTCGGCGAACGTTCGCGCCGCGCGCCGCAGCCCGCAAACACTTCGGGCGAGCCGCGGAACAACGTTGACAACACGGGCGCTGTCGCGCGTCCGTTCCCCGCGAGGCGTCCGCTGCCCGACGCCGTAACGGGCGAGCCTGACTCGGACGGCGACAGACACTCGCGACGCAACGACCACGACGGACACGACGACACGACAAGCACGCCGCACTACAGACCCACACGACCGCCCGCGCAGCCCAACCCCGTCCGTGTTGACGACGGGGGCACGCGCCGCGAAGAGCGTTCGAAGCCCGCGCCCACTTACAGGCCCCAGCCGAGCACGCCCACGCCCGGCGAAGGCGAACGCGAGCGCACCTCGCCCCGCGAGGTGCCGCCCACGTACCACCGCGAGCGGCCCGCGCCGCCGACGTACAACCAGCCACCGCCGCGACAGGAGCCGCCGCACTACGAGCCACCGCATTACGAACCGCCACGGCGCGAGCCTCCGCGTCAGGAGACCCCGCGTCAGGAGGCTCCGAGGCCACAGACGCCGCGACAGGAATCGCCACACAAGGAGCGGCCCGCGTCGTCGCCGTCATCGCACGAGGATCATCCGCGCGGGCGGCCATGAGGTCGCTCGGACGACTGACGAAGCGAAGGCGGCATGACCGCATGACAAAGTCGCGTGCGAGACTCAAACTCGCACGCGACTTTTTATTTCAGGAGTGCGTCGCGCAGGTTTTAATCGGCTGACAGAGTTTTCATCCTGAGTTTGCAAGCCGCTCCGGTGTTATATTCGTCTTCACAACACATGAAGACAGACTTGCAGACGATCAAAACACCCTCGCTCCTGCTCGACATCGAGCGCGTGCGGCGCAACGCCGAACGAATGTCGGCGCGCATCAAAAGCTTCGGCGCGTCGCTCCGCCCGCACGTCAAGACGCACAAGTGCGTCGAGGTCGCGCGCATCCAGACCGAGGGACACGCGGGCGGCATCACCGTCTCGACGCTCGCCGAGGCGCGCGCCTTCGCCGCCCGCGGATTCCGAGACATCACTTACGCCGTGCCCGTCGAGCCGGGCAAGTTCGACGAGGCGATTGAACTCGCGAAGAGTTGCGAACGCTTCTCGCTCATCACCGACGACCGCGAAATCCCGCGACGGCTCGACGAGGCGGCGCGCCGCGCCGGCCTGACGCTCGACCTGTTTCTCGAAGTTGACTGCGGCGACCACCGCTGCGGCGTCGAACCTGACCAGCCCGAAGCGCTCGAAATCCCGCGCGCCATCAGCGACGCGCCGAACCTCCGCTTCGCCGGGATACTCACGCACGCGGGTCACTCATATCACGCGCGCTCGCGCGAAGAACTGCTCGCCGTCGCAGACCACGAGCGTGATCTGATGACTGAGTTCGCCGCGCGTCTGCGTGCCGACGGAATCGAGGTGCCGACCGTCAGCGTCGGCTCGACGCCGACCATGACGCACGTCGAACATCTCGAAGGTGTTGACGAGGCGCGGCCCGGAAACTACATCTTCTTCGACGCGTTCCAGGCGACGCTCCGCAGTTGCGGCTTCGGCGACTGCGCGCTGACCGTGCTCGCGTCGGTCGTCCACCGCGACCGCGCGCGCCGCAAGGTCGTGCTCGACGCGGGCGCAATCGCGCTCTCGAAGGATCGCGGCGCGGTCGAGGTTGACCCGGCTTGCGGCTACGGTCGCGTGCTCGACCTCGAAGGCGATGACACACGCTCGCGCGTCGGCCCGCTTTCGCAGGAGCACGGCGAGGTCTTCGTCGAAGACGACGGGCTGCTCGAACGCTTGCACGTCGGCGCGCGCGTCCGCGTGCTCGCGAATCACTCGTGCCTGACGGCGGCGCAGCACTCGCACTACAACGTCCTCGAAGGCGGCAGCGTCGTTGACCGCTGGGAGATTCGACGCGGCTGGTGATTCGATTTGAATGTGACGAACAAGGGGAGGGAGAACAAGTCGTGAGGGACAGAACAAGCCTGTTCGAGTTGGACGCCTTCGGCGACGAGGGGTTGAACGTCATCATCGAAACGCCGAAGGGCAGCCGCAACAAGTTCAACTACGACCCCGAACTCCGCCTCTTCAAACTCGGCGGCGTGCTGCCTTCGGGCGCGGTCTTCCCCTTCGACTTCGGCTTCGTGCCCTCGACCCTGGGCGGCGACGGCGACCCGCTCGACGTGCTCGTCTTGATGGACGCGCCCGCGTTCACGGGCTGCCTCGTCAACGCGCGGCTCGTCGGCGTCATCGAGGCCGAGCAGACCGAGCGCGACGGCGAGACGACGCGCAACGACCGACTCATCGCGGTCATCGAGGGTTCGCGCCTCATGCGAAAAGTGCGCTCGCTCGGCGACGTGAACGAGAGCCTGCTCGACGAGATCGAGCACTTCTTCGTCTCGTACAACCGGGCCAAGGGCAAAGAGTTCAAGCCCCTCGGACGCTTCGGCCCGACGCGCGCGCAAAAACTCGTCGAGGGAGGAATCGAGAATTTCCGAAAGTCGAAACAGCCACGTCGTAGATCAGGCGGGAAGAAAAAGAAGAGATGAAAAAAGGCTGGTCGCTCGTCCAGCCTTCCTGCCAAGACGCTCAGCTTTATCGCTTCAATCCTTGAAAGCTTCGCCGTTCCTCACTTCTTCGGGAACAGAAACTTCAACATCGGCTCGACCCTCTGCGCCCAGGCTGTCTCGCTGTGCTTCGCGCCGGCGGCCTCGAAGTATTTGAGGTCGGCGTCGAGCCGCCAGCCTTTCGAGACGAGCGCGTCGCGGAGCGTGCGCGCGTCGGCGCTCGCGTTCAAGCCTTCGTCCGTCCCCATGTCGAGCCAGATGCGCGCGTGCGCCGTCGGGTGTGATGAGCGAACGTCTCTGATGATGCGTCGGTCGTCCCACCAGACCGAGGGCGAGACGACGGCGAGCTTGCCGAAGACGTGCGGATAGCGTAGGCCGAGGTAGAGCGTGACGAGTCCGCCGAGGCTCGAACCGCCGAGTCCGGCATTTTCAATATCGGGCCTCGTGCGGTAGTGCGAATCAATGAACGGCTTTAACTCTTCGACGATGAGACGACCGTAGAGGTCTGCCTTGCCGCCGACCTTGAGCCGCGGGTCGGCGCTCGGCGTGTACTCGCCGACGCGCTCGTGGCCGGTGTTGTAGATGCCGACGATGATGACCGGCTCGATGTCGCCCGCGAGGATGAGCGACTGCGCCGTCTCGTCAACGCACCACTCCTGACCGGGGACGAACGAGGTCGCGCCGTCGAAGAGGTTCTGGCCGTCTTGCAGGTAGAGCACGGGGTAGCGTCGGTGCGTGTCCGACTCGTAGCCGGGCGGAAGATAGACCAACACGTCGCGGTCGGTCGGGAGAAACTTCGAGTGGAATTTCGGGTGCGTTCGGAAGTCGCCCGTGAGCGTGTGCGGCTGCTGCGCGACGACTGAACTCTGGGTCGAGCCGTTTTGTAACATGAAGGGCAACAGGGCGACGAGCAAGAGCGACCGTCGCACAGGTTTTCACCTCGATTCGATTATGAGAACTTAATCAATGCGAGTCTTAATCCAGCGGCGCGCGGCGGAGACTTGATCGCCGTGTACGCAAGTTTACCACGACTGTGCGCGGTCGTGCTGAGAAAAGGTGAGGCGGCCTGTCGTCAGCGAAACGACAGCGGCCAAGCTAAGGCGGGCGCGCAAATTAAGGGGCTGTTCAAATCGTCTTCTCGACCACTTCCTCTGTCTCCGTGTCGAAGATGATGATCCCCTCGTCCGTGTCGTTCAGTTGCGCGAGCAGCTTGCCGCGGCTGTCCCAGACCGAAGACTTCCCGACGCACACGTTGCCGCCGCACAAGCCGACGCAGTTCGACATCAACGCGGGCATCGAGTAGCTGCTCGCGATCTCGGACAGACGCTCGACCGCGCGCTCGACGCCCTCCTTCGTCTTCGCCACGCTCGCAACGTAAATCTTCGCGCCGTCCTTGAAAGCGCCCTCCGCGTGTTCGGGGATTGACAACTCGTAGCAGATCGCGAGCGCGACGTTGGCCTTGTCGCTGATCGAGCCTGCGAACCTCTGACCGGCAACGAAAAACTTTTCCTCGTCCGGATGCAGGTACCTCTTCGAGTAAGTCCGCCTCGGCCCGCGCGGCTGAAAAATCACCGTGCTGATGCAGACGCCGTCGCCGTTCTTCGTCGGGACGCCGACGCCGACAGTCACATCTCTTTCGTCTGCGACCTTCTGAAACACGTCGAGCCTGCCATCGTCTTGGTCGGTCGCGAGGCCGTTTGTCAGTTCCGGCTCGTAGCCCGTGATTGACAGTTCGGGGAAGACTATCGTGTCCGCGCCGCCGGCGACGGCGAGGTCAATCAACTTTTCGTGGCCTTCGATGTTGCTTTGGATGTCACCCTTGACGGGTCTCGTCTGGGCCACACAGATTTTCATTTCGCTTCCCTCTTCTCACTTCCAGTTCTTCAAACGGCTCTTGTGCTCGGCGAGCATGTTGCAGAAGAGCGCGCCCTGCGAGACGGCATCGTCGAGGGCCTTGTGCGTGTAGGGCAGGTCGTCGAACCAGTGGCGCGGCATGTTGCGCTTGACCGTGTCGAGGAAGTCGCGGCCCGTGAGGGCCATCGCGAAGGTCTTGATGTCGAGCGCGTGCCAGCCGAAAGGGTTCTCGCCCATGAAGCGGTTCAGGTACCAGCAGACGTACATGAAGTCGAAGGCCGCGGGGTAGGCGACGAAGACAGGAGTTCCGGGCAGGGCCTTGAGCCACGCCAGATATTTTCTCATCGCCTCTTCGGGCGGCTGCAAGTTCTGGCGGCAGGCGGCCCATGCTTCGGGCTGTGTCTGCCACCAGCGCATCGTGTCGGGGTGCTGCGAAGCGCCGGGCAGCGTTTCTAGGTTGGCCGTGAAGCCGCCGAGGAAAGTCTTGTCCGGGAGGTAAGCAGCCGAGCCGATGCTCAGCATCGAATAGACGCCGGGGATCGGCCCGTCGGTCTCGACATCCGTGCTGACGTAAATCTCCATCGCGAGTGTCCCCTTAATCTTTGCCCGCGCGCCCGCCTGCGTGTTAAAAGTCAGGTATGATGAAGCCCCGCATCTTTCGTCTTGCCAGCATACTACTTCCGGCCCTTCTCATGGCACAACCCTTTTACGCGGCGACGCCGCAAGCGCCCGAAGCGCACTACCGCGTGTTCGACTCGAAGGGCACGCCCTCCAATTTACAAAACATCGCCGACGCTCTCGACGGCGCGGACGTGCTCATCATCGGCGAGACGCACGACGACCCCGTCGCGCATCTTCTCGAAGCCGAGTTGCTCCGACGCGCCGACGAGCGTTACGCACGGGCGCAGTCGAAGAAACGCGCCGTGGCGCTCTCGATGGAGATGTTCGAGCGCGACGTGCAGACCGCTTTGGACGAATACCTCGCGGGACTCATCACGGAGAGAAATTTTCTGCTGAGCAGCCGTCCGTGGCCCAACTACTCGACCGACTACCGCCCGCTCGTCGAGTACGCGCGCGGGCACCGCCTGCCGGTCATCGCCGCCAACGCGCCCGCGCGCTACGTCTCGCGCGTCTCGGCCAACGGCCCGGACTCTCTGAACGTCCTGTCGAAGCAGGCGAAGGCGTGGCTTCCGCCGCTCCCCTTCCCGCCCTCTTCGCCCGACTACGCGGCGAAGTTCAACGACTTCATGCAGGCCGCGATGGGCGGCCCGCACAGCGCGACGCCTTCGGCCCCGAACGCGCAAGTTCAGGCCAACCCGCACGGCTCGATGCACCTGCTCGACGCGCAGGACTTGCGCGACGCCTCGATGGCCGACGCGATAGCCGAGTTTTTGAAACACAACAAGGACGCGCTCGTCGTTCAGGTCAACGGCACGTTCCACAGCGAGGAGCGCATGGGCGTGCCCGAACAGATCAACCACTACCGACCGAAGGCGCGCGTCGTCGTCATCACGATTGTGCCGGACGAAGGCTTTCCCAACTTCGACGCCGCCCGGCTCGGCAAGCTCGGCGACTACGTCATCGTCACAGACCCGTCGCTCCCGCGCTCGCAGTGATTGCGGACTGGCGCTCGATAAGAGCAAAGCTGTCTCAAACACTTCTCCCGCGCATGAGTCCGAGCCGCGACGCCGAGAGGCGGGCTTCTTCAAATCCGCAATCCGAAATCCGCCGCTCCGCAATCCCGCTGTGCGCTTGCAAGAACGCGGCGGGCTTGGCACAATAGCCGTTGCTTTTACGTGCGCCGTTCGCCACTGAGAGGCAGGTGTTGCCGGATTTAGCAGAGAAGTTAAATATTCACTACGAAACGTCGCAAAGTTTTTCCGGGCCTACGTGCGCCCGGTCTTGATTTCAACAGTCTTGGAACGGAGAGAAGAGATGGCAACCGTAGTCGTTAACCAGGGAGAGTCAATCGAGTCGGCGCTGCGCCGCTTCAAGCGCAAGGTCATGTCCGAAGAGATCATCAAGGACGCGAAGAAGCACGCCTTCTTCATGTCGCGCGGCCAGAAGGCCAAGCTCAAGTCGGCCCTCGCGCGCAAGCGCAACAAGCGCAAGTCGCGCCCGATGCGCCCGCGCAGCTAGGCCGAATCCGACTTCCAACGCGAGAGCGCCGCAGTCTTTCAAGGGCTGCGACGCTCTTTGCATTTCAAGCCGACGGGCGTTTGAAAAACTCTTCCGAAGGTTGCGGCGGCGAGTCGTACTCATCTCTCGGATTGTCGAACTCCAGAACCATGCCGCCCAGCGTCCCGGCGAGCGAGTTATACACGGCCCCGCCGATCACACTCACCAGAAAGAGGACGACCGCGTGCAAGACGGGAGTGCCGAGCAGATACCACAAAACCCAGAAACCACTCGCCGTCCGGTAGTACACCCAGTAGTAGCCGGCGTTGACCACGCCCAAGAAGACGCCGGACAGCAAGCCGAGAAAGGCCTGCCACTTCGCGACCGACAAAATCCCCACGCGCCGGAGCATCAGCCTCGCCAACTTAAAACCCTCCCCGAAGAAAAAGGCCCGCGGCACGTTCGCTCGCGCCCCGCTCTTTTCTCGCCTCGCCGCGGCTTAAAGGTTCTCGATCTCGACCGGCTCGACTTCGTCGGCCAGTTCAAACCCGAAGACGCGCGAGTAGAAGTACAACTCGCCGTCGAGCGCGCGCTTGATGTTCTCGGCCTTGCGGAAGCCGTGCTGCTCGCCCTCGAAGGCGACGTAGGCGACGGGCAGCCTCTTTCGACGCAAGGCTTCGACCATCAGCTCGGCCTGATTCGGCGGCACGATCTTGTCTTCGAGTCCCTGAAAGAAAATCACCGGGCACGAGAGGCGGTCGGTGAAGTTGATTGACGAGCGCTCGTAATACAAATCCGCGCGTTCGGGGTAAGGGCCGATGAGGCGGTCGAGGTAGCGCGACTCGAACTTGTGCGTGTCGCCGACGAAGACGGTCAGGTCGCTGACGCCGAAGTGGCTCGCGCCGGCGCGGAACGTGTCGCGGAAGGTGAGTGCGTTCAGGGTCGTGTAGCCGCCCGCGCTCCCGCCCGTGATGACGCAGCGCGCGCCGTCAACCTCGCCGCGCTCGACGAGGTACTTCGCGCCGTTCACGCAGTCGTCAACGTCAACCACTCCCCACTCGCCGTTCAACCTCTGCCGGTACTCGCGACCGTAGCCGGTCGAGCCGCCGTAGTTCACGTCGAGGACGGCGATGCCGCGGCTCGTCCAGTATTGAGTTTCGAGCCGCAGCGTCGTCGTGGTCGCGGCGGTCGGGCCGCCGTGGCACTTGACGACGAGCGGCGGTCGCTCGCCTTCGGGCGCGGTGAAGTCCTTATTGCGCGGCGCGTAGAAGAAGGCGTGCGCCGTGCGGCCCGCTTCGGTCGGGAACTCGATTGCGCGCGGGCTTGAGACGTAGCCTTCGTCAACGACGACTTCGCTCGCGCGTCGTAGCACTGTCGTTTGCCGCGTCTCCAAATCCAACTCGACGATCTCCATGCGCCGCGCCGGCGAGCCTGCGCGGAAGACCGCGCGGCGCGCGTCGGCGCGGACGTAGGCGATTTCGGTGTAAGGCGTCTCAATTCGTTCGAGCTTCTTCGTGCGCGTGTCGAGCGTGGCGAGGCTCCATCTGCCGCGCTCGTTGTACGCGCAGACGATCCGCCCGTCCGTCGAGAACGAATACGTTGACATCGCGAAGAGCCACTGCGGCAGGCCGAACTCCGCCTCCATCTCGCACATCGCCTCGACCGAGTCGTCTTCGCCGAGCCGGTAGATGCTCCACCAGTTGCTCCGGTCGGAGACGAAGTAGAGCGCGCCGCCGGGCGACCATTCGGGCTGAAAGATTGACTCGTCCGCGCCGCCCGCGACCGACTTCGCCTCGCCGAGCGCGCCGTCTTCGTTCACGTCGGCGACCCAAAGCTCGCACCCGTCCCAAGGCATGTTCGGGTGACTCCACGTGAGCCACGCGAGGCGCGAGCCGTCGGGACTGAGCCGCGGCGACGAATAAAAATCGTTGCCCTCGACCAGCACGCGCCCGCCGTCCTCGTTCCCTTCCGCGTCGAGGCTCAGGCTGACGATGGTGTTCACGGCCTCGCGCCCCTCGACCGTGTGATCCTCGCGCACGGCGACGAGCCGACCACGGCGCGCGTCAACGACCATGTCGCTGTATCGGAAATTCTTTTCGGGCGTGACGGCCTGCGGCGCGGAGTCCGGCGTCTGACGATACAGGCGCTGGTCTGCGAAGTTCGAGAAATAGACCGTCCCTTCGCGCACGGCGAAGTCGCCGCCGCCGTACTCGTGAACGCGTGTGCGCGCGTTGAATCCCCGCGGCGTCACGTCGGCGGTCGTCCCGCCCGGCGCGCGGCGCACGACGCAGTTGCGCCCACCCTCGGACGGGCGAAGCTCGATCCAGTAAGTGTCTTCGCCGTCGAGCGCGATCTGCCCAAGCCCGACCGTCGCCGTGACGATGAGGTCTGAAGTGATCGGCGATTTCCAGGAGCCGTAAGGCGCAACGGTTGGTTGAGTCATTCCTTGTTCCTTCCCTTTGATGTCCGGTCTGCTACAGCTAAAGATTTATCCCGCGGCGCTCCGGCGGCGGCACGTAGGCGCTGAAGTCCTGCGCGAAGCGTTCGGCGTAAGCGTCGAGGAGCGCGCGCACTCGCTCCGGGTCTTGGCTGCGGACGACGAGTCCGACGTGGTTCGGCTTGTCAACGCGGAAGACAATTTCCGCGTCGGTGTAAGCGGACGTGTCGGGTCGCTCCTGCCGCGCGAGCGAGAGCGCGATGCCGCCGTACTCGCGCCGAGGTTCGAGTTTGCCGACGCGCTCGCCCCGCGCGTGCGCGACCTCGACGCGCGCCCACTCGCGCCAGAGGTTGTGGCCCGAAGCGGCTTCCAGAGTCTCGGCGATGAAGGCGCCGCCGACGCGCGCGGCGACTTCGAGGAAGTAGAACTCGCCGTCGTCCGCGCCGCGTATGAACTCGGCGTGTGCCGCGCCGAGTTCGAGTCCGAGCGCGGCGAGCAGTTCCTTGTTGAGCCGCATGAGTTCCGCGTGCTCGCGCGAGTCGTACTCGACCGTGCGCGTGGTGAAGACGCCGCCGTCGTGCGCGACGTTCAACGGCGGGCGACCGTAGCGGCTCGCGCCGCAGAAGATTATCTCGCCGCCTTCGACGACCGAATCAACGTGGAAGACTTCGCCGGGCACGAACTTTTCGAGAAGGTAGTAAGAAGACTTGTCCTGCAAAGCCTCGCGCGCGTCGAGCATCTCGATTGCGCGCCAGACCTGTTCCGCCTCTTCGAGCTTGCGGATGCCGGACGCCGACACGTCCGAGCGCGGCTTGACGACCCACGGCGGCGCGACGCGCTCCATGTACTCGCCTATCTCCTGAAAGTTGAAGAGCGGGACGAAGTCGGGGACGCGAAGGCCAGCGTCGCGCGCGCGCATCCGCATCGCGAGCTTGTCGCGGAAGACGCGGGCGCGCGAGGCGTCCATGCCGGGAAGGCGTAGGTGCTCGCGCGCGAGCGCCGCCGTGATGATGTCGAACTCTTCGAGCGCGACGAGCGCGTCAACCGGTCGCTCGCGCGCGAGTTGGCTCGCGGCGTGGATGACGAGTTCCGTGCCGGCGGCGTCGGGCAGGAAGTGTATCGCGTCGAGCGACTCGCGGGGCCAGTTCTCCCGCCCCGTGCGCTCGCGCGTCAGCAGTTCGACGCACGCGCCCTGACGCTTGCACTCGCGCAGAAAGTCGTCGCCCTTGAAGTAGCTGGCGACGCAGACGACGCGCGCGGGTTTGGACGTTTCGGCCAAGAGATTCCCTGCGACTCTGTTGGGTTCGGATTGCCGCGACAGTATATAACGCCGGCGGGCGCGGGCGCGAAACGCGAAAGGCGGCTGAACTCAGCTTGAGAGTTCAGCCGCCTTCGGTGTCCGCCGTGCGGCGGATTTAGTAGATGTTGAAGTTGTATTCGAGCGTCACGTACTGCGAGACGGTGTGGCCGTCCTTCTCCGCGGGCGTGAAGCGTATCTGCTTGGCCGCGGCGATGGCCTTCTCGGTCAGGCCGTCGGGCAGGCCCTTGACGACGCTGACGCCCGTGACCGCACCTGAAGCGGAGAGTATCGCGCGCAGGCGGACGAGTCCGGTGACGTTATTCTTGCGCGCGTCCTCGGTGAACGAAGGCTCCGGCTTGAAGGTGATGATCGCCTTGCGCGTCACCTCTCGCGGCTGGAACGGTCGAGAGTAGTCAACGTCGCCGCCGCCGCCGCCGCCGCGTCCGCCGCCGCCCAACTCGCGGTCGCCGCCGCCGATGTTGCCGCCGCGTCCGGGGCCGTAGCCGCCGCCCTCGCCGGGGCCGACGCCGCCGCCCGTGCCGTCACCCATGCCGCCGCCGTGGCCCGGCCCCGAAGAAGGGGTCGTCGCCGTTGACTTCGGGTCGCCGAACGCGATGTCGCGCGTGTCCGGCTTAATCAGCATCGGGTCAACGTCCATCGTCACCGGGGTCGGCAGGTGCGGGTTCGTGATCGCGGGCGGCTTCGGGTTGGCCGTCAGAATCGGAGGCACGAGCTGAGCCGTCGGCAGCTTGCCGGTCGAGGCCGGGAGCTGTTCGTCGCGACCGCCGCCGCCGCCGCCGTGCGGTCGCTCGTACTGCTGCTTCGAGCCTCCGCCCTTGCCCGTCTCGGTTCCGGCGGGGCCTTTGTCCGGCTTCTTCTGCTCTTCGGGAATCGGATTGTCCGGGTCAATCATCTGGACGAGTTCCAGATTCTCGTAAGGGTTGTCGCCGCCGTGCGCCCGCTTGTATCGGTCGAGGGCGAAGATCGCGCCGAGTAGAACCGTGACGAAGAGGACAGCCGAGACGGTCGCGATTGCCACGTTCCGCTGCGAGATGAACTTCCAGCCCGCGGTGCCGTAGGCCGTGGCCGAGCGCTTCGTGAATCCGACAGGGTCGCGCTTGAACTCGGGCCAAGTCAGCTCGGCGTCGTGCGCGACGGCCTTGACCTCGCGGGTCAGGCGGCGCGCAAGGCCCACGTCCTGTATGAAAGTCAGGTGGTACTCGCCGCGTTCGTGGGCCGGGCGCGAGTGGACGGTCTCTTCTTCGTCGTGCGAATGGCCGTTCGACGACGCGGAGGCCCCGTCGCCGTTGGCGGGCACCGACGACGTGACGACGGACTCCTCGACGATCTGCGCCGTCGCCGCGGCCTGCGGCGCTGCGGCGACGCCGAGCGGCGTCCCGTCAACGGGGCAGAATCCGAACTTGTCGGCGAACTCCTCTTGGCACGTTGGACACTGTTTCATTTCTTCAAGAACCTCCCGTCGAACCACGCGGGGAAAGCGGCCTACTTCGTATGAAGGTACAAATTTTTTCCGACTCGTTCAAGCCCGCAGGCGGCACTTGCGGCGATTTGTGAGGTCGGGCGAAACGCGCGCAAGGCATACTCCGAACAGCGTTTGATGCTCGCGGCCCGCGAATCGCTGCCAAGCCCGCCCCGACCGCCGCGAAAATAGGCCGGGGCCGGCGGCGGCAGGGACCATTTGACCGCGCGCCCGTTCGTCTCTAAGATTCTCGCGGGCAACGTCTCCTCGATTCGCTTCCGTAAAAAGTGGACTCTGACTTCAAAGGATGAACAGTCCCGTCGTTCCAACGGTTAAAGCCAGATGAAAAGCTCCAGAAGTCAAAAAAGTTGCGCGCGCGAACTGCCGCGCCGGGTCACGTCTGCTCTGATTCTGCTGTGCGTCTGTTGGTTCGCCGCCGCAAACCTCTCCGCGCAGGAACCGCGCCGCGACCAACTCCTGAACGGCCTGCGCGTCCTCATGCTCCCGCGCCCCGGCGACGCAAACGTCCTCATCAAGCTCCGCGTGCACGACGGCTCGGCCTTCGACCTCGCGGGCAAAGAGGGACTGATGCAGACGCTCGCCGACGCGATGTTTGACCAGCAGATCCGCAACTACGTCACCGAGGAACTCGGCGGGCGGCTCGACGTTGCGACCGACTACGACTCCATCAACATCACTCTCGCCGGCAAGGCCGCGGACTTCGACCGCCTGCTTGAGCTTGCCCGCAACGCCGTCATGAACGTTCAGCTCACGCCCGAAGCGGTCGAGCGCGTGCGCGGCGAGAGGCTGAGGGCGCTGCGCGAGAGGAAGCAGACCGACGCCGAGCGCGCCGACGCCGCCGTGGCCGCGCGCCTGTTCGGTTCGCACCCGTACGGTCGCGCGGTCGGCGGCACGCCCGAATCGGTCGCGCGCATCGAGCGCGCAGACCTGATGACCATGCGCGAGCGTTTCCTGAACCCGGACAACACGACGCTCGTCATCGCGGGCGGCTTCGACCCGAAGGCCGTGACGCGGACGCTGCGCGAATCCTTCGGCGGCTGGGTCAAGAGCGGGCACACCGTCCCCGCGACCTTCCGCCAGCCCGACCAGCCCGACCCGCGCACGCTCGTCGTCAACGAGCCGGGGCAGACGGGCGTCGAGCTTCGGCTCGCCGTCCGCGGACTCGCGCGCACAGACCGCGACGCGCCCGCCGCGCTCGTGCTCGCCGCGGTCGTCCGCGCGCGCTGGCTCGCAGGGTTGCCCGAACTCAAAGACCGCGCGGCCTTCGTCCGTCACGACGCCTACGGCGCGGGCGGCATCTTCGTTATGGGCGCGAGTCTTCGGACGCCAGCCGAAGCGTCGAAGGCCCTCGAAGCCGCGCGCTCCGTCCTGCGCGACCTCTCGACAAGCGCGCCGACCGCCGCCGAACTCGACGCCGCGAAGCGCGACGTAACGGCATCGCTCAGTCAAAGCACGCAGGGCGACGAAGGCAGGGCGACTTCCCTGCTCGACGAGCAGACATACAATTCGACTGCGGCAACTGCGGAGGGAATGCTACGAGCGGCGAACGACTTGACGCCTATCGAGGCCCAGCGTGTCGCGGCCAGGCTCTTTCTGAACACTCCGACAGCGACCGTCGCCGTCGGCGACGCGGCGCAGCTTCGCACGGAGCTTGCGAGCGCGGGCGGCGTCGAAGTCGCGGGCGAGGCCGCGTCCGCGCCCGCGCCACAGCCGAAGCCGCAGCAGCAACAGAAGCCGCAGCAACAGCCCGCGCTCCAACTCAAACGCCCGTAGCGGCGCGTAAAAAACCGTTACGACTCGCAAAAAAATCGCAAGTTAACTGCAACCAAAACTCGCCCGCTCTCCGATAGCCTTGTCTCAGCAAATTCCCCCGAAAGCAGTTGATTCGCGAGCCGAGCACGCGCGACGTGTGCGCTCGATGTTCGCCCGGATAGCGGGCCGCTACGACCTCCTGAATCACCTGCTTTCGGGGAATGTTGACAAGAGATGGCGGCGTCTGGTCGCGCGCAGTTTGCAGCCTGAGCTTACGGGCGCGCGCGTCCTCGACGTTGCCTGCGGGACTGGCGACCTCTCGCTCGTGCTGGCGCGGGCCGGCGCGCGCGAAGTGGTCGGACTGGACTTCTGCCGCCCGATGCTTGAGATCGCGCGACGAAAGTCCCTGGACGACCGAAGCGAGATTCCTTTCGTCGAAGGCGACGCGCTGCGACTCCCTTTCGGGGACGAGTCGTTCGAGGTTGTGACCGTCGCCTTCGGCCTGCGGAATCTTTCGGGAGTCGCCGAAGGCTTGCGCGAGCTTCTGCGGGTTCTGCGACCCGGTGGGCGCGCGGCAGTGCTCGAATTCTCGACGCCAATCGTGCCGGGCTTTCGGGCGCTCTTTGGCTTTTACTTCACGCGCGTGCTGCCGTTCGTCGGCGGGATGATCAGCGGCGAGCGCGGGGCGTATGAATACTTGCCCGACTCCGTGTCGAGGTTTCCAGACCAGAAGCGTCTGGCCGAGTTGATGCGCGGGGCCGGCTTTGAAGAAGTGGATTACAGGAATCTGACCGGCGGGATCGCGGCGCTCCACACGGGCACGCGCCCGCGCCGGAGTTAAAACGAGCTTGGTTGCGCCTCGCATTTTGTCGCAACCACGAGACTAGCCCGGTGAGTTCAGCCTCTTTGGTGGTTGTCGGGGCCGCCGTCGAGGAAACGGATTCGCCGGGCTAGGTTTTTCGATTGCGGATTGCGGAATGCGGATTGGCGCTTGATGAGAGCCGCGCCTTTTCCTCTGCGAGCCTTGCGCCTTTGCGAGAGATGATTTCACGCTTGAGGCACAAGCCCATAAATGGAAAGCCGCGGCTCTCGCCTTCTTTCAATCCGCAATCCGAAATCCGCATTCCGCAATCCCTCATGACGGTGTTATCATCCCTCCCGCGATTCAAACCGATCTCCCGTCCAAGAATCTTGATGAGGCGCAAGCTACTCGACATCGCACGTCGTCTGCTGATACTCCTGCTCGTCGTCTGGACGGTCGTGTCGCTCGTCACCGTCCTGATCGAACTTGTGCCGGGCGACCCGGCGGTCGCCGTGCTCGGCGAGCAGGCGACGCCCGAACAGATCGAGCAGTTCCGGCGCAGGCACGGACTCGACCGCCCGGCCTTCTTCTTCTCCTACTCGGCGGACGAGAGCGGCCAGCGACACTTCGTGTGGAACGGCGCGAACAACCGCTATGTTGACTACTGGACGGCACTGCTTCACGGCGACATGGGCACGTCGTTTCGCACCGACCGGCCCGTCATGGACTTGATCCTCTCGCGTTACGGCGCGACGGTCGAACTCGCCATCGCGGCGCTCCTCGTCGCCGTCGCGGTCGCCGTCCCGCTCGGAGTCGTCGCGGGCACGAACCGCGGCAACTGGCTCGACAACGCGCTGTCCGTGCTCGCGCTCGTCGGCATCAGCCTGCCGAGTTTCGTCGTCGGCCCGCTCTTCATCTACATCTTCGCCGTGTGGCTCGGATGGCTCGCGCCTTCGGGCCGCTTCGGCTGGTCGAGCATCATCCTGCCCGCGGTCACGCTCGGACTGGCGCTCTCGGCGCTGCTGACACGCATGGTGCGCTCGTCGGTCATCGAAGAACTCGGCGAGGACTACGTCCGCACCGCGCGCGCGAAGGGTTTGAGCGAGCGCGTAGTCATCTACAAGCACGTCCTGAAGAACGGCCTGATTCCCGTCGTCACGATTCTCGGCCTGCAACTCGGCGTGCTGCTCGCGGGCGCGATCATCACCGAAAAGATTTTCAACTGGCCCGGCATCGGCCTCCTGCTCGTCGAAGAAGGAATCAACCGCCGCGACTACCGGCTCGTGCAGGGCTGCGTGCTCGTCATCAGCGTCACGTACATCTTCGCGAACACGCTGACCGACATCGTCTATCGAAGGCTCGACCCGCGAATCAGAATCTCTTAATCGCGGATTTCGGATTTCGGAATGCGGATTGAAGAAATGAGCAACCTGACTTTCACCAATCTGAATCCGCATTCCGAAATCCGCATTCCGAAATCGTAATGAACCGCCTGGCAATCTTCGGACTCGTCTTCATCGCGCTGCTCGTCGTGGTGGCGCTCTTCGCGCCGCTCATCGCGACGCAGGACGTGGGCGCGACGAACCTCGCCGCGCGATACCTGCCGCCGTCTTCGGCGCACTGGCTCGGCACGGACGCGACGGGGCGCGACATCTTCTCGCGCGTGGTCTTCGGCGCGCGCATCTCTCTGCGCGTCGGGCTAGTCGTCGTCGCGGTGTCCGGCGCGGTCGGCACGGTCGTCGGCGCGCTCGCCGGTTTTTACGGCGGCTGGTTCGACCGCATCGTGTCGGGCTACGTCTTCAACGTCTTCCTCGCGTTTCCCGGCCTGCTGCTCGCGATTGCGATGGTCGCTTTTCTCGGCGCGGGTCTGAACAAGTTGATTCTCGCGCTCTGCATCATCGGGTGGGTCGGCTACGCGCGCGTGATGCGCGGGCAGGTGTTGAAGGTGCGCGAGTACGACTTCGTGCAGGCCGCGCGCGCGCTCGGCGCGAGGGACTGGCGCATACTCTTCCGCCATGTTCTGCCGAACGCAGTGCAGCCGCTCATCGTGCAGGCGAGCCTCGGCATGGCCGGCGCGGTTCTGTCGGAGGCGTCGCTCTCGTTCCTCGGCCTCGGCGTCCCGCCGCCCGCGCCTTCGTGGGGCGTGATGCTCGACGAGGCGCGCGACCTCGCGACGCTGATGCGCGCGCCGCACGCGATGCTCGCGCCCGGCATCGCAATCGCGCTCACGGTGCTGGCCTTCAACTTCCTCGGCGACGGCCTGCGCGAATACCTCGACCCGCGCCAGCGCAAACGGTGAAACAACTTTCGACTGCGGGATGCGGATTGGTGCTTGACGAGAGCCTTGCGGCCTCAACGGACTCTTGCGCGCAAGAGTCCGAGCAGCGACGACAGGCAGTGCTCTTCCCTCAATCCGCATTCCGCATTCCGCATTCCGCATTCCGATGACGGCTGCGATCTCGATTCAGAACGTCTCGAAGACTTACCCCGCGCCGCTTGCGGTCGCGCGCAGGCTCTTTCGTGCGCGGGCGGGAGCGCCGGTCGTCGCGCTGCGCGGCGTCACGCTCGACGTGCGCGAGGGCGAAATCTTCGGACTCATCGGGCGCAACGGCGCGGGCAAGACGACGCTCGTCAAGATCATCGCGACGCTCGTGCAGCCGACCGAGGGCGCGGTCAAAGTGTGCGGCTTCGACAGCGTCCGCGACGACGCGCGCGTGCGCTCGCGGGTCGGACTCGCGAGCGCCGAGGAGCGGAGCTTCTACTGGCGGCTCACGGTCGAGCAGAACCTCGTCTTCTTCGCGCGGCTCTTCGGACTCGGCGCGCGCGCGGCCCGCAGTCGCATTGACGAGCTTTTGCAGTTGCTTGAGCTTTCGGACTTGCGGCGGCGGCGCTTCGGCGAACTCTCGACGGGCAACAAGCAGCGCATGGCAATCGCGCGCGCGCTCCTCAACTCGCCGCCCGTGGTGCTGCTCGACGAGCCGACGCGCTCGCTCGACCCGCTCGCCGCGGCCCGCCTGCGCGAGACAATCGCCTCGCTCGCGCGTGGGCCTCGGCCCGCCACCGTGCTGCTCACGTCGCACAATCTCTCCGAGGTCGAAGAGCTTTGCGAGCGCGTGGCGATCATCAGCCGCGGTCGCATCCGCGCCTTCGACACGCCGCGCAGCCTGCGCGCCGCGCACCGCCAGAGCGAGCGCGTCCACGTCACCGTCAGCGGACTCGACGCCGCGCGCGCGCGCGCGCTGCTGCGCGCGAAGGCCGGAGACTTCGCCAGCGAAGAGGCCGCAAAAGATTTCAAAGGCGAAGCGGCGAACGCCGAAGGGGCCGCCGCGCCCGACGGCTTCGCGTTCGAGTCGCGCGCGGGCGCTTTGACGGTCAGCTTCACGCGCGACGCGGGCGACGACCGACTCGACCGCGCGGTGCGCGCGCTGCTCGAAGGCGGGGCGCGCGTCGTCTCGTGCGAGACGGAGCGCGGCACGCTGCTCGACGTGCTTGAGACTTTCGAGCGCGAGGCCGACGAGGCGGCGGGCGAAGCCGGCGGCGGCGCGGGCGCGACGGACGCGGCGGCGGGGGCGCGGGGCTGATGTTGAGGGGCGCGCTTCTACTCCTGTCCCGCGTGCGCGCCTTCGTCGTGCGCGACTTCCAGTTGGCCGTCAGCTACCGCCTGGACTTCTTCATGCGTATCCTCTCGATCCTCTTCGTCACGACGACGCTCTTCTTCATCTCGCAGATTTTCGCGGGCACGTTCAGCACGCCCTACGCGCAGTGGCGCGACCCGTTCCTCGCGTGGATCACGGCGCTCCCGTTCCTCAACTACTTCATGGTCGGGTTCTCTTCGCTCGCCACGGCGATACGCACGGAGCAGGCGCAGGGGACGCTCGAAAGCGTCCTGATGACGCCGATAAACATCCCGACGCTCGTCGTCGCAAGCTCGGCGTGGGACTTTCTTCAGGCGACGTTCAACTCGTTCCTCTACCTCTTCTTCGGCTGGGCGCTGTTCGGCGTCGAGTACCGCGGGAACTTCCTGCTCGCCGTCCTCTTCCTCCTGCTGACGACGCTCGTGCTGGCGTCAATCGGCATCCTCTCGGCGAGCTTCGCGATGGTCTTCAAGCGCGGCGACCCGTTCGGCGTCATCATCGGCACGGGTTCGGCGCTCTTCTCCGGCGTCTTCTTCCCCGTGCAACTGCTCGCGCAGTCCGCCGGCAGCGGCTTCCGCGTGGTCTCGCGCCTGATACCGACGACCTACGGCATTGACGGCATCCGCCGCGTGCTCATCCAGGGCCAGACCTTCGCCGAGGTGCGACAGCCGCTCCTCACGCTCGTCATCTACCTCGCCGTGCTGCTCCCCTTCTCGCTCTGGGTCTTCTCCCGCTCAGTCCGCCGCGCCAAACGCGAGGGCAGCTTGATTCAGTATTAGCTTTTAGCTGTTGGCTGTTAGCCGCACGGGTTTGAGCTTTAACCGGGCCGCGTCGTCGTTCGTGCGCGGACTGGCAGCGCGTGTTTGATTCTCTGAACTGACGTAGATACATTATGAAGATGCGGCTAACAGCCGACAGCTAAAGCTAACCGCTTCCCGATGCGCGTCTTCTACACGCCACGCTACTACGCCGACATCGGCGAGGGGCACGTCTTCCCGATTCGCAAGTTCGAGCTTGTGCGCGACCGCCTGCTCGCCGAAGGGACTCTCTCGCCCGCCGAGATTGCCGAGCCGCGCGAGGCCGCGCTCGACGACGTGCTGCTCGTCCACACCGAAGACTACGTGACGCGCCTGCGCGCCGGAGCATTGACGCAGCGCGAGTTGAGGCGTCTGGGCTTGCCGTGGTCGAAGGCGCTCGTGCGCCGCTCGTTCCTCGCAGTCGCTGGAACAATCGGCGCGGCGCGCTCTGCGCTTGAAGACGGAATCGGCGCGAACCTCGCGGGCGGTACGCACCACGCTTTCCCCGACCACGGCGAGGGCTTCTGCGTGCTCAACGACGTGGCGGTCGCGATCCGGGTGTTGCGACGCGACAAGCTCGTGCGGCGCGCGGGCGTAGTTGACTTGGACGTTCATCAGGGGAACGGCACGGCCTCGATCTTCGCCGACGACGCGGACGCGTTCACCTTCTCGATGCACGGCGCGAAGAACTACCCGCTCTTCAAACAGCGCTCGTCGCTCGACGTTGAGTTGCCGGACGGGACTGCGGACGCGGAATACCTCGACGCGCTCGCCCGAAACCTGCCGCGCGTCTTCGAGCACGCGCCGGAGATAGTCTTCTACCTCGGCGGCGCAGACCCGTTCGAGGGCGACAAACTCGGACGACTCGCGCTCACGATGAAGGGTCTGCGCGAGCGCGACGAGTTGCTCTTACGTGAGTGCAGGGCGCGCGGCGTGCCCGTCGCGACCGTCATGTCGGGCGGCTACGGCGAGGACATCAGGGATACCATCGAGATTCACTGCAACACGATCCGCGCGGCGAAGGCGGTCTTCGACGGGGTTCAAAGTTACGGAGTTCAAGGTTCATAGCTCAAGGCTCAAAGATGAGAGCGCGTGTTTCGGAACTTGCGTCTGGTACAGCACGTCTTAAACTTCGAACCTTGAACTTTGAACCTTGAACTTATAACTTGAGAGCTTATGTGGAGAATCGTCAAGACCGCGGGCATCTGCGTCCTCGCGCTCGTCACCGTCTTCATCGTTTACGAGGTGTTCACGTTCCCGCACGTCGCGGACTTGCGGACGAAGAACCCGGAGACGACGAGCATGATCGAGCAGCGCGCGAAGGAGGCGCGCGACGCGGGGCGCGAGCCGCGGCGGTTGCAGCAGTGGGTGCCGCTCGACCGCATCTCGGTGAACTTGCAGCGCGCGGTTCTGGCGGGCGAGGACACGAACTTCACGACGCACCACGGCTTCGACTACGAGGCGATTCAGCGCGCGTGGGACGACGCGCAGAAGGAGTCGGAGAAGGAGGCGAAGCAGGAGGGCGACCAGGACGACTCAAGCTGGATTCCGCAGATGCCGACGTTCAAGCGCGGCGCTTCGACCATCTCGCAGCAGTTGGCGAAGAACCTCTACCTTTCGAGCGAGCGAACCTTCGGGCGAAAAATTAAAGAGGCGGCGATCACATACTTCCTCGAACGCTCGCTCTCGAAGTGCCGCATACTCGAAATCTACCTCAACGTCATCGAGTGGGGCGACGGCATCTACGGCGCGGAGGCCGCGTCACAATTTTATTTTCACAAGCACGCCTCCGACCTCAGCCCGGCGGAGGCCGCGTACCTTTCGGCGATGATTCCCAGCCCGCTCAACGTCTTCAACCCGCAGAAGAACCCGCGCCGCGTCGTCCGCCGCCAGAGAGTCATCCTGCGCGGGATGCCGGCGGCGAAGCTTCCCGCCTGCTGAATCCAAAAAAATCGAGGCCGCAAAAGTCGCGGCCTCGTCGAGTGCGTGAGCGAAGAGTTGGTTGTCGTCGTTAGACGGCGAACTCGCGCGCGAGCTTGAGTTCGGCCTTGCGTAGTTCGTAGCGACCGCGACCGGCGTTCCCGTCGGGCTTGAGCGCGAGGACGACGAAGTATTCGGTCGATAACATGCGGGCGAGGATGCGGACTCGCTCGAAGTTGACGACCAGCTCGCCGAGCGAGCCGAGGCCGGTGTTCATCCCGGCGCGCATCGCGGCGCGCACCAGCGATGTGACCTCCATCGCCGCCACGTCCATGTTCGCCTCGTCGCCTTCGGGCAGGAACAGTTTTTCGACCGCGATCCCGTCCATGCCCATGATGAGTGCGCCGGTCGCGCCCTCCGTGCGTTCGACTATCTCGGCGAGTGCTTGCTTGAACATCCCTTCAGTCCTCCTTCACGGGCGCTGGCTCGCGGCGGGCGGCGTCGAGTTCTGCTCCGCCACCGGAGCGGGGACGACGACCGGCGTGACCGTCGCCGGCTGCTGTTGCTGGTTCGGCTGCGGGACGGGCGTGTTCGTCGAAGGGTTGCCGAGCGGCACCGGCTGCGGGATCGCAATCGAGCGCGTGCCGCTGGCCGGTTCGCTCTCGACGCGGCGGCCCTGGTAGTCGGGCCTGTAGATGCGCGGCGTGATGAAGAACAGAATCTCGTCCGTGTTGCGCAGCACGGCCTTGCGCTTGAAGAGGTTGCCGATGACGGGCAGCGTGCCGAGGCCGGGCGTGCGGTTCTGCGTCTCGCTCTCGCGGTCGTTCAGGACGCCGCCCATGACGGTCGTGCCGCCGTCTGGGACGAGCACTTCCGTGGACATGCGCTGCGTGTCCACGCCGGGCGTGCCGAGCGAGTTCGTCAGCGTCAGGTTGACGCTGTTGTTCTCGACCGTGACGTGGAGGATGACCGTGCCCGCGTCGGTGATCTGCGGCGTGACGGAGAGTCGCAGCGGGACGGAAACGAACGTGGTCGTGAAGAGCGTCTGGCCGCCGCCCGCCCCGGTCTGCGGCGTGACGACGGGAATCTGCGAGCCGGACTCGATCTGCGCGGGCCGGTTGTTGAGCGCCGTGACGCGCGGGGTGGCGACG
>DASRCS010000134.1:0-6782 GCA_035652995.1 Pyrinomonadaceae bacterium
AGCGAGTCCTGGTCAACGGCGATTGCCTCTTTGTTCGTCAGTATCGAGGCGATCTCCGGCGTCATCGTGCGCAGGTCGTTTCCGGCCATGAGCGGCGCGGCCAGAATGCACCAGAGGCTGAAGTGCGCGCGGTACTCGGTCGTCGTCATCCCGCTGTTGCCGACTTCGAGCATGTCCGGGTCGTTCCAGTGCCCCGGCCCGGCGTAGGATTCGAGTCCGTCCTGCAAGTCGAGTATGCCGAGGAAGCCCATGCCGCCCCAGTCGCGCTTGCAGTCCCAGCAGTCCTGTATGTCCGAGGTCGTGCGCCAGAGGTTCCCGACGCCGCCCGCCCAAGTCCAGGGCTTCGACGTGCCCCACTCGCAGATGCTGAAGACGATTGGCCGCCCCGACTTCGCGAGCGCGTCGCGCATGATCGAGTACGAGGCCGGCTGGTTCTGCGTGGAGGTCGCGCACCAGTCGTACTTCAGATAGTCAACGCCCCAAGCGGCGTACTGGCGCGCGTCCTGAAACTCGTAGCCGCGACCGCCGGGGCGCTTCTGGCAGGTGAGCGTCCCGGCGTCGGAGTAGAGTCCGAACTTCAGCCCCTTCGAGTGGACGTAGTCGGCGAGCGCCTTCATGCCCGAAGGAAAGCGCTGCGGGTCCGGGATGATGTTGCCTTCGGCGTCGCGCCCGACCTGCCAGCAGTCGTCAATGACGACGTAGCTGTAACCGGCGTCGCGCATCCCCGACGAGACGACGGCGTCGGTCATCTCCCTGACCAGCTTCTCGCTCACGTTGCAGCCGAACTTGTTCCAACTGTTCCAGCCCATCGGCGGAGTCTTCGCCAGCCCGTTGTCGAGCGCGCGCGCGGCGGTCGCCGAAGAGCACACGGAAAACAGGACACACAACAGCATGCAGCAGCGACGTAACCTCTTGGCCTCGTCCATTCAAGAACCTCCGTAAAATAAGATTCGTCAACGCGCGAGGAAGTCGGCGACCGCCGGGTTCAGCTTCTGCCACTCGCAGCCCGGCGCGAGGTGGCCGCAGTCGCCTTCGAGCCTGAGCAACTGCGCCTTCGCCCCCAGCAGTCCCGCGAACTCAATCGCCGGGCCGGGCGTGACGGTGTGGTCTTGCGTCGCGACGACGACGAGCACGCGCGCCTTCACCGCCGCCGCCGCGCGCTCCATCGAGCCGCCGAACGGCGCTGAAATGTCGAGCGCCATCATCGCCTGATCCTGCCTGATCTTGTCGTTGGCGTCGAAACCGTGCAAAGTCTTCGCGTGCTCGATCTCGGCGAGAACCTTCTCGCGCGTCATGCGGCGGTTGAACTCCGCGGGCGTCGTCAACACCAGCCCGCCGAACTCGTACTCCGCCGCGCGCGCAGGCTCCTGCGTGTAGTCGCCGCCGCGCCATCTGGGGTCGTTCATGATCGCATCAATCTGCGTCTGCCAGTCCAGCAGGTCATACGGCGCGAGCCGCGGCGAGCCGACGACGGGGACGCACGAGTCCATGAAGTCGGGGTACGCGACCATCCACTGAAACGTCTGCATCCCGCCCATCGAGACGCCCATCACCGCCTTCAGGTGATTGATGCCTAACACCCTCGTCAGAAGTTCGTGCTGCGTGTTCACCATGTCGCGGATGGTGACGCGAGGGAACTTCATCCGCGGCTGCGCGGTGCTGTTCGACGGCGAAGAGGAGACGCCGTTCGAGAGCGCGTCAACCGCGACGACGTAGTACTTCGACGTGTCAACCAGACGGCCCGGCCCGAAGTTCGACGCCAACTGCTCGGTCGTGCCCGACGCCCAAGTCGGGAAGAGAATCACGTTCGACTTGTCGACGTTCGGCGTGCCGAAGGTTCTGTAACCGATGCGGCAATCGCGCAAGACCTCGCCGCTCTCGAGCCTGAAGTCGCCGAGTTGCGCGAACTTCTGCTCCTGCGCGGCGGCGACGCCCGCGGTCGCGAGCAGGAAGAGAAAAAGGGACACCGATACTCTCATCAATCTCTTCATCGAAGTCTCACTTTCGATGTTTGAAAAGTTGAATGACGAAACGATGTCGCGCGCCGGCGGAGCAAGACGCGATTCGGCCAACGAGTTTCGACGGGGACGTGTAAAGGCGTGGCGTCCCGCGCCCAAGCCGGTTCAGGCGTTCGCGTTCGCGCCAGCCGCCGCCGTGCCGATGAATTTGCGTCGGCTGAGTTTACCCATGACGCATTCCCCTCTCACATCTCGTCTTCCTCAATTCCACCTTCGCCGCTGAACTTCTTAGCAGCTTCAATCCAGCCGATAACTTTATCCGGCACACCTGTTGACGGGTGGATATGCATATAACCCCAATCAGAAGCGCCTTGCCGCCAATACTTGAAATCTGGATCAGCTACATTACCCTCACCAACACGAAGTTCAAGTTGAATGTATCTCTTCCGAAAGTGCGCCTTCGCAAAAACTCTATTCTTCTTAAAACGAAATGAGCGTGCAGTAGCATAACTATAAACTCCGTCTGTTTCTAAGTGGGTCTTTAATTTACTGAACACTTCCTGAAGATGTGGGTACTTTTTAAGTAGTTCCCCTTCTGACACTAACTGGCGCATTTGTGGTTCAACTTCACTATTATCTACCTCTAGCTTCGGAACAAGGACGGTATTATTGCTCGTGTCACGAGCTACCATGTACGAAAAGACCTTGACGTGATTTGATATGACATAGATTGCATTCTTAATTCGGTCATCTATATCAGTGACGACACAGATGAGCCGGATGGAAGGCTCAAAATCTTCTACGTCAGGCTTACGTTGGCGAATAATCTTCTCCAAAACAGCCATTCTATTTTCATCTCTTGCAAACCAACTCAGGTAATCCATCAATTGAATCAGAGCATCTTTGCTGAATTCTCCACGGCGCTTGTACTCAATAAACACCGGACGGCTGTTGTTGGAATCAAACGCTAAAGTATCTACGCGCCCCGTACCTATGACGACTTCTGAGCCTATCAACTCCAACCCCTCTTCCAATTTCGATAAGTCTCGCTCAAATGCGTTCTGTATGTCCTTCTCTTTGAACTCAACTTCTTCAGGCGATAGGATTTTGATTTCCATAGATTTACTCGTCGCGCTCCTCTCTACTTTCCCACGTAGCTGACGCGCCAGATCGTGTCCGAGCCGTCGTCGGAGACGAGGAGCGAGCCGTCCCGGCCTTCGGCCACGCCGACGGGCCGGCCCCAAACGTCGCCGGAGGGAGTCAGAAAGCCGGTCATGAAATCTTCGTACTCGCCGGTCGGCACGCCGTTGCGGAGAAGGACGCGGATCACTTTGAAGCCGGTGCGGGGCGCGCGGTTCCATGAGCCGTGCTCGGCGGCGAAGGCGTCGCCGACGTACTCGGAGGGGAACTGCCCCGCGGCGTAGAACATCATTTCGAGCGACGCCGAGTGCGACTGGATGAGCACGTCGGGGACGAGAACCTTGTCGCGAAGCTCCGCGTGCTCGCCCTTATGTCGCGGGTCTTGGTTCGGGCCGATGTAGTACCAGGGCCAGCCGTAGAAGCCTCCGTCGCGGACGCGCGTCACGTAGTCGGGGACGAGGTCGTTGCCGAGTTCGTCGCGCTCGTTGACCGACGCCCAGAGGTCGCCCGTCTGCGGGTTGACGGCTAGCCCCACGGCGTTGCGGATGCCGGTCGCGAAGATTCTAAAGCCCGTGCCGTCCGGGTTGTACTGGAGAATGTCGGCGCGATTCTCCTCCGCCGCGTCCCGCTCTTCGTAGTCGTTCGTCAGCGAGCCGACCGAGACGAACATCCGTTTGCCGTCGAGCGAGAAGGCCACGTCGCGCGTCCAGTGGCCGCCGCCGCGCAGACGCCCGCCTCCGGGCAGGTCGGGCACGATTGTCTCTGCCGGGCCGCGCGCCTTCGTGTCGCCGTTGCGGTAGGGGAAGCGAAGCACGGCGTCGGTGTCGGCGACATAGACGTACTGCGGGTCTGGGCCGGGCGGATAGAAGGCGATGCCGAAGGGCTGGTGCAGGTCTGCGGCGAAGACTTCCGACGTTTCGGCCTTGCCCGCGCCGCGCAGCACGCGCACGCGCCCCGCGTAGCTCTCGGCGACGAAGAGGTCGCCGTTCGGCGCGGTGCGAATCAGACGCGGCGTCGAGAGGCCGGTCGCGTACTCCTCGACCTTGAAGCCCGCGGGCACTTTCGGCAGAGCGCCTTCGGGCCGCCGCACGACTCTTGAGCCTGCGTCCACCGAGCGCGTGGCGTAAGGCTGCGGCAGGTCGGCGGGCGTGATGTGGTGGCGCACGCCCGGCGCGTCCGTCGTCCAGTCGCCCGCCGTGCCCTGACCCGCGAGCAAGCTGCCCGGAGTGGCCGACGGTCGTGACGGTTGGCCCTGCGCCCCGCGCCGCTGCTGCGAGCACGCGTCGCCGAACGTCACGAGCAACGCCGCCGCCGCGAGCGCCGCCAAAGACACGAGCGCCGTCAGGCCCTTCTTGCGCATTTATCCTCCGCCCCCTTGTTCATCATGAACAAGCACCCGTCCGAATTCGGTTGAATGTTACTTGCGGCATCTTAGCAACAAACGCGCCCGCGTTTAAATGAGAGGTCAGTCTCTCATTCGCGCGGGCCTGCGCCGCGTCGCTCTTCTGCCGCGTCGAGACGGACTCGCAACCTCGCCGACTTCCGCCGCGTCGTTCACGAGCCGCGAACGTTTATGGCGAGCGCCGCCGGGGGCAAGCCTTGCGAAGAGGCTCTGACGATTACTCTGCCGGCGCGGCGTTCGGATTTTATGACGACGAGGCAGCGGCCCTGCCAAGCCTTCCGCTGCGGCTGCTGGTAGCTCTCCGTGCTGACGGGGTTCGCGTTGCCGACGGCGACGATTGTCCCCGGCCCTTCGACCGAGAAGCGCACGAGGTTCTCCGCCTTCGGGTTGCGAACGCCGCGCGCGTCCGTCAGCTCGACCGTGACGTAACTCAAGTCCTCGCCGTCGCCCTTGATGTCGCTGCGGTCGGCTGAGAGCGTGATGCGCGTCGGCTCGCCAGCCGTTCGCAGCTCGGACGAGCTTACCTGTTTCCCCGCGTCGTAGCCGACGGCCCTGAGCACGCCCGCCTGATACGGCACTTCCCACTTCGCCGTGAACTCCGTCGAGCGGTTCGTCGGTTTTCTCCCCAACGATCTGCCGTTCAAAAACAGTTCGACCTCTTCGCACGAGGAATAGACGTTCACTTCGAGCGGCCTGTTCTCGTTGCCCTTCCAGTTCCAGTCGGGCGCAACGTCGAGCCAGTGCCACTTCGACCACGCCTGCCGCTTCGGGTTCGGCGGGAACGAAGGCTGTGGCGGCTTGACGAAGACCGAGACCTGATCTTTTTTCCAGAGCGCGTCGCGGTAGAAACTCTGCGGGCGCTTCCACCCGCAGATGTCTATGTCGCCGCAGTAGGCCAGAGTCCAAGGGTAGAAGTCGTGCTCCTGCCAGTAGCCGCGCCAGCCGATGCTCGCCTCGCCGATGTAGTCGAACGCAGTCCAGACGAAGTCGCCGACGACGTAAGGATGATCCACGACGCCCATCCAGTAGCCGAAGGCTTCGAGCGGGAACGACTCGGTCGCGACCATCACGCGGCGGGGCACCCGCGCGTGGTCGGCCTCGTACCTGTCCTTCATGTAGTTGTAGCCCGCAACGTCGAGCGCGGAGAAGTAAGGGTCTTTGTCCTCGCCCATGTCGTTCACCGCCGAGGTGACGGCGCGCGTCGGGTCGAGGCGTCGGACGTAGTCGGCCAGAGCCTTCGCCGTCTTCACCACTGCGGGCTGGTTCCTGTTCGGGATTTCGTTCCCGATGCTCCACATGACGACGGACGGGTGGTTGCGGTCGCGCCAGACCATGCTCTCGGTGTCGCGCTGCCACCACTCGTCGAAGAAGAGGTGGTAGTCGTGCGGGTTCTTCCCGTCGCGCCACATGTCGAACGCCTCGTCAATGACCATCATGCCGAGACGGTCGCACGCGGCGAGGAACGCGGGCGACGGCGGGTTGTGCGCGAGACGGAGGGCGTTGAAGCCCGCGGCCTTCAGGAGTTCCACGCGGCGCTCCTCGGCGCGGTCGTATGCTCTCGCGCCGAGCGGGCCGTTGTCGTGATGCAGGCACCCGCCTTTGAGCTTGAGCGGCTGGCCGTTGAGCATGAAGCCGCGCTCCGCGTCGAACGAGACGGTGCGGACGCCGAACTGTGTCTCGACGCGGTCGGTCAGTTGGTTGTCGCGATAGACTTCGCTGACGGCTGTGTAGAGCATCGGCGAGTCGGGCGACCACAGCGCCGGAGATTTTATCGTCGCGTCCTGATTGAACTCGTGAGCGGCTTTCGCCTCGACAGTTTGACTCGTCTCTTCCCGCGCGGCCTCCGCGCCGCCGGAGTTGATGATTCTCGTGACGAGTCTGACGCGCGCCGGGCCGTCGCCCTCGTTCTGCACACGCGTCTTCAAATTAACTTTTGCCGACGACGCGAAATGAGAGTCGGCAGACTGCACGGCGACCTCCGGCGTCGTGACGTAAGTGCCCCACTGCGCGATGTGCAAGGGGTCGAGCGTCTTCAGCCAGACGTGGCGATAAATCCCTGAGCCGGAGTACCAACGGCTGTTCTCGCCCTCGTTCTTCACCTTCACGGCGAGCGTGTTCGCGCCGCCGAATTTGATCTTGTCCGTGAGGTCGTACCAGAAGCTCGTGTAGCCGTAAGGGTGGCTGCCGAGTTGCTGCCCGTTCAGCCACACGTCGGCGTTCATGTAAACGCCGTCGAACTGGATGACGATGCGCTTGCCCTTCGCCTCGGCGGGCACGTCGAA
>DASRCS010000135.1:0-2291 GCA_035652995.1 Pyrinomonadaceae bacterium
CGACCTGCTGCCGAACCGTGCCGCCCGCCGCAGGCTCCACGCGACCGTAGCTTAGCGCCTTCAAAGGCACTGAGCGGCGGACGAGTTTCTGCTGGAGAATGTCGTTCATGTTCCGCAGCCTCGTCTCGTCCTCGGCGGTCAGAATCAACTCGTCGCCTTCCAGACGCACCTCCGCGCTGCTTCCCTTGAAGTCGAAGCGCTGCCTGACCTCTTTCATCGTCTGGTTGAGTGCGTTTTTGACTTCCGCGGTGTCCACCTGCGAAACGATGTCGAATGAGTTCTGCTGGGCCATAAGAAAATGACGTGTGACGCGCGGCGAGCGCCGGGCGCGAGATTATTCAGTCCGCCGAACTCCGCACGCTCACCGCCCGTGTCTTTATAACATTTTAAGACGCGCGAGGAAAAGTTGATTGTGCGGCGCGCGACGAAAACTTCGAGTAGCGGATGCCGTCCGCCGAAGCCTCAACTCAGCTCGACGCCGAAGAAGCGCGCGAAGTTCTCCGACGTGCCGCGACCGAACTCCTCTCGCCCGACGCCGCGCAGGTCGGCGAGGAAGCGCGCCGTCTCGACGACGTGAGCCGGTTCGTTGCGCCGACCGCGGAAAGGCACGGGCGCGAGGTACGGGCAGTCGGTCTCGACGAGCAGGCGTTCGAGCGGGACGGTCAGCGCGACTTCGCGCAGATTCTCCGCCTTCTTGAACGTGACGTTACCCGCGAACGAGATCATGAAGCCGAGTTCCAGAACGGCCTCGGCCATCCGCGCGCCGCCGCCGAAGCAGTGCATGACCCCGCCGCGCTCCGCGCCCGTCATCTCGGCGCGAAGTATCTCGACCGTCTCGTCGTCGGCCTCGCGCGAATGAATGATGACGGGCAGGCCCTCTGCCTTCGCAAGCCGCAATTGTCTTGCGAACACTTCGCGCTGCACCTCGCGCGGCGAGTTGTCGTAATGATAATCCAGACCGATCTCGCCAAGAGCGACGACGCGCTCGCTGCCGCGCAAGACCGAGAGCAGACGCCGCTCAGCCTCTTCGTCGTAGAGACGCGCGTCGTGCGGGTGGACGCCAGCCGCGGCGTAAACGCCTTCGTACTTCTCCGTGACCACGACCGCCCGCTCAAGATTCCCCGAATGCGGGTCGCCCGTCCCCACGTTCAGAATCGCCCGCACGCCAGCCGCCCGCGCGCGCCCGACGACCTCGTCGCGGTCTGCGTCGAACTCCTCGCCGTCAATGTGCGCGTGGGAATCAACGAACATGGAAAACAGGAGTCGGGAGTCGGGAGTCAGGAGTCAGGATGAAGACGCAGCGACCGACTTCATTCTGACTCCTGACTCCCGAATTCCTTATTTCAGTCGCGCGCCGTTCGGCACTTCTTCGGCGAAGGTCGCGAGGACGGGGCGGCCCTCTTCGCCGACGGAGGCCGCGAGCACCATGCCCTGCGACTCGAAGCCGCGGAGCTTGCGCGGCTTGAGGTTCGAGACGACGGCGACCTTGCGGCCAATCAACTTTTCAGGCTCGTAGTATTCGGCGATGCCGGCGAGAATCTGCCGCGGCTGCGCTTCGCCGAGGTCAATCGTGAAGCGCAGGAGTTTGTCCGACTTCGGCACGCGCTCGGCGGTGAGAATCTCGCCGACCCTCATCTCGACCTTCACGAAGTCGTCAATCGTGATGTAGCTCGCGACCGGCTCCGGCGCTGAAGCCGACGCGCCCTGCCCCTGCGCGTTCGGCGCGGGCTGAGCCTCGGTCGCGCCCTGCATCGGCGGCTGCGCCGGACTAGTCCCGCTCGCGGTCTGCGAGCCGGGCACGGCGGCCTGCGTCGCGTGCGCGCCCGCGGACTCGTTTGACGAAGACGAAGCCGTCGAAGCTGTTGAAGGCGACGCCGCCGAAGCCGCATCGGACTCTTTTCGTTGCGCGATCTCTTTTTCGATTTCTGCCATCGTTTTCGCCTTGTCAGTTCGCGGGAAGAGTGGCGCGACTGCGCCGACGCGCCCGCCCGCCCGCAAGCCCCCCCATTTCAGTTCGGTCGGATCAAACTCCTGCGGGTCGCCGGTCAAACCCAACTGAGTCCAGATCGCGCGCGACGATTCCGGCATCACCGGGTAGAGCAGGACGGCGAGCCAGCGTATCGTCTCGGCGGCGCGGTAGAGCACGGCGCTCAGAGTCTCGCGCTGCTCTTCGCTCCGCGCGAGTTCCCAGGGCTTCGCGTCGGAGATGAGCTTGTCGGCGCGCGCGATCATGCCCCACGCCGCTTCGAGCGCGCGGTGGAACGCGTAATCTTCGACGTTCTGGACGAACT
>DASRCS010000136.1:0-2481 GCA_035652995.1 Pyrinomonadaceae bacterium
GCTTCGTCAAGCTCAAGCCAGATTAAATCGCACTCTTCGCCCGCGCCGCACTCGTGCTCGTCCGGCTTCGCCTTTGAAGGGCCGCACACGTCGAGCAGAAGATAGACGAACCCGCCGCCGCGCGTCAGGAAAATCTCGCGCGGGTCTTCGATCTTCGCGGCCTCGATGTGCTTCCAGATGTCGAGCGCGTGCGAGACTCCGCGCTCTCTGACGACGATGCGGCGACCGATGACGCGCAGCTTGATTCCGTTTTCACGCTTGGCCGTCTGCGCCCTCGCGAGATTCAACGTCGTCGCAGACGACACGAGACAAGCGAGCAGCAGGCAAGCGAGCAGCGCGACGGCTGCGACCCTCCCGAACGACTTTCTCATCTTTCGACCTCCGCTGCCGAGCCGCCCGCGCGCCGCGGCTTACTGCTCTTTGCACTTCTCGTAAGTCGCCACGTAGGGCGTGTACCTGTTCGTGTTGTAGTTCTTGCCGTAGGTCGGAATCTTCAGCGACCGCGCGGCGAGCGTCCAGACGATGCGCTTCGTGCCGGGCGGGAGTTCGTAGGGCGGCTTGCCGCCGACGAACTTTATCGTCAGGAGGTTTCCCGCCTTCGTGCCCGTGAAGTCGAAGGTCTCGGCGGAGGTGCCCTCGTCGTAGCCGCCCGACTCGAAAGTGCCTTCGACCTTGTTCCCAGTGATCGTGAAAGTGGCCCTCTGCCGGAGCTTCAGGCCGTCGTTCTCAAAGCATTGTTCGGTCTGCGCCGAAGCCGTGACGACTCCGCAGAACAGGCAGAACAGGAACGCGGCGGAGACTCTTCTCATGCCTCATCCTCCTTCAATCAGCTTTGCCCGCTTGAACCACGACTGTTCGGATGTCGTGACCCTTGATTGCACGCGCGACTCTTATTGACTCCGCGGCTTGCCGCGCTGCTTCCGCCGCGTCGCGTCAGAACTTCCCGTCTGGTCGGGGTGTAGCTGCTCGGTGAAGAGTTTGAGAATTCGCTTGTACTCGTCGGCCCAACTGTCTGCGCGGTCGAAGGTGTGGTCTTCGACGGGGTAGGGCGCGACCTGCCAGTTCTCTTTTCTCAATTCAATCAAACGCTCGACGAGCCGCACCGTGTCCTGGAAGTTGACGTTCGTGTCAACCATGCCGTGGCAGATGAGCAGCGCGCCCTTCAGCCCCGCGGCGAAGTAGATGGGCGAGCTTTGCCTGTAAGCTTCGGGGTCGTCCTGCGGGTCGTTGAGGATGTTCGAGGTGTATCCGTTGTTGTAGTGCGCCCAGTCGGTGACGGGCCGAAGGGCCGCGCCCGCGGCGAAGGTGTCGGGCGTGGTGAACATCGCCATCAGCGTCATGAAGCCGCCGTAGGAGCCGCCGTAGATTCCGATGCGCTTCGGGTCAACGCCGTGCTCGGCGACGAGGTAGCGCGCCGCGTCAACGTGGTCGTCCAAATCCTTGCCGCCCATGTGGCGATAAATTCCGACGCGCCAGTCGCGCCCGTACCCGGCAGAGCCGCGGTAGTCAATGCTCAAGACCGTGAAGCCGCGCTCCATCAGCAGGTGGTGGAACATGTACTCGCGGTAGTAGCTCGACCATGACTTCGTCACGTCCTGCAAGTAGCCCGAGCCGTGGACGAAGATGATTGCGGGGCCGCCGCGTTTGAAATTCGCGGGCTTGTAGAGTCGGCCATAGACGGTCGCGCCGTCGCGCGCGCGGAAAGATACGATGGGCGGGTCAATCCAGTCGTACTCGTTGAATTCCGCGACGGGCGAGGTCGTCACCTGTTTGACTTCGGACGTTTGCGCGTCCGCTGCCCGCGCGCCCGCGGCTGTCGTTGAGGCCGAAGCCGTTGAAGTCGTAACAGTCGAAGCCGTCGCGGGGCGGTTCGGCTGAAGGTAAAGCTCCGGCGGCTTGTTGCTGTACGAGCGGACGACGGCGAGCGTCGTCTCGTCGGGCGAAACGTCTGCGAGGTTGAAGCCGGGCATCGTCGTCAGGCGCGTGCGCGGGCCGCCCTCCGTTGACATCGAGTAGAGGTGTCGCTCGAAGAAGCTGCCTTCGCTGGAAGTGAAATAGAACTTCGTCTTGTCCGCCGAGAGCCGAACGTCGGAGACCTCGAACTTGCCGGAGGTCAACTGCACGGGGTCGCCGCCGTCCGTGCTGACGGTGTAGAGGTGCGCCCAGCCGTCGCGCTCCGACTCGAAGAAGACTCGGCGGTTGTCGGGCAGCCAGCCCAACGTGAACGAGCCGGGGCCGCCGACCCACGCGTCGTCGTGAATGTCCGCAAGCACTTTCGTCTTCGCCGTCGCCGGGTCGAGCGACATGATCCAGCGATCCTTGTTGTCGGCGGCGCGCGCCATCAGGACGGCGCGCGTGCCGTCGTCCGACCACTGAAGCAGGAAGAGCTGCACGTCGCGGTCGCGCGCTCCGGCTTGCGTCGTGCTTTCGGTCTGCTGCCCTTGCGCGCCCTGTCGTTGCGTCTGCCCGCCGGTCTGCTGC
>DASRCS010000137.1:0-7897 GCA_035652995.1 Pyrinomonadaceae bacterium
GTCGCCGCGCTGCTCGTGCTGCTGACGGTGCTCGCGTACCTCTTCCTGCTCGTGCCCCAGCGCTCGCGACTCCAGTCGCTCAAGGACGAGCACGACGACCTTCAGAAGCTTCTACAGACGCAGCAGCAGACGCTCGGCAACACCAGAAACACGCAGCAGCGCGCCGGCGAGATTCTCACGAGCCTCGAACAGTTCGAGACGGGGCACCTCGGACAGCTTAACACCGGCTCGAAGACGGTCATCGAAGAGTTGAACCGCCTCATCCTCAAGAACAACCTGCGGATCAGCGGCGGCATCAGCTACACGCAGATGCAGGAGGCCGCGCCCGGCACCGACCCGACGCAGAAGCGCGCGGGCGATCAGGCGGCGCGCGTCGTGCAGAGCGTCTTCCCCGGCATCGGGGTGACGCTCACGGTCGAGGGCACGTACACGAACCTCCGCCACTTCATCCGCGACATCGAGTCGGACAACAACCAGTTCGTCGTCGTCAACACGGTCGAACTCGAAGGCGTCACCGATTCGAGCGCCGCGTCGCAGCCGGCGGCGGCGCAAGCGCCCGCGCCCTTCACGCCGTCGAGGCCCGCGTCGCCCCTAGCGCCAGCCGCGCCAGCCGCGCCAGCCGCGCAGGCCACCGCGCCGACGCAGGCGACTCCGCGCGGCGCGCTCGTCAGCCTGCGCCTCGACATGGCCGCGTACTTCCGCCGCTCGGCCTCGCAGTGAAAATCTAGCTGGAGTTTTTACGGACGCGGCGGCGCGAGAATCAGAGAGTCGCCGAAGCGAGTTGTAAATCATGGCCCTCTTCGAAGAAAAGACGCCGGCGGAACGCAACAAGATGATCGCGGCCATCGTGCTGCCGGTCGTCATGCTCGTCTTCATCATCTACATGTTCTCCGGCCCGTCGAAGCCGAATCCTGTTGCAACTTCGCCGACTCCGAAACCCAAGCCGCGGCCCTCCGGCAGTCAGACGGGAGGGGGCAACACCAACGACTTGGGGGACGTTAGCCCTGACGTGCTGACGCCCGTCGTCTTCGAGCAGGCGTCGTATGACGGCTCCGAAGGCGGTCGAAACATCTTCGCCTTCTACGAAAAACCACCGGCCCCCGTCGTGACGGCTGTGCCCGCCACGCCGACTCCGACACCGACGCCTCCGCCGCCCTGGGTTCTCGCCTCGCTCGCGCCGCAGAGCGTCTTCGCCTCGACCGGCAACTTCACGATGCAGGTCTCCGGCGACAAGTTCGGCCCCGGCGCGACCGTCTTCATCGGCGGCCAGCCCGTGCCGACGCAGTACAAGAGTATGCAGCAGCTCACCGCGACCGTCCCGGCCCCGCTCATCTCAAGCGCCGGCCAGAGGGATGTCAGGGTGGCGTCGCCCGACGGCAAGCTCTACTCGAACACGACGATGCTCAACGTCATGCAGCCGCCCGCGCCGACCTACACCTACGTCGGACTCCTCAAGCGCGCGCGCTCGAACACCGCCGTGCTCAAGGACTCGAAGGGCGAGCTGTACAGCGTCCACGAGGGCGACATCGTCGAGGGCCGCTTCCGCGTCGCCGCGATCACCGAGCGCGGCGTCGAGGTCGTTGACAAGGACTTGAACATCAAACACACGCTTCCCTTCACCGCGGCGTCCGGCCCGAACGGGCTTCAGGGGCGCGCGCCCGGTTCGATCCAGCCGCCTACGAGCGAAGAAGGGACAGCAGAAGAAGAGCCTCAATGACGCGCCCGTCACACACCGCCCGTGCGACACGGAAGCGCGGCGAGCGCGGCTACTCGCTCGTCGCGCTGCTCGCGCTGATGACCGTCATGATGATCGCGATGATGGCCGCCGCGCCGAGCCTCCAGCAGCAGTCGCGCCGCGAGCGCGAGATCGAGGCCGTCGCGCGCGGCGAAGAGGTCGCCGAGGCGATACGTCTCTACATCCGCTACAAAGGCCAGCCGCCGAACTCGATGCAAGACCTGACGGACGGCGTGACGCCGGTCGGCAGCACGAAGAAAGTTTACGTGCTGCGCGCGAGCGCCGCCTGCGACCCGCTCACGAGCCACAACGGCGAGTGTGGCGAGTGGCGCACGATCAAGGTCAACGACGCGGCCTTCGCAAACTTCGTCAAGCAGCTCGCCGTCTATAACGACGGACACCTGCCCGCGCCGACGAAAGACCCCGCGCTCCTCCGGTTCGCGCAACAACTGCCGCGGCTCACGGGCGTCCTCGACCTCGGCTCGAACGACGAAGCGCCCGGCGGCGAGGACGACTCCGCTTCGAGCAATGGCCCCTTCATCGGCGTCGCGAGCCGGAGCCGCCGCGCGTCAGTCCTCACCTACTACGGCATCGAGCGACACGACCAGTGGGTCTTCACGCCGTTCTTCAGATAGAAGACCATCCGCGCGCAACGCGACTGACCAGACACAGAGGCCGGGTAAAAAAATTTTCGCGCGGCGTTCGAGTGATGAAGATCGAACGCCGCGCTAATTTTTTTTCGCCTACGATGAATTAAGTTGTTGACATCTTTTTTTAATGTGTTTATAAATCCCAATATGTTGTGCGCCATTCACTCTAGGCCACAAGATGAAAATTGACACAGTATCTTGTGGTGAGAAACGACCTGACCAGGAATGGTGAGGCAGACAAAAAAAGAAAAGGAGCAGCTACAGCTTATGGCAACTAAGAAAGCAGCAAAGGGCGGAGCGAAAAAGGGCGGCGCTAAGGGCGGCGCTAAGGGCGGTGCGAAGAAGGGCGGTGCCAAGAAGGGCGGCGCCAAGAAGAGGTAGTAGTCCAGCCAGGGGAAGTACGCGCAACCTTCAACGGCGCACACAACACTCTTCGCCCGCGAGGGCGTTAACCAAGGACGGCGGTCGCACACGATGCACGCCGTCCAAAATTTTTTTAGCCGTCAGCATTCAGCACTCGGCTTTCAGCTTCTTCCTTTCCGCGGCACGGGGAGCGCCGCGCCTTGCCTTCCGAATCGCCGGCGCGGAAAATCTCACTCGACGTTCCTAACTGAAAAGTTGAAGGACGCTCCATCGGCTCAAAGCTGATGGCCGGCTGCTGACCGCTTCTTTATGCTCCGCGTCGCGCTCTTCGAGCCTGAGATACCGCCGAACACCGGCAACGTCGCGCGCCTGTGCGCCGCGACGCGCACGCCGCTGCACGTCGTCGGCGTGACGGGCTTCCGGCTCGACGACCGCGCCGTGCGCCGCGCCGGACTCGACTACTGGCCCGAAGTCGAGCTGCACCGCCACCGCGACCTCGACGCGCTGCGCGAAGCCCTGCCCGCCGCGCGCTTCCTCTACCTGACGACGAAGGCCGAAGTCTCCTACGCCGATTGGAGTTTCGCCGAAGACGACTGCCTCATCTTCGGCCCCGAGACGCGCGGCCTGCCCGAAGACTTGCTGCGCGCGAATCGCGAGCGTTGCCTCACCATCCCGATGCTCAACCCGAACGTCCGCAGCCTGAACCTGGCGACATCCGTCGCCGTCGTGCTCTACGAGGCGCTGCGGCAGACCGGCAAACTCGCGGGCCGCAGGTCGTGGCGCGTGCCGGACGGCGGGTGAGCGCGGGCGGGCAACAAGAATGTCGGCGGGGGCGGGTGGCGGGTGACAAGCGGCGGATAGCAAGTTAGAATCCTTTTTTAATCAAACCCCGATAAACATTCGACGGCTAAAGCGGCGCGGTCTCCCCGGCTCGTCACTTGTCTCCCGTCACACGTCACTGCTTTTGAATCGGAATGCTCAGAGAAGACATACGCAACATCGCAATCATCGCCCACGTTGACCACGGCAAGACCACGCTCGTTGACGCGATGCTCAAACAGTCGGGCACGTTCCGCGAGGGCGAGCACGTCGTCGAGCGCGTCATGGACTCGATGGACTTGGAGCGCGAGCGCGGCATCACGATCATGGCGAAGAACACGTCCGTCCGCTTCGGCGGCGTGAAGATAAACATCCTCGACACGCCCGGCCACGCCGACTTCGGCGGCGAGGTCGAGCGCGTCCTGAAGATGGTTGACGGCGTGATGCTTCTGGTTGACGCGGCGGAGGGGCCACTCCCGCAGACGCGCTTCGTCCTGCGCAAGGCACTCGAAGCGCGCCTCCCGGCAATCGTCGTCGTCAACAAGATTGACCGGCAGGACGCGCGCCCCGAAGAGGTCGTCAACGACATCTATGACCTCTTCATTGACCTCGACGCGACCGACGAGCAGATTGACTTCCCCGTGCTTTACGCCGTCTCGCGCGACGGCGTCGCGAAGAAAAATCTGGAGGACGAGTCGCGCACGCTGCGCCCGCTCTTCGAGGAGATCGTCCGCACCATCCCGCCGCCGCGCGAGCTTCGCGCGGACTCGCTGCAACTGCTCGTCGCCAACCTCGACTACAACGAGTACGTCGGACGCCTCGCCATCGGGCGCATCTTCTCCGGCGAGATCGCGCAGGGCGACACCGTCGCCGTCGTCAAGCGCGACAAGTCAATCGAGAAGGTTCGCGTCAAGGAGCTTTACGCCTTCGAGGCACTGAAGCGCGAGAGCATCGAGCGCGCGCGCTCCGGCGAGATCGTCGCGCTCGCCGGCATCGAGGGCATCGAGATCGGCGAGACCGTGACGAGCGCCGACAACCCGCAGGCCCTGCCCGTCATCGCCGTTGACGAGCCGACCATCTCGATGATCTTCGGCGTCAACAACTCGCCCTTCGCGGGCACGGAAGGCAAGTTCGTCACCTCGCGCCAACTGAAAGAACGTCTCGACCGCGAGGTCTTGGGCAACGTCGCCATCCGCGTCGCCGAGACGGAGTCGCCCGACCAGTTCAAGGTGTCGGGCCGCGGCGAGCTTCAACTCTCCATCCTCATCGAGATGATGCGGCGCGAGGGCTACGAGCTTCAGGTCTCGAAGCCCGAAGTCATCACCCGCAAGCGCGACGGCGTGACGCTCGAACCCATCGAGCTGGTCGTCATCGACTGCCCCGAAGAGTTCATCGGCGTCGTCACCGAAGCGATGGGCCGCCGCAAGGGTCAGATGACGAAGATGGTCAACCACGGCACGGGCCGCGTACGTTTAGAATTCGAGACTCCGTCGCGCGGACTCATCGGCTTCCGCGGCGAGTTCCTGACGGAGACGAAGGGCACGGGGCTCCTCAACACGATCTTCCTCCGCTGGGGCGAGTGGCTGGGGCCGATGCGCGGGCGCTCGACCGGCTCGCTCGTCGCCGACCGCGCGGGCGAGGCGACGACCTACGCCATCTACAACCTACAGGAGCGCGGCACGATGTTCGTCCGCCCGACGACGCGCGTGTACGAGGGCATGATCGTCGGCGAGAACGCGCGCTCGGTTGACCTCGACGTGAACATCGTCCGCGAGAAGAAGCTGACGAACATGCGCGCCTCGACCGCCGACGAGGCCATGCGCCTCGTGCCCGTCAAAGACCTCTCGCTCGAACAGTCGCTCGAATTCATTTCCGACGACGAGCTGGTCGAAGTCACGCCGAAGTCAATACGCCTCCGCAAGCGCGTGCTCGCCGCGAATCGCCGCCCGAAGAAGGAGCAGTCTTAACCCGCGGAAGTAGCAGCAGACTTCGACCGCGGGCCGGAAAGTTGCAGCCGCCGAGGGCAAGCCTTCGGCTTGACAGCCCGTCGCCGCTCACATACCCTCGCGCCTGATTCGTCTCACCGCACGACGCTGACCGCCTCGAACCCTTGAACCTGTTCGGCTCGCATTGTCTCTATCCTCAAGCGTCGCCTGCCTCGCGACTTAAGCCGGAGTACGATCATGCGATTCGCTTTCTCTCTTTCCCGTCGCGCGCTCCTGACGCTTCTGTTCGCCTGCGCCGTTTCAAACGCGCAGACGCCGGAACTGATCGTGCAGTCGGGGCACACGAACAGCGTCCACACGGTCGCCTTCAGCCCCGACGGCAGGACGATTCTGTCGGCGAGCGCCGACCACACGCTCAAGCTCTGGGAGGCGGCGACCGGGCGGCTAATCAGGAACTTCGAGGCGCAGGGCGACAGCTTCGACGACGTTCGCGCCGTCTTCAGCCCCGACGGCAAGTTGGCCGCCTCGATCAGCACGGGTGATTACATCAAGCTCTGGGACGTGGGCGGCGGGAAGTTGGTGCGCGAACTCGACGACGCGGCCAAAGAGAGCACCGCCTCGATCAGCGGCGCGCTCGCCTTCAGCCCCGACGGGAAGCTGCTGGCGGCACAGACCGACAAGTTCAAAGTGTGGGACGTGGCGAGCGGGACGCTCGTCAAGACGCTCGACGGCTACGCCGGGGCGGCGCGGTTCAGCCCCGACGGGATACTGCTCGCCGAGATCACGGTTGATTCCAAACTGAACCTCTGGGATGTCTCCGGCTGGCGCTTGCTCCGCACGGTCGAAGCGAACCCCTTGCGCGTGCCCGACGGCATCTCTTTCAGCCCCGACGGCAAAACGCTCGCGGTGCTGCGACAGGGCGCGGTTGACCTCTGGGACGCTTCGGGCTGGCGCGTCGTCCGCAGCCTCAAGACCGACGCGACCCAGACCGACGGCGCGGTTATCGCCTTCAGCCCCGACGGGGAAAAACTTTTCGTGTCGAACGCCGGACACGGAGGCGGGCTTCAGAGGAGTCTCGAATTGTGGGACGTGGCCGGCGGCAGACTGAGCCGAAGCATCAACGTCAAGGACGGGTACGACGAGCGCCCGGTTTTCGCCGACTCCGTCAGCTTCAGCCCCGACGGCCAGAGCTTCGTCACCGGCGGGGACGAGCAGATCATTCTCTGGGGCGTCGAAAAGGGCGAGGTCGTGCGCGCCTTCGGCCCGAACCGCTACAGCGACGAGGAAAAGTCCGCGCGCCTGACCATCTTCCCCGAACGCGGAACCGTGACGGTCGTGACTGGCCGCAAGGCGAAGCTCTGGGACGCGAACATCGGCCTCATCTGTTCACTCGAAGGCAGCGGCGCGCGTCTGGACTCGATGCCGCGCAACGCGGAGGGGAATGTCATCGCGCTGAACAGCATCCTTTGGGACGCGCGCAGTTGCCGCAAGCTCGGCCAGATTGACGAGGCCGGCGCGCTCGCCTTCAGCCACGACGGTCGCGCCGTCGCACAGATCGCCGAGAGTTCGATCAAGCTCTACGACGCGACCTTCCAGCCTCTCCGCGTCCTGCGCGGCCACACGGGCAACGTCGGCGTCATCGCCTTCAGCCCCGACTCCAAGCTGCTCGCTTCCGGCGGTGCCGACAACACGATACGGCTCTGGGATTGGGAGACGGGCCAGCAGGTGCGCGCCTTCGAGGGGCACACGGGTTACGTGTCCGCGCTCGCCTTCAGCCCCGACGGCAAACTGCTCGCGTCGGGCGGCAACGACAGAACCGTCGGGGTGTGGGACGTGGCGAGCGGGCGTCCGCTCAACACGCTGAACGGGCACAAGGGACGCATCAACGCGCTCGCCTTCGGCCCCGACGGGAAGGCGCTCGCGTCGGGCGCGAACGCGGACGAGACGCTAAGGCTTTGGGACGTTCAGACGGGAAAGCTTTTGCAGTCCTTCGGCGGTAGTCCGAACGGGGCGACTGAAGTCGCCTTCAGCGCGGACGGCGCGGCGCTCGCGACGTGGTGGAAGACGGAACGCAAAGACCAGAACGTCATCAAGCTCTGGCGCGCGGACAGCGGACGGCTCGTCCTCGACCTGCAAGACCTGAGCCTGAAGTCCGCCGCCTTCAGCCGCGAAGGGCACACGTTCATCGTCGCCTCCGGCGAGGAATACAGGGACGTGCGGACGCGCATCTACTCTTCCGCGTCGGGCGAGGCGTTGGCCGACGTGATCGGGTTCACGGACGGCAGGTGGATCGTCATCACGCCTTCGGGCTTCTTCGACGGGCCGCCCGAAGCATGGTCTCAGGTCGCCTGGCGCTTCGGCGGCAATCAGGTCGCGCCCGCCGA
>DASRCS010000138.1:0-5715 GCA_035652995.1 Pyrinomonadaceae bacterium
GCACGTCATCACCGCGCAGAACGGCGACGACAGCCCCGACACGCCGGAGAGGGAAGACAACGCGCCGCTCAAGATCGTCAACTCGCCGCCGCGCAAAGAGGGCGAGAGTTATGACGTGTATTTCGACCCGGAGCGTCACGCCTCGACGCGGCACGCGGACGGCAAGTTCATCGTCCCCGAAGGCCACTACTTCGCGATGGGCGACAACCGCGACAACAGTCTCGACAGCCGCTACTGGGGCTACGTCCCGCGCTCGGCCATCATCGGGCGCGCGATGTTCGTCTATTGGTCTTACGACGAGAGCGCGCCGAGCAGCAGCGCGCTCTTCCCGTTCAACTTCATCATTGACTTCTTCCGCAACACGCGCTGGAGCCGCACCGGCACGCTCGTCAAATAAGTCTTACAAAATCGTGACGCTTTCGACTTCCCGCGCGTTGACACTCTGGCGCAACCTGAGAGGGAGGCTGGGTCATGTTCGAGCCGCTGAGCCTCGGCGGGCTGAGTTGGAAGCAACTCGCCAAGCGCGTCTATGAAGAGACGACCGAAGACGGCATACTCGGCTACGCGGCGCAGCTCTCCTACTACTTCCTGCTCGCGCTCTTTCCAGCGCTCCTGTTCCTCACGTCGCTGCTCGGATATTTCGCCGGCACCGACCTCGAACTCCGCGCGGGACTCTTCAGGTATTTGAGCGCCGTGCTGCCGGGCGACGCCTCGCAGCTCGTGGCGAAGACGGTCAACGACGTGACGCAGGGGAGCGGCGGCGGCAAGCTCTCTTTCGGGATTCTGGCGACGCTGTGGGCGGCGTCGAGCGGCATGACGGCGATCAGCGAGTCGCTGAACGCGGCCTATGATCTGAAGGAGACGAGGCCGTGGTGGAAAGTGCGCCTCGTCGCCATCGCGCTGACGGTCGCGCTCTCGTTCCTCATCGTGACGGCGCTTGTGCTCGTCCTCTACGGCCACAACCTCGCCGACGCGGTCGCGGTCAGGTACGGCATGGGCGACGAGTTCGCGCTCGTCTGGAAGATCGCGCAGTGGCCGATAGTCCTCGTCTTCGTGCTGCTCTCGTTCGCGCTCATCTACTACTTCGCGCCCGACACGCGCGGACGGGGCTGGAAGTGGCTGACGCCCGGCTCGGTCATCGGCGTCGCGCTCTGGCTTCTGGTCTCGTTCGCGTTCAGGGCGTACCTGCACTTCTTCAACACGTACAGCACGACCTACGGCTCGCTCGGCGCGGTCATCATCCTCATGCTCTGGTTCTACTTCACCGGCGCGGCCATACTCGTCGGCGGCGAGATCAATTCGGAAATCGAGGACGAGTTGGCGAGGCGCAAAGCGCCCGACGCCGACCGCAAAGACGGACAGACGCCGGGCGACAAGGCGAGCCGCCACGCGGCACGCGCGGACGAGGAGCGACACCAGAAGCGTTGACTAACTCGACTGAACCAGAAGTGTTGACTAACTTGCCCGAATCTCCGCTCCGAAATTCGACAGCCGGCAATCGCAAATCCGCAATCCGCAATCAAGACGGCTGCGCCATCGCCACGCCGAGCAGGATTGTCTTCTCGATGCCCTTGTAGATCGTTTCGGGGTCGCACCACTCGGTGAGCGCGTGCGAGTCGCCGCAGTCCGCCGCGCCCGTCGAGATGGCGGAGATGCCCGCGAGCAGCGCGACGTTCCCGTTGTTCGACCCGGCGATGCCGATTGAAGGCTGGAAGCCCATCGCGTAGTGAACGGCCTCTGCGGTCTTGACGAGCAGAGAGTCGCGGTGGCCGGGAATCTGCGCCGCGGGAGTCGAGGAGATCAACTCGGTCTTCACGGTCATCTTCTCGCGGTCGGCCTCCTCCTTGAGTATCGCCGCGATCTTCTTCTCAAGGTCGGCGATGACTTCGTTGCTCGTCGAGCGCAGGTCAACCGTGAACCAGGCGTCCGCGGCCTTCGCGTTGACCACCTCGGAGCCGCCGAGCATCCCGATGTTGATGTTTGAAGAGATGCCCGCGGGCAGCGGCAGTTGGTAGATGCGCTGGACGGCGCGCGCGAGCGGGAGCGTCGCCGAGTAGGGCGGCGTCTGCGAGCGCGTGTGCCCGCCCGGCCCGATGAAGTGGTGTCGATACCAGTTGATGCCGATGCCGCCGTATGTGAAACCCTCGTAGCCGCCGTCGAGAGCGATGTAGTGGTTGACCTTCGACTTGTTCTCGCGCACGAACGCCTCGACGCCCTTGAAGGTCGTCTCCTCTTCGACCGTGAAGAGGAAGACGAGGTCGCCCTTCGTCTTGATCCCGGCGGCGTCGAGCGCGCGGATCATCGCGAGCATCGCCTCGACGTTGCGCGTGTCGTCGCCGATGCCGGGCGCGTAGAGACGCCCGTTGCGTTGCTCGACCTTGATCTTCAGGCCGGGCTGGAAGACCGTGTCCATGTGCGCGTCAATGACGACCACGGGGCCGCCGCCCGTGCCCTTGCGCGTGGCGACGATGTTGCCGACCGAGTCGCGGCGGACTTCGAGAGACTTATAGCCGCGCAAAATGTTCTCGATAAACGTGGCGCGCTCCTGCTCCTGGCCCGAAGGCGCGTTGATCTCGGTGAGCGCGATCCACTCCTTCTGAATCGCGTCGCGGCTGTTCTCAACGTCCGCGAAGGCCGCCTTGATGTCGGGCCGTTCGAGCAGAGCCTTGACCTGATCGTCGTAAGGCTGGCCCGCGCCCTTCGGCGCGTGACTGTTCCCGCCGCCCGTCTGCGCGAGCGTGAGCGCACCGAAGAAGAGAGCGAGACAGAGCGAGAGCGCGGGCTTTCTGAAATACGTTTCGGTTTTCATAAGTTGTCGCCGCGTTCGGGATGAAAGGACGCGGGCGCGAGTGTAGCAAAAGGAGAGGCTAGGGGCTAGAGACTAGAGGCTAGCTCAGGATTCATGCGCGACTTGAATACTCAGCGCGCGAGTCTTCAACTAGCCTCTAATCTCTAGCCCCTAGCCTCTCCATCAACGCTGGCGCAGTTGTTTTATTTTCGGCGCGAGGAATTGGAAGGGGACGTGCTCGGCCTGGCGTCCGGCGCGGCGGAGGAGTTCGACCATGCGGAGCGCGCCGTCGGCGTTGCGCGTGTGGACGATGATCTGCGCGGCGGCGAGTCTGGCCGGATTGTCGGCGAGCCAGCGCGCGACGGCGTAGCCCGTCCGCTCGTCGTCGAACTCTTCGGCGTAGTAGTGCTCGGGCAGAAGGTCGTGGTCGAGGAAGATCACGTCGTAGTAGTTCGACGAGAGCATCTCGACGGCGCGCGCCGCGTCCGCCGCCACGTCAACAGTGTCGCCCTTGAACTGCCGCGCGAACCACTCGTGGCGGAACGTGTCGTCGTCGAGCAGGAAGACTCTCACGCGCTCGCGCGGCCCCGCGCCGTCGCCGAGTCCGATCTTGCTCAGAAGCCCCCGCACAATCCCCATCCCCGTGCAAAACTCTCGCGCCGGGTCTCACACGTCGAGAGCCGCACGCCGCCTTCTCCTGTTCGGATTTTGTGACCGGAAAACTATAACACACGCGCGGCGCGTCGCGTCCTCGCACAGACATTCGGGCCGCATGGACGCGCAAAAAAGCTTGAATACGGAAGCGTAATCATGGCATTTTGGTACAGCCCCGATGAAGGGTAGCGACCGATGCCCAAATGTCCTTACTGCGCCAGGCCCCTGCGTTCGGGCAGCATCTGGTGTCGTGCGTGCCGCCGCTACGTCCTGCGGCCCGTGCACATCGTCCTGCTGGTTCTGCTCGGCGTCATAGCCGTGTTCGGCCTGCTCGAACTCGCCGAGCGTCTGGCGTAGCACCAACCGGAGACCCTCCGCGCGAAGGGCGCGGACGTTCAACTCCCGACTTGGAGGCGGCGCTGTCGGGCGAACTTTGCGCTCAAAGCACGCGTCCGAGTTGTGCGCCTCGTCCGACTTTCGAGGCGGCGCGCGTTTTCCACTTGTGGAAAAGGGCGGGCGCACTTCTCTTCATCGAACAATCGAACAGGGCGATGACTCCGAAGCGCGCGATGAGAGTTTTTCATCAACGCGAACGCGCGCCAAAACGCTTCTGTTTTCGTCGTCACGCGGGCGCGAAACGATTGTCTTGCAATCTAAAATTCGAGTGCTATAATCCGCACGCCTTCTGACAGGAGGCGCGAAACTTTTGCCTCGCAGCGGGCGACGCGCAAGAACTTCCGAACCCCCGCGCGCAGTCACAAAGCAAGTAAACAAAGTTCTCTCGGATGCCTACGGACAGCCGCAAAAAGGTTCCGCCTCTGTTCGCCGTGCCCGACGGGTCGGCGTCGGACGAGCCTCACGTCTCGGAAGAGAAGCCGGCGCGGAAGAGAAAGGTCGAGTCGTCGGCGTGCCCCGTCTGCTTCGGCACCGGACTCGAAGTAGTGCCGGGCAAGGGCGCGCGCCGCTGCCAGTGCCGCACGCACGACACGCGCTCGAAGCTCCTGGAGCAGGCGCGCATCCCTCGCCGCTACCGCGAGGCCGCGCCGCCGCGCAAAGAAGCCTGCACGCTTCAGAACTTCTACCCCGCGCCGAACAACGGCTCGCAGCTCAAAGCCTTCAACTACGCCTTCCGACTCGTGCGCGAGTACCCCGCGGTCGAGCGCGGGCTGCTCCTGATGGGGCCGGTCGGCGTCGGCAAGACGCACCTCGCCGTCGCCATCCTGCAAGGCCTGATCGAGAAGGGCGTGCCGTGCCTCTTCTACGAGTTCGGCGCGCTCCTGAAAGAGATTCAGGACTCTTACAACAAGGTGTCGAACACGTCGGAGATGAGCGTGCTCGCGCCCGTCTATCAGGCCGAAGTTCTGGTGCTCGACGAACTCGGCGCGTCGAAGCCGACCGACTGGGTTCGCGACACGATGATGAACATCATCGGCAAGCGCTACAACGACAAGAAGCTCACCATCTTCACCACCAACTACCTCGACGCGCGCCGCGCCGCCTCGGACGAGACGCTCGAAGACCGCGTCGGCGTCCGCCTCCGCTCCCGCCTCTACGAGATGTGCAAGACCGTCCAGATCGAAGGCGAAGACTACCGCAAACAACTCGACGCGCAACAGATTTAAGCCGGTCGTCTCGACGCCCCGGCCTTCAATAAACTTGCAAACCTTCCGAGCGGCATGCCACGCCCTATTGCATACTCATGCCGCGAATCCGCGGCATAATATCTTGTTAGGCGCAGAGGTGAATCACTGTGGGTATCTCTTACAGAGAGAGCTAAAAGTATAAGGAGTTGAAAATGTACCCTAAAAAATTCTTCGACCCCGACCCTCCCAAGCCTCTAAACGGAAGGTGTTTCGTAATCATGCCGTTTGCGGAGAAGTTCGACGAAGTTTACGCAACTATAAAAGAGACGGTTGAGGCCGATGAAGTCGGATTTATCTGTCTGCGCGCGGATGACATCTCATCTAGTGGCTACGTAATGGAAGATGTGCTGAAAAAAATTGGAGAGTCAGAAATTATCATTGCTGACTTGACGGAGAGAAATCCGAACGTCTTTTATGAACTCGGAATCGTACACATGGTAAAGGATGCTAACAAAGTCATAATGCTTGCACAGGACATTGAGGCTGTCCCTTTCGATCTTAGACCCTTTCGTTGCATTGTATATAAACAGACACTAAGTACAGGACAAAAGATTGATAACTCGTCGCAACTCAAGACGTTCAGCTTTGCATGTCTGGTTGCATAAAATGCGCCGCAAGTGGTCGAACCCG
>DASRCS010000139.1:0-26820 GCA_035652995.1 Pyrinomonadaceae bacterium
AAGACCCGGTGGGCGCGGTCGGCGAGTTCTCGATGCGCGGCGGCATACTCGACGTTTGGTCGCCCGGCGAAGACGCGCCCGTGCGCGTCGAGTTCTTCGGCGACACGGTTGACTCCATCCGGCGCTTCGACGCGGAGACGCAGCTCTCAATCGAGCAACTGCAAACAACTGAAGTAATCCCGATGCGCGAACTGGCCGTCGGTCGCGATGACTTCCGTTTGTGGGCCGAGTTCGCGCGCGACCGCTGGTCGGACGAGTCGCACGCGCGCGCGCTGAAAGACCGGACGGTCTTCGCCGACGAGGGCGAGACTTTTCCGGGCTGGGAGTGGCTGATCTCTCTGGTCGTGAGGACGGACGCGAGCGCGTTCGATTACCTGCGCGACGCGGTGCTGGTCGTGGACGAACCCGCGGGCGTCGAGCAGTACGTCGCCAACAGCTTCGAGACGGTCGCCGCGCGCTTCGCCGAGAACGAGAGCGCGGGCGAGATCGGCCTGCGCCCCGACGAGCTTTACCTTTCGGTCGAAGAGTTGCGCGCGAAGGTTGACGGGTCGGCGCGCGTCGAACTGCGCGCGCTCGGACGAGCCGCCGCACTCGTTGACGAAAGGTTCGCGGGCGAGTCGGAGCAGCCCGCCGCGCAGATCGGGCGGCGGCGCGAAGTGTCGCCGCCGCTCTTTCTTTTCCCCGCGGTCGAGCGCGCGCCCGAAGTCGAATGGCGCTCGCTCCCGGCGAAGCGTTACCACGGTCGCATCCCCGACCTCGCCGCCGACGTTCGGCACGCGCGCACCGAGCGCGGCGCGCTGACTCTCTTCGCGATGCCTTCGGTCGGCGTCGCGGAGCGTGTCGCGGACGTGCTCGGCGACTACAACGTCGCGGCGCGCGTCGCGCTCGCGGGCGAGGGCGGCGCGAACGTCGAGGACTTTCCGGCTGTCATCACGGTCGGCAAACTGTCGGGCGGGTTCGAGCTTCCCGGCGAGCATCTGGTCGTTCACGTCGAGACAGATTTATTTGACGAGGCGAGCGGCGCTGGCGTCGAGCAGCGCGTCGCGGGAACTGGCGGCGGAACGACAGGCACGGCTCGTCGTCGCAAGTCGAAGACGGCAGCGTTCCTCTCCGACTTCCGCGACCTGAAGGTCGGCGACTACGTCGTCCACATTGACCACGGCGTCGCGCGCTTCGGCGGGTTGCAGACGCTCGAACTCGGCGGGCGCAAGGGCGAGTTCATGCTCCTCTTCTACGCCGAAGACGCGAAGCTTTACGCACCCGTCGAGCGGCTCGACCTCGTACAGCGCTATTCGAGCGCCGAAGGTCACGAGCCGACGCTCGACCGGCTCGGCGGACTCGGCTGGCAGAAGACGAAGGCCAAGGCGAAGCGCGCGATGCGCGACATGGCCGACGAGCTTCTGAAGTTGTACGCGGAGCGAAAGCTGGTTCAAGGGTACGCCTTCTCGGCGGACAGCCCGTGGCAGCGCGAGTTCGAGGAGGCGTTCGAGTACGTGCCCACTCCCGATCAGGACACGGCCATCGAAGACGTGAAGCACGACATGGAAGCGACGACGCCGATGGACAGGTTGCTCTGCGGCGATGTCGGGTACGGCAAGACCGAAGTCGCGATGCGCGCGGCGTTCAAGGCCGTCATGGACTCGAAGCAGGTCGCGGTGCTCGCGCCCACCACGGTGCTCGCCTACCAGCACTTCGAGACGTTCCGCTCGCGCTTCGCCGCGTTTCCGGTCAGCATCGAACTCATCTCGCGCTTCCGCTCGACGAAGGAGCAGAAGGAGATCGTCAAGCGAGTCGAGTCGGGCGACATTGACATCATCATCGGCACGCACCGGCTGCTGTCGAAGGACATCGCCTTCCGCGACCTCGGCCTCGTCGTCGTTGACGAGGAGCAGCGCTTCGGCGTCGCGCACAAGGAGCGTTTGAAGCAGTTGAAGAAGCGCGTTGACGTTTTGACTCTGTCGGCGACGCCGATCCCGCGCACGCTCAACATGAGTTTGATGGGCCTGCGCGACATGAGCGTCATCGAGACGCCGCCGCGCGACCGGCTCGCCATCCAGACACAGGTTGTGCAGTTCGGCGAGTCGGTCATTAAATCCGCAATCGAGCTTGAGCTTGGGCGCGGCGGGCAGGTCTTCTTCATTCACAACCGCGTGGAGACGATTGAGACGGTCGCGGCGCTCGTCAAAAGGCTCGTCCCGCAGGCGCGCATCGCGGTCGCGCACGGGCAGATGAACGAGAAAGAGATGGAACGCGTGATGCTCGATTTCGTGGATTTCAAGTACGACGTGCTGGTCGCCACGACGATAATCGAGAACGGGATAGACATCCCGCGCGCCAACACAATCATCATAAACCGGGCGGATAATTACGGTCTTTCGCAGCTTTACCAGTTGCGCGGGCGCGTCGGTCGCTCGAACCGGCGCGCTTACGCTTATCTGCTCATCCCGTCCGAAGCCGAACTGACGCCGATTGCGCGCCGCCGCCTCGCGGCCATACGCGAGTTCTCAGACCTCGGCGCGGGCTTCCGCGTGGCGGCTCTGGATTTGGAGCTGCGCGGGGCGGGGAACTTGCTCGGCGGCGAGCAGTCGGGCCACATGGACGCGCTCGGCTTCGATCTTTACACGCAGATGCTTGAGCGCACCGTCGCCGAGCTTCGCGGCGAGCAGATCGAGGACGAAACTTCGGTCTCGATCAACCTCGGCGTTGACGTGTCCATCCCCGAAGAGTATGTCTCGGACATGGGGCAGCGGCTGCGCGCGTACAAGCGCGTCGCTTCGGCGCGCGACGACGAGGAGCTGGACAAGATCAGGCGCGAGACCGAAGACCGCTACGGTCGCCCGCCCGAATCGGTCGAGCGGCTCTTCGCCTACGCGCGGCTGCGGCGGACTGCCGAAGAGACCGGCGTCGTCTCGATTGACCGCACGCCGACCGGACTCGCGTTCAAACTGAAGGAGCGAGCGCGCGTGTCGCCCGACCGGCTGCTCGCGCTCGTCTCGGCGGGCGGCGCGACGTTCAGCCCCAGCGGAGTTTTGAAGGTCGAGGCGGGCGGCGCGGACATGATCGAACGCGCTCGCGGCGTGTTGCTGGACATACGCGACGGAAGGTAGAATACGCGCTTTCGTCGGCACGAGCATTTCCCGCCTGTGCCGCGCAGTCGCCGAGAAGGGTTCGGCCAAAATAATCAAGGGCAGTCCGGGGAAACGGCGGGCGAAGTTAAAGCCCGCCACGCGTCTTTTGCTTTATCAGGAGTGAGAACTGTGCATTTCAAAAACAACTTTTCGCGCGCCCGCGCGCTCGTCCTCGCGGCCTTCGCGCTGACGGTTCTGGCGGTCGCCCCCGCGCGCGCGCAGGAGACGACCGAGCCGACCGTCCTCGACGAGCCGGTCGTGCAGGTCAACAACGACGTGATCATGCTCTCGCAGCTCAGGCACGAGAACGCCGACTTCAAAGAGGTTCTCACCAAGCAGCGCGGCATGACGCCCGAACAGGCCGACGCCGAGATCGCCAAGCGCCAGCCGGAGATCATCTTCAACCTCATCAACGAGTCGCTCCTCGTCCAGAAGGGCAAGGACATCCCGCGCATGACCGAGGATGTCGAGGCGCAGGTCAACCGCGAAGTCCTGCGCGTCGCGCAGCAGTCGAACATCAAGACCATCGAGGAGCTGCGCGAGGCGATGAGGCAGGAGGGGATGAACCTCTCGGACGTTCAGGAGACGCTGCGCCGCCAGTACATGAAGCAGGCGGTGTTGCAGCACGAGGTTGACGCGAAAATCTACTTCGGCCTGACCGACAAGGAGCTTCACGACTACTACAACGCGCACCGCGACAAGTTCATGAGCGTCACCCTCTCGGAACTCTTCCTGAGCCTCGCGGGCCGCACCGAGGCGGACGTGAAGGCGCGCGCCGAACAGCTCGCGGCGCAGGCCCGCGCCGCCGGCACGGACTTCGGCGCGCTCGTCGAGAAGAACTCCGAGAGCGACGACACGAAGAAGAACAAGGGCCTGCTCACGGACGAGGACGGCAAGGCGCGCTGGTTCCTCGTCTCCGATCTGAGTCCGGCGATAGCCGAGGCGATCAAAGACGTGAAGCCCGGCGGCATCACCGCGCCCGTGAAGACCGACGAGGGCTACATGATCCTCCGCGTCAACGACCGCGACGACGCCTTCAAGGAGAATTTCGTCCGCGGGATGATGACCGCCGAGCAGTCGGAAAAGGCGCACGACGATTACATGAAGTCGCTGCGCAAGGACGCTTACATCAAGCCCGCCGACAACTACCGCGAAGTCGTCCAGCCCCTGCTCGACAAGGACAAGGAAGCGGACAAGACGGCAGCCGCCGACAGCAAGCAGGAGACGGCCACCAAGTCCAACGCCTTCGCGCCCGCGAAGAAGGACAAGAACAAGAAGCAGTGATGAGTGATGAGTAATGAGTGATGAGAGGGTCTGGGTTGAGTGCGCGGCTCATTAACCCAGACCTTCTTGCTTTTGCTCATCACTCATCACTCGTTACTCGTCACTTCCCGAATGCGTCTCGACCAATACCTGCGCGCCAGCCGACTCGTCCTGCGACGCACGGTCGCGCAGGAGTTGTGCGAGGCCGGGGCCATCCTCGTTGGCGGCACGCCCGCGCGCTCCTCGCGCGCCGTCCGCGTGGGAGACGAGATAACCGTCCGACGCCGCGACCGCGCCCTCACCGTCCGCGTCCGCTCCGTCCCCGAAACCAAGCAGGTCTCGCGCGAGGCAGCCGCGTCCCTCTACGAACTAATCGCCGACACAAATTTAAATGACGAATGACACTTTTCAAACGCGGAACGACGCGCAGAATCCGAGTGTCTTCTTATTCATCTTTCCGCATTCATCTTTCTACGTTTGGTTAGCGTTCGCCTTTAGCTCGTCCGGCGCGGTAGTCGGGCGCACGTTCGTCTCGAATCAAAACGCGGCGCGGCGGGTCGGCTGAACAATTTCGGCGGAATCCGGGGGGCGGTTCAGTGGAACAAGGTTTGCCAAACCTCCGGCGGACGCCTCGTAGAAATTTCTCGCGGACAGCGTGCAAGAGAACAAGGAAGTGGGGGAGAGATGAACATCCTGAGCAGCATCTTTACGGACGACCTGGCGATTGACCTCGGCACGGTCAACACGCTCATCTTCGCGCCCGAGCGCGGCGTTGTGCTCAACGAGCCTTCGGCGGTCGCGATCCACAAGTACACGGGCGAAGTCCTCGACGTGGGCGCGGAAGCTTTCAAGATGCTCGGTCGCGAGCCGAAGGACGTTGACGTGTTCCGCCCCGTGCGCGGCGGGAGCATCGAGAACTTCGACGCGGTCGAGAAGATGCTCAAGGCATTCATCGCGCGCGTCAACGGCGGCGGCCACCGCCGGAGCCACGTCGTCATCGGCGTGCCCGGCTCTTCGACCTCGCTCGAACAGCACTCGGTGCGCGACGCCGCGCGCGACGCCAAGGCCACGCGGGTTGACCTCGTTGACGAGGGTTTGTGCGCCGCGCTCGGCGCTGGCCTCTCTTGCGACGACGAGCGCGCGCACCTCGTCGTTGACATCGGCGGCGGCACGACGAACGTCGCCATCGTCGCGAGCGGCGCGGTCGTCGCCTCGCACAGCGTCAACGCCGCCGGCAACACGATGGACGCGGCCATCTGCGACTACGTGCGCTCGAAGTTCGAGATGCAACTGGGCGAGCGCACGGCTGAGAGTGTGAAGAAGGAACTGGGGAGCGTCTCGGAAGGCGGCGAAGTGCGCTCGACCGAGATCGTCGGCAAGCAGTTGACCGACGGGCTGCCGAAGGCCGTCGAGATCACGAGCGAGGACGTGCGCGCGGCGCTCGAACCCGTCGTCGTCGAGATCGTCGCGGGCGTGCGCCGCATCATCGAGGAGTCGAAGCCGGACGTGACGGCGGACATCTATCAGACCGGCTTGATTCTGACGGGCGGCGGCGCGCTGCTCGGCGGCATGGCGGAGCGTTTGCAGAAGGAGCTTCGCCTGCACGTCGCGGTCGCCGACGAGCCGCTCGCGGCGGTCGCGCTCGGCGCCGGACGCCTGCTTACGGACAAGGCGCGGCTCTCGCGCGCGGCCATACGCGAGGACGTGCCCGTCTGGCAGGCCGAGCAGGCACTCGTCATCAACTGGTAAAGTTCCGAGCGAGGGGGGCGAAAGAGAGGGCCGGAGGTTGCAACCTACGGCCCTCTCTTCTTCTGAAAATCCTTTGCGCTTACTTCGCGCCTTCGCGGTTAAGTCGGACTCGCTTGACCGCGGAGGGCGCAAAGGCGCTCGCAAAAGGCACAAAGTTTTACTCGTCCGTCGCCACGCGCCCGACGCGCGGCGAAGCCTCCTCCGAATCACGCGCTTCGTCGGCAAGCGCCGCACGGACGCGCTCGCGGTCTGCGGGAGGGAGTCGCCGGAGCGCCTCGACCAATTCATCCGCGCGCTCCGTCTCGCCCGCCGCGTCGCCCTCGACGGGCGAACTGTCGGGCGCGGGCGGCAGCAGCAGCAGCCCGCAGACGTAGAGCGCGAGCGTGAAGAATGAGATGTAGCCGGTGGCGGGCGCGAGCGGCTGCGCGCCGGGCGTGACGCCTTCGAGCGCGAAGCCTGCGAGACGACTGAGCCAGCCGCCGCCCTGCGAGTCGAGCGACGCGAGCAGCACGTGCTTGACGACGAACGCCGTGCCGAAGAGTGCGACCAGACTCCGCAGCAGGCGGCGCGCGTCGAACGCCGAAAACTGATTCTGCCAGAGCGTCCACAGGAAGAAGAACGAGAGCATCCAGCGCAGAAGCCCCGCGTCCGGCAGGACGGAGTTGAAGCTCTGCGCCGACGCGAAGAAGAGCGCGGCGAGCACGAGCGCGTGCGAGACGTTCGCGAGCGTCGCGTTCTCCGCCGACAGCCACGCGCCGACGACGACTGCGCGACCGCGCACGAAGAGCGCGAGCAACATCAACGCCAGCACGAGCGCGACGAGCGGCGGCGGCACAAACACGAGCGCGCCTTCCCCCGCCGTCACGCGCACGCCGCCCAGCAGCGCCACCGTCAGAAAGATCGTCGGCAGCAGCACGTGGCGCGAGAGAGCGCGGTTTCTTGCGCGGTTGTCAGTCATCAATCTTCAAGGACAAAACAGAACAGTGCCGCTCCCGATTTTTTCACTTCCGCTCGCGAAAAACTTTCAAGGGGTTGAAGTCGTCAATGGTTCGCTCCGTGCCCTTCTGAAGCTCGGCCTTCAGCTCGGCGGCGGAGTGAATCTTAAGTTCCGGGTCGTCCACCGTGAGCGGCGCGTCGGGCGAGAGAGCGATGGCGCGGTTGACCGCTTCGAGTCCCTGGCGGAAGAGCGCGTCGTCCGAATAGACGCGGCCCCAGCCCTGGCGATAAAACGAATAGGCGACGTAGAACTGCGTGCGCGCGTCGCGCGTCGCGGGGTCGGCGCGCGCCCACTCGTCGCGCGCCGCCGCGTACTGCTCGCGCAGGAAAAGCTCGCGCCCGGCGTCGAAGCGCGCGCGGTCAACCTCGTAAGTCCCGGCGGCGACGCTCGCCTGCGTCGCCACTTCGCGGATGCTCTGCGGCGCGGTCGCATAGACCCAGACGACGAAGGCCGCGTAAAGCAAAGTCCAGACGACGCCGAGCGCGGGGATGAGTCGTGCGGTTCTCATTTGTTATAATCTGCGGGAATTCTCAGAGGTTTGGACGGCGATGTCAACGACTGTGGAGAGGCACGAAGAAAAGAGGGCGGCGGAAGGCGCGCCGGCGAATGCAGAGAGTGCGGCGGCGAATACGGAAGGCGTGGCGGCGCGTTCGTCTCACTCCGCGCGGCTGCTCGCGGAACTCGGTCGCGAGGTGAAGCCGTTCCGCATCCGCGACATTGAGATCAATCCGCCGCTCGTGCTCTCGCCGATGGCGGGCGTCACGGACGTTCCGTTCCGCGCGCTCTTGAAGCGTCGCGGCGGCATCGGCCTGACCGTCTCGGAGTTCATCTCGGTCGAGGGCTTGACGCGCAACAACCCGAAGTCGAAACGGCAGATGCGCTTTTTCGAGTACGAGCGCCCGTTCGCCGTGCAGATTTTCGGCGGCCAGCCCGAACGCATGAGGATGGCCGCGGAGATGGCCGAGGAGGTCGGGGCCGACATCCTCGACATCAACTGCGGCTGCCCCGCGCCGAAGGTCGTCAAGCACGGCGGCGGCTCCGGCCTGCTGAAAGATTTGCCGCGGCTCGAAACGATTCTGAGAGAGATCAGGAAGGCGATCACGATCCCTCTGACGATCAAGATTCGCGCGGGCTTCTACGACCACAAGAAGAATGCCGTCGAGGTCGCGCGCTTAGCCGAAGACTGCGGAGTCGAGCACATCGCTCTGCACGGGCGGACGAAGGAACAGTGTTACAAGGGCTTGGCCGACTGGGATTTGGTTCGTCAGGTGAAGGAGGCCGTGAAAATTCCCGTCTCCGGCAGCGGCGATGTCGTCACCATCGAGGACGCGTTCAAGCGCTGGCGCGAGACGAACTGCGACGGCATCCTCATCGGTCGCGGCGCGATGGCGAACCCTTGGATATTCCGCCAGGTCGAAGACGCGCTCGCCGGGCGCGAGCCTTTCCAGCCGACGCTCGAAGACAAGCGCGCGGTGCTGATCGAATACTTCGACCTGCTCCGCGCCGGCATGCCTGAGTTCGCCGCCGTCGGGCGCATGAAGCAGTTGGCCGGGCAGTTCACCAAGGGACTGCCCGGCGGCGCGCGCTTCCGACAGGTCATCTACCACTCGCACTCCGTCACGGAAGTGCTCGACCGCATCGGCGAATACTTCGAGACGGTCGCCGCGGGCCGCACCTACCTCGGCGAAGGCGGCCCGGAGCCGGAGGAAGCGCCCGCGCTCGACTCGTGCGAGGCCGCGCTGACCGGCTGAGCATGAAGGAGACGCTCAAAGTCTTAAACCGCATGGTCAGGGCCGGCGTGGTCGAGGATTACGCCATTGGCGGGGCGGTCGCCGCGATCTATTACCTTGAGCCGTTCGACACGGCAGACCTCGACATTTTCGTCCAGGTCAACACATCCGGCGGTGGTCTGACGAGCCTCGCCCCGATTTACGAATACCTGACCGAGCGGGGCTACGAAGCGCGCGGCGAGTTCATTTACATCGAAGAGATGCCCGTGCAATTCCTCCCCGTCTTCAACGCTCTGACGGAAGAGGCGTTGAAGCGGGCGCGGGCGATAAACTTCGCGCGTGTGACGGCGCGCGTCATGCGCCCGGAACACCTGGTCGCCATCATGCTCGACACGGGCCGCCCCAAGGACTACCTGCGAATCAATATGTTTCTTGAGCAGGGCGCGGTCAACCGTCGCTCGTTGAATGCCGTCCTGCGGCGGCACGGTTTGAAGAAGAAGTGGGAAGATAACAGGCACAGGTTCGAGCCGTGAAGAAGTACCCTGACATCGGCGAGATAATCGAGAAGAAGGAGAAGCACCGGCGCGCGCTGGCCGCGCTCCCCTTCGAGAAGAAGATCGAGATGGTCTTCAAACTGAGGGAGCGCCGCGAGTTTATTAAATCGGGCAGGCCGGTAAGCATCTCCCCGAAAACCAAAGCAGGTAAGACCTGAAACTCCTGCTACAGGCTAGGAGCGATGTTGTGAGCCGTGATAAGAGACTTACACGTCACGGTTCATGTCTTTACAGTCCGAGCGGGCGCGGCGACTTGCCGCCGAAGAACCAGAGAACACCATAGGCCCAACGTGTTTAAGACACCTTGTTGTAGATGTCGCTCAAAGCTATCTGACAGTCCAGCGCTGGCAGGACGAGTGAGGTGTCTAGCCCGTTCGCCTTCGTGTAGAGCCAGCCGTCCTCCTGCCTCAAGTAATGTTCCACGACGAACTCGTCCTGAGCCACGAGCAGGTATTCGCGCAAGGATTCGATCTGCTGGTATGAGGAAAACTTCTTACCGCGGTCGAATGCTTCCGTACTTTCCGACAACACTTCAACGATGAGGATGGGATTTAAGAGTACGTCTTTCACCTCGTCCGCGAACTGTGGCTCGCCGCAGACGACCGATACGTCCGGGTAGAAGAATCTTTTGGAGTTCGGCATCCGAACCTTCATGTCGCTCGGATAAACTCTGCACGGCCTCTCCCTGAGACGGATGTTTAGCTCCGTGACAAGATTGCCCGTAATCAGGTTGTGGCGCTCGCTGCCGCCGGCCATCGCGTAGATTACGCCGTCGAAGTATTCACTCTTAAATTCGGCGCGGCGCTCAAGGCTCAGGTATTCTTCGGGGCTGAAATAGTGGCTCGGTAGCGACGCCATGAGCTTCACCTCTCTTCGATTATGTTTCAATCCCTGCCGGATTCATAAGCCGAGCGGGCGCGGCGACTTGCCGCCGAAGAACCAGGAAGCGCCGACGCGGAGGCGTTGGTGCCAGGTCGGGAGCCGCAGGGTGTAGAGCGCGAAGCGGGCCTGGCGCGCGAGTTGGCCGCTGACGACGCGGCCTTCGACGAGGACTGCGGCGTCGTCCGTGCCGAGGCTGACGGCCTCGCCGAGTTCCTGGACGTGCGCCGCCGAGGGGACGCCGCCGTCAATGAGCGCCTGGATGTTTCGCGCGGCGGGGCGCGACTGCTGGTAGGCGAGTTGCGCCGTGCCCGCAAGCGGCGGCGGGATGTCGGGGGCGTAGGCGATGTCGCCGAGCGCGAAGACTTCGGCGCGCCCGCGCAACTGAAGGGTCGGCGCGACGACGAGGAGGCCGCCCCGCGTCTTCTCCGCATCCAGTTTTTCGACGAGCGGGTTGACGCGCACGCCCGCAGTCCAGACGACGCCCGCCGCGTCGATCTTCTGGTGCTCGCCCGCGTGCTCGAACTCGACGCCCGCGGGCGTGACCCGCACGACGCGCGTCTCGGTGTGAACCTCGACGCGTTTCTCGTCGAGGACTTTCTGGATGGCCGCGCGGAGTTCGTCGCCCATGCCGGGCACAATCTCTTTGCCCATCTCAAGGACGACGACGCGCGGCTCGCCGCGAAGGCCGCGGCGCTGGAACGCGTCGCGCAGGAGGTCTGCCATCTTCGTCGAAAGCTCTACGCCCGAGGCCCCGCCGCCGACGATGACGAACGTCGCGGCGCGGCGCGCGTCCTGCGGGGCCGAGTCGGGCGGGATGCGGTCGAGCGCGGTGATCATGCGCTGGCGCAGGTCGTCGGCGTGGCGGATTTTGCGGAAGGGCATCGTGTTCTGCTCCGCCCCTTCGACGCCCCAGAAGTTCGTCACGCCGCCGACGGCGAGGACGAGGTAATCGTATGCGAGGCGTCGCACGCGGCCCGCGACCGAAACCTCTTTCCGGTCGAGGTCAACGTCGGTGGCCGCGCCCTGCACGAACTGGACGCGCTCGTCGAGCAGCTCGCGGTAGGGCGGCGCGATGTGCCAAGCCTCGACCTCGCCGCTCAGGTACTCGTAAAGCAGCGGCGTGTGGAGGAAGTGATCTTCGTTCGAGACGAGCGTCACGGCCCCGGCGCCCGCGAGCGACATCGCCGTGAACAGCCCGCCGAATCCGCCGCCGATGATCAGAACCCGCGCACGCTCTTCCTTCTTTTCTTCGCTCGCGTCCATTGACCGTCTCCTGTCGGTGCGAAAGTTGTGCGGCATGGTAGCAAACAAATCCGCAGCGGCACAGCCTCCTTGCGGCCTTTGTGAAATCCTCTGTGGCCTCTGCGGTAAAAGAATCCGAACTTAACAGCAGAGGCCACAGAGGATTTCACAGAGGGCACAAAGGAAAGTTTGTCCGACTTGTTGCTCGCTGGACACTTGAAAGCGCGGCGTGTTAAATTCTTCGGGTCAGTAAGATTAACTCTTGCGGTTGCCTGTGGATAGAAGGACAGGCTCGACTGCGGATTGGGAGGGCCATCGAGGACAGTCATGGCATTGGCAACGGAAGTAAAGGAACGGATAGTCAACGAGTACAGGACGCACGAGGGCGACACGGGTTCGCCGCAGGTGCAAGTCGCTCTGCTCACGCAACGCATCAACGAACTGACCGAGCACTTCAAGACTCACAAGAAGGACAACCACTCGCGCCGGGGGCTGCTCAAGATGGTCTCGCAGCGCAGGAGCCTGCTCGACTACCTCAAGCGTAGAGACATCGAAGGGTATCACGAACTCATCGGCAAGCTCGGCCTACGCCGCTAGCGAGAGCGTGCGCCGGTTCTTCGCCGGGACGGGACGTGCCCGTTTGAGTTCCGAGCCAGCGTAAGTGTACGAGGACGACAGCCTCTTTAACATCAACCCGCGTCCAGTGACAGGCTCGTGGGAGTCGCCGAACGTGACGGCATTAACTTCCGCGCGCGGACTGCGGGCAGCGGCCTTTAGCATTTTCAGCAAAGGGCGGCACCGGCTTCACGGTTGGAGCACGGTGCCGCTTTTTCTTTGAGCGGCACGGTCGAGCCTTCCGCCTCACGTAGCGGGAGCTAGGCGACCGGCGCACTACACAATATTCCGGGCGCAAGCCGGCGGATGAGACGCCGCGGCCTTCCGAGCCGAAAGGGCCGGAGGGGGACGCGCCCGAAGGAGACGAGAAGAAAATGGCAGCAAAGAAATTTCTGAGAGAGAAGATAAAGGTCGGCGACCGCGAGTTGTCCGTGGAAATCGGACGCGTCGCCAAGCAGGCCAGCGGCTCGTGCGTGATTCGCTACGGCGACACGATGCTTCTGGTCGCGGCGGTCGGCGCGCAGACGCCGCGCGAGGGCATTGACTTCTTCCCGCTCACGGTCGAGTACCGCGAGCACAACTACGCCGCCGGACGCATCCCCGGCAACTACTTCCGCCGCGAGGGGCGACCCGGCGAGAAGGAAGTCCTGACCGCGCGCATGATTGACCGCCCGTGCCGACCGCTCTTCACCGAAGGCTACCGCAACGAGACGCAGGTCATCGCCTCGGTCATCTCCGCGGACGACGAGAACGACCCGGACGTGATCGCCATCACCGGCGCGTCGTGCGCGCTCTACCTCTCCGACATCCCGTTTCCTAACCCGATTGCGGGCGTCCGCGTCGGACTCATCGACGGTCGCTACATCATCAACCCGACCTATGACGAGGTGCGCGAGTCGCGCATCAACCTGATCGTCGCCGGCACCGAGGAGGCCATCGTCATGGTCGAGGCCGGCGCGAAGGAAGTGTCGGAAGAGATCATGGTCGAGGCGCTGATGCTCGCGCACAAGGAGATCAATCGCCTGTGCCGCTGGCAGAAGGAACTCTACAAGGCGCTCGACATCCAGAAGCGCCCCGTCGAAGCGCCGCAGCTCAACGAAGAGATGACGGGCGAGATCGAGCGCAACTACGCCGACCGTCTGCGCCAGGCGCTCGACACCGCGGGCCAGGGCAAGCTCGAATCCTACGCCGCCGTTGACGCTTTGAAGAAGGAGGTCGTCGAGTCTTACCCCGAAGACCAGCCCGAACAGCGCCAGATGGCGAAGAAGATTTTCGACCACCTGAAGGAGAAAATCTTCCGCGAAGACATCCTCGGCAACCGCCGCCGCCCCGACAACCGCCGCTTCTCGGAGATTCGCCCGATTGATGTCGAGGTCGGCTGGCTCCCGCGCACGCACGGCTCGGCTCTGTTCACCCGCGGCGAGACGCAGGCCATCGTCACCGCGACGCTCGGCACGAAGGAAGACGAGCAGTTCATGGATGATTTGGAGACTGGCGAGATCAAGCGCCGCTTCATGCTCCACTACAACTTCCCGCACTTCTCGGTCGGCGAGGTCGGACGCTTCGGCTCGACTTCCCGCCGCGAGATCGGCCACGGTGCTTTGGCGCGTCGCGCGCTCGAACCCGTCCTGCCGAGTGAAGCGGAGTTCCCGTACTCGCTCCGCATCGTCTCGGACATCACCGAGTCGAACGGCTCAAGCTCGATGGCGACGGTCTGCGGCGGCAGCCTCTCGCTGATGGACGCGGGCGTGCCCATCCGTGCGGCGGTCGCGGGCGTTGCGATGGGACTCGTGATGGAGGGCAACCGCTACGCGATTCTTTCCGACATCGCCGGCGCGGAAGACCATTACGGCGACATGGACTTCAAGGTCGCCGGCACGCGCGACGGCATCACGGCCTTGCAGATGGACATCAAGATCGGCGGCATCAACGCGCAGATCATGGCCGAGGCGCTTGAGCAGGCGAAGAAGGGCCGCATGCACATCCTCGGCATCATGGATCAGGCCATCGGCGAGCCGCGCGAGGAGCTAAGCCCGTATGCCCCGCGCATCATCACCATCAAGATCAACCCCGACCGCATCCGCGATGTCATCGGGCCGGGCGGCAAGATGATTCGCTCCATCGTCGAGGAGACGGGCGCGAAGATTGACGTGGAGGACGACGGCACGATCTTCATCGCCACCGCCGACGGCGACGCGGCGCAGGCCGCCATCGCCAAGATTCGCGGCCTCACAGCCGAGGCCGAGATCGGCGAGACCTACCTCGGCACCGTCTCGCGCATCGTTGACTTCGGCGCGTTCGTCGAAATCTTCCCCGGCACGGACGGACTGCTCCACATCTCGGAGATCGCCGAACACCGCGTCCGCGACGTGCGCGACGAACTCAAGGAAGGCCAGCAAATTCTCGTCAAGTGCATCGGCAAGGAGGGCAACAAGATCAAGCTCTCCCGAAAAGCCGTGCTCCGCGAGGAGAAGCAGAAGGCGGGCAAGGGCGAGCGCGCCGAGGCCGCCGGACAGGGCGACGCGGACTAGCCAGCCGCCGCCCCCGCGTTTAACTTCCTGAAAGAGAAAAGGGTTCGCCTTAACGGGGCGAACCCTTTTTTATCTTGACACAAGGCGCGCAGGCGGGTTTAATGAGCACCCGAAACTGGAACTTACAGGCTATTCAGCGTCTCTTCTCAGTACAGAAAACCCGAGCAGGGTTTTCGCCCCAAGTTTTTTCGATTGTGGGCAGGCAAGACGGAGCGTCGGTCGGCGATTTTGACCCCAAACGCCGGAGCGGTTGAAAACAGCACGCGAGCTTCGGGCGTTAAGGTCAGGGCCATTTCGAGTCCGACGCCGTCGCGCCGTCTCTGAAAGAAGACGTACCCGGCAGAGTCCGGGCCCCGAAAATTCTAACGCCGGTTCAGGCAGCCCTTTCGCCCCGACCGGTTCGGGGGATTCAAGGAGGACGACCCTGCAATGAGGCGTCAAGCAGTCCGCATAATCGCTCCGGTGCTCGTCGCGCTACTCGCCGCGGCGGCGCCCGCGCGCGCCGCCACGTTAACCTTCGCAGACGTTGTGCAGGCGGTCGGCGCGAACGGGCAGTTACGTCCCGCGAGCGAGGTGCGCCTGCGTCTCGGCGTGCAGAGCGGCGCGGCCACGGCGCAGAGCGGTTCGACGCAGAGCGGCGGCGCGCCGTCGCAGGCGACGAACGCGGGAACGCAGACCGCCGCCGCGCAGCAGACCACGCAGACGCCGAGCACGACCACGCCGTCCACGCCCGACGCGACGCTCTCGCAGAGTGGCGGCAACGTCCAGACCGTTGACCTCGGCGACGTGACCGGCACGGTCTGCGACTGCGGCGAGATTCCCGTCGCCCACATCCCGAAGGGCGGCTTCCCTTGGTGGACGCTCGCCGGCATCCCCGTCATCTGCGTGACCGGCATCTGCACGAGCAACAACCACAACACGCCGGAGTGCGTTGAGGGCTGCACGCCGCCGCCGCCGGGCACGCCCGAGCCGGCGACGCTCCTGCTGTTCGGCTCCGGCCTGCTCGCCCTCGGCGCGGGCGCGCGACGCCGCTACGCACGCAAACAGCTCGAAGTTGAAATGCACGCAGCCGCGACGGAGGAGGCCTAACTCTCATGACGAGACTCGAAGGCGCTAAAAACTTCTTCACGCCCGCGCGCGTGCTCGCCGCCGTCGCGGTCGCCGCGATGCTCGCCTGCACGTCGCTCCTTTCGTTCGACGCGCACGCCAAGCAGAAGAACAAGAAGAACCAGCAGCAGATGACCACCGGGCGCATCGAAATCTCGACGAACCCCGCCGGCTACCCCATCACGATTGACGGCCAGCCCGCGGGCGAGACGACCGACTACGTCCGCGCCATCGAACTCGAACCCGGCACGCACACCGTCGCCATCCAGTTCCCGAACAACACGCAGTGGTCGCAGGTCTTCCAGATAGTCGCGGGCCGCAAGAACTGCATCGCGCTCAACTACCACCCGCGCACGATCTCGGTACCGGCAATCGCCGTCTCGCCCTGCCCGTACCCCGTCAACGTCACCGCGCCCGCGACGGTCAACGACGGCGACGTTGTGACCTTCTCGGCGGACATCGGCTACACGGGCCAGTCGGCTTTGAACTACACTTGGACTGTCAGCCCTCCCGCCGCGCGCATCCTTTCCGGCGCGGGCACGCCGACGATCACCGTTGACTCTTCGGGACTCGGCAACCACCGCGTGACGGCCATACTCGTCGTTGACGACGGCTCCGGCGACCGCAGTTGCCGCCAGACCGCGCAGGCCGCGACGGGCGTCGGCGCCATCCCGCAGATCAAGTCGCCGAAGCGCTTCGACGAATTCCCGTCAATCGCGTTTGACGACGACAAGGCGCGGCTCGACAACATGGCGATTGAGCTTCAGAACGACCCCGGCTCGACCGGCTACATCATCGCCTACGCGGGCCGCCGCAGCCGACCGGGCGAGGCCGAGCGCATGGGCAATCGCGCCATTGGCTACCTGACGACCGTGCGCGGACTCAGCCGCGACCGGCTCGTCTTCGTCAACGGCGGCTACCGCGACACGAACTCCTTCGAGCTTTGGCTCGTCCCGCAGGGCGCGGAAGCCCCGCGACCGACCCCGACCGCCGGGCCTGAGCCGTCCGCGCCGACGCGCCGCACGCGGCACGACTGACCCCGGACGACACCGAACTTAAAACATGCGAGCGCCGCGCCTCTCGAACGAGAGGCGCGGCGCTTTTAAATTGCGGAATGCGGATTTCGGATTGCGGATTATTCGTATTAAAGGAATCGCGCCTCCGATAGTTGCTGGACTCATGCGCGGAGAAGCATTGAGACTGCTCCCCCACGTCAAACACCAATCCGCATTCCGCAATCCGAAATCAGCATTCCGCAATCTTGTGGCACGCCTTTTTCTTAACACTGCTCAGAACGCCCGCCCGCGTACCGATATAAAACGTGGTGGCTGCGTTGCTCAATCTTTTTCGTTCGGAAGTTTTTCGACTCTGTATTAACGGCGTCCCGGCTGGCGTCGTAACTTAAAGGAGGATTCGAGACAATGGCGGACAGCGAAAGCTCAAGCAACACCGGCGTGGTTGCAATCCTTGTGATCTTCTTGATCGTCGTCATCGCGGCGCTCTTCGCGTGGCGTAGCGGGCTGTTCGGCGGCGGCAGCACGACGCACAAGGTTGACATCAACGTCTCGGCCCCGTCGTCGAAGTAGCGGGGCTAGGGCACGGCCAGCAACGAGGAGGGAGCGGCCCGGTTCTGAAGTCCGGGCGCGCTCCCTTCTTTTCATTTTCGCCGCGCGGCTGCTATCCTCGTAAATCGTAAACGGTAAATCGTGAATAGTCGCCGGACGTTCCGACGCCGAACGGGTGGCGCTCCGACTTCGGGCGACTCGCAACCGACGTTCGCCGTTTACCACCGAACATTCACCGGAGAGAAAAGTGGCAGCACCGAACATCGAGACCATCGTGTCGCTCTCGAAGCGACGCGGCTTCGTCTTTCCTTCATCCGAAATCTACGGCGGCCTCGGCAGCGCATGGGACTACGGCCCGCTCGGCGTCGAACTCTGCAACAACGTCAAGCAGGCTTGGTGGCGCTGGATGGTTCACGAGCGCGACGACATGGAGGGGATTGACTCAAGCATCATTCTCAACCGACAGGTTTGGAAGTATTCGGGCCACGAGGCCACGTTCAGCGACCCGCTCGTTGACTGCCGCGAATGCAACCAGCGTTTTCGCGCTGACAAGCTATGGGATGAGTATCGTCATCAAGTTTTTAGTGAAATAAAGGAGACAGACCCGCGCACAAAGGCTCTCCTTGAGTCTGAGGCTAGAGATATTCTTTCAGTAGAAGCTCGGCGAGCATTCAACGACCGGCATATTTCGTGTCCGAATTGCGGAAGGAAGAATTGGACGGAGCCTCGCGCCTTCAACCTCATGTTCCGCACGACCATCGGCGCAATCGCCGATGAAGACGACCCGACAGCGCTCGCCTATCTTCGGCCCGAAACGGCGCAGGGCATCTTCATCAACTTCCTGAACGTGCAGACGACGATGCGACGCAAGATTCCCTTCGGCATCGCGCAGATCGGCAAGTCGTTCCGCAACGAGGTCACGCCCGGCAACTTCATCTTCCGCACGCGCGAGTTCGAGCAGATGGAGATGGAATACTTCGTCCGCCCCGGCGAAGACGAGCGCGTCCATCAGGAGTGGATTGACTACTGCTTCGGCTGGTTCAAACAACTCGGCATCTCAGCCTCCAACCTCCGCCTCTACGAGCAGCCCAAGGAAGAACTCGCGCACTACGCCAAGCGCACCGTTGACATCCACTACCGCTTCTTCCCCGAACGCGAAGACGAAGACCGACAGTGGGACGAGTTGATGGGCATCGCCAACCGCACCGACTTCGACCTCAAGGCGCACTCGAAGAAGCCCGAAGAAGATGGCAAGCGCCTCAATCCCGACTCGACCGAAGACCTCTCCTACTTCGACGAGGCGACGAAGGAGCGCTACTACCCTTACGTCATCGAACCCGCGGCGGGTGTCAACCGCACGGTGCTCGCAGTCCTCATGGACGCCTACTCCGAGCGCACGACCGACAAGGGCGAGAAGCGCGTCATCCTCAAACTGCATCCCGCGCTCGCACCCATCAAGGTCGCCGTGCTGCCGCTCGCGAAGAATAAGCCGGAGATAGTCGCCCTGGCGAAGTGCATCAAGAAGGAGCTTCAGCCCTCGATGCGCGCCGTCTATGACGACACGGGCGGCATCGGCAAGCTATACGCGCGGCAGGACGAGATCGGCACGCCCGCTTGCGTGACCGTTGACCACCAGTCGCTCGAAGATGAAGCCGTGACCGTTCGCGACCGCGACACGTGGGAGCAGGAGCGCGTGAAGGTCGCCGAGCTGTCGGAACACTTGAAGAAGAGATTGGAAATCAAATGTTGAAAGCGATGATGAGTGACAGGGCGAAAGCTGTTTTGCTCATCCCACACTCGGCTCGTTACCGCTTTTGAATCGTCATGCCCATTACCAAGAAACGAAACCAGCAGACCGAGTCGCGGCTGTTGCTCGAATCGGACGAATCAGTGGAGCTTCCGCCCGCGGAGGTCGAAGACTCGGCGGTCGTGTTGCAGTTCGAGCAGTTCAGGCAGTACGTGCCGGAGCTTTTGGAAGAGTTGCGCGACGGCACTCTGGCCGAACCCGTGCCGGTGATGATGGACGGCGCGACGTTCGTCGTCCACGGCGACACGCGCAGCTTCTGGGTGAAGCTGTGGCACACGTCGCCGGAGATGACTCGCATCGAGCGCGTGCAGGTCATAAGCTGCCTGCCCTCGACGCGCGGCGTGCAGATTCTCGTCGAAGACCCCGACCCTTACGCCGCCGATGACGACGAGTACGACGACGAAGACGACTTCGACGAGACTCCGGTCGGCGAGGGCGGCGAGTAGCTTGTTGGTCTTCTGTCCGTCGTGCGAGGCGCGGCTTGTAGCTCACCACGGAGACACGGAGGACGCGGAGGTCGCACGGAGATTGAAAATCCTCCGTGGCTTCTCCGCGTTCTCCGTGTCTCCGTGGTGAATCACGTCTGACTCCGGCGCGAGCGACCGCCGTCACAAAAACTGCCGATGCCTTCTCCCGTCCCCGAAAAAATTCTGAGGCTCGCGCGCGCCGTCGGCGAGGCGGGCGGGCGCGCCCTGATGGTCGGCGGGTGCGTGCGCGACCGTCTGATGGGGCGCGGCGTGAAGGACTGGGACGTTGAGGTGTACGGCGTCGAGCCTGCCGTGTTGCGCGCGCTGCTCGACCGCATGGGGCGCGTCAACGTCGTCGGCGAGGCGTTCACGGTTTACAAGCTGGGCCGCGACCTCGACGTTTCCCTGCCGCGCCGTGAGCGCAAGACGGGCCGCGGCCACCGCTCGTTCTTCATCGAGGGCGACCCTTCGATGTCCATCGAAGAGGCCGCGCGCCGACGCGACTTCACCGTCAACGCCATTCTCGAAGACCCGCTCAAAGGAGAATTGATTGACCCGTTCGGCGGTCGCGCCGACATCGAGCGAAAATTGCTGCGCGCCGTCTCGCCCGAAACGTTCGTCGAAGACTCCCTGCGCGTGCTGCGCGCGGCGCAGTTCGCGGCGAGATTCGAGTTCGACATCGAGGAGGGGACGGTCGAACTCTGCCGCTCGATTGACCTGACGGACTTGCCCGCGGAAAGAATCTGGGGCGAGGTCGAAAAAATCCTTCTCGCCGCGCCGCGCCCTTCGGTCGGACTCCGTTGGCTCGACGAGTTGAACGTCAACGAACAAATCTTCCCCGAACTCGCCGCGCTCAAGGGCGTGCCGCAAGAGAACGAATGGCACCCGGAAGGGCCGGTTGACACTCATACACAACTCACTTGCGACCGCGCGCGCGGGTTGATTGACGACCTCGACTACGCGCGCCGCGTGACCGTGATGCTCGCCGCACTCTGCCACGACTTCGGCAAGCCCGCGACGACCGAGTTCATCGAAGGGCGGATACGCTCGCGCGGTCACGAGGAGGCGGGCGTCGCGCCGACTCAGAGCTTCCTCGACCGGCTCAAAATCTTCACGCTCGACGGCTACGACGTGCGCTCGCAGGTGGCGGCGCTCGTCCGCGACCACCTGAAGCCCGGCGAGTTCTACCGCCAGCGCGAAGAGATCACCGAGGGCGCGTTCCGCCGCCTCGCGCGCCGCTGCGAGCTTGAGCTTCTGTACCGCCTCGCGAAGGCCGACTCTTTGGGCCGCAACGCGCCCTGGGTTCCGCGCGAGCGTTGGTTCACGGCGGACGCGCAGGAGTGGTTCATCGCGCGGGCGCACGCGTTATCCGTCGAGCGCAGGCCGCCCGCGCCGCTCCTGATGGGCCGGCATCTTCTTGAGATGGGACTCAAGCCCTCGCCGCTCGTCGGCGAGATCGCGCGCGAAATTTACGAGATGCAGCTCGACGGTCGCGTCCGCACGCTCGAAGAGGCGAAGCGCGAGGCGCGTGCGCTGCTCGAAGGCGAGCGCGGCGGCTCGGACTCACAGCAGGCGGACGACGAAGGCCAGGCAGGCGCGCGTTGACGGCGTTCGGATTGGTTGTGCCCGTCTGTGACTTTCCCGCGCGGCGTGTTGTAAGATGTCGCTTAAAATTTTTGAAATCCGCGAAGGATAAATCTCGAATGACGCGCGGCCATGCCCTCCGAGCGTGCGCTCATGCCACTTCAATTCCGAGGAAAATTTCGATGATTGATTTCGATCTGACCGAAGACCACAAGGCGCTGATTCAGACCGTGCGCGAGTTCGCGCAAAACGAAATCGCGCCGCACATCAAGGAGTGGGACGAGCGGCAGGAGTTCGACCCCGCCGTCTTCAAGAAGATGGCCGAGTTGAACCTGCTCGGCGTCTGCATCCCCGAAGAGTACGGCGGCGCGGGCTTCGACTACGTCTCGCTCGGACTCGTGTGCGAGGAACTCGAAGCCGTGGACACGTTCCTGCGCGTGGCGATGTCGGTGCACACGGGGCTGAACTCGCTGACGCTCTACACCTGGGGCACCGAGGCGCAGAAGCGCAAGTACCTCGTGCCGCAAGCGAAGGGTGAGAAGCTCGCGACCTACGGTCTGACCGAGCCGGGCGCGGGGAGTGACGTTGTCGGCTCGCGCTCCACGGCGAGGCGCGAGGGCGACGAGTGGGTCTTGAACGGCGAGAAGATGTGGATCAGCCTCGCGGACGTGGCCGACAACTTCCTCTTCTTCTGCTGGACGGACGAGGAGAAGCGGCGCAAGCGCGACCATTCGGGGATGTCGTGCTTCATCGTCGAGCGCGGCATGAAGGGATTTTCGTCGGGCACGATTCACGGCAAGATGGGCATCCGCGCCGGCAACACCGGCTACTTCTCTTTGCAGGACGTTCGCGTGCCGCAGGAGAACATGGTCGGCGAAGAGGGCGAGGGCTTCAAGATCGCCATGTTCGCTTTGGAGCAGGGGCGATACACCGTCGCCGCGGGCGCGACCGGAGTCATACGCGCGTCGCGCGACGCTTCGGTGAAGTATGCTCTGGAGCGCGAGACGTTCGGGACGAAGATCGCGAACCACCAGCTCGTCAAGCAGAAGATCGCCGAGATGGAGGCCGACTATCAGATGTGCCACCTGCTCTGGCTGCGCGCGGGCTGGCTGAAGAACGAGGGGCATCCGAACGCGCGCGCCACGTCTTTGGCAAAGTGGCAGGCGACCGTGCGGAGCGAGAAGGCGGCCTCGATGGCAATCGAAGTCCACGGCGCGAACGGCTACTCGAACGACTACCCCGTCGAACGCTACCTGCGAAACTGCAAGGCCGCGGTCATCTACGAGGGCACGCGCGACATTCACACGCTCATGCAGGCCGACTGGGCGCTCGGATTAAAATCGGAGAAGTCCGCGCGCAAGCGACTCCCGCCTTACAGGCCGTCGGAGTCGCGCGACGCGGTCGCGGCGGACTGAAAGAGGATGAGCGGCTGGCGGCGAGCCGCGAGCGGTCAGGATGTCTTCGGGCTTTGACCGCTCGCGGCTCGCCGTATTTTTGCCTCTATCAATTCGGCGCGCGCTCTGGTAGTATTCCCGTGCCTTTCCAGAGCTTCCAGCGTTCATTTCACGGCGGCGAATTTTCCGGCTTCGGGAGTTAGTTTAGATGGCTCAGGAGTTGAACAGCGTCAACATCTCGCTCGACTTTCTGAGCGTGTGCGAGTCGGCGGCCATCGCCGCGGCGCGCACGATGGGGCAGGGCGACCGCAAATACTCTGACCACGTCGCGGTCGAGGCCATGCGCGAGAAGATGGACGCGGTGCCGATGCGCGGGCGCATCGTCATCGGCGAGGGCGAGCGCGACGAGGCCCCGATGCTTTTTATCGGCGAGGAGGTCGGCGCGGGCTTCCACGCCGACGCCGACCCGGAAGATTTCCCCGAAGTTGACATCGCGGTTGACCCGCTCGAAGGCACGAACCTCTGCGCGCTGGGCGCGAACAACGCCATCGCCGTGCTCGCCGCCTCCGAACACGGCGGGCTTCTGAACGCCCCCGACATCTACATGGACAAGATCGTCGTCGGGCCTTCGTCGCGCGGCGCGATTGACATTGACGCGCCGGTCAAAGACAACCTCAAGGCCATCGCGCGCCGCCTCAGCCGCGACATCGAAGACCTGACGGTGATCGTCCTCGACCGCTCGCGCCACAAGAAGCTGATTCAGGACGTGCGCGACGCGGGCGCGCGCATCCGCCTCATTAGCGACGGCGACCTCTCGGCGGGAATCTCGGCGGCGGTCGCGGGCACGAACATCCACGCCTTGATGGGCATCGGCGGAGCGCCCGAAGGCGTCTTGACGGCGGCGGCGATGAAGTGCCTGAACGGAGAGATTCAGGCACGACTCTGCTTCGACCACGAGCGGCTCGGCGTTGATCAGGCGAAAGTCCCGCCCCCCGAACAGGTGCTCGCGCGGCTCAGGGAGATGGGCATCCGCGACCCGAACAAGGTTTATGACACGAACGACCTCGCGCCCGGCAAGAAGGTCATCTTCGTCGCGACCGGAGTCACCGACGGCTCGCTCCTGCGCGGCGTCCGCTTCTTCGGCGCGGGCAGACGAACCCACTCGCTCGTCATGACGACCGAGTCGCGCCACATACGCTTCGTTGACACCGTCCACGTCGAAGGCGGCCCGGACACGGTAATCCGATTTTAGATTTCGGATTTCGGAATGCGGATTTGAAGCCATTGCTCATTTCATCATTCCGCAATCCGAATTCCGCAATCCGCAATTCCCAGATGCCTGCTTCGATTTCAGAGTACGTCCCGCAGTTCGTAAGCGACGACGAGTCGGCGCGGCGCAGTCGTGCGGCGTGGGCCGCGTGGGGCGTGGCGCTGGGCGTGGCTTCGCTGCTGGTCGGGATGATCGTGGCGGCCCCGCTGCTGCGCGCGGGCGGCGCGGTCGCGGCGTCGCAGGCGATTTACAGCGGTTTCCGCGTGGCGTGCCACCAGATCGCGGCGCGCTCGTTCCACCTCGCGGGCTTCCCGCTCGCGGTCTGCGCGCGCTGCTTCGGGCTGTACGTCGGCGCGCTCGCTGGCGTCGTGACCTACCCGCTCGTGCAGCCGATCACGCGCAGGGACGCGCCGCCGCGGCTCTGGCTCATACTCGCGGCGCTGCCGACGACCGTGGATTTCGCGCTCGGTTTTTTCGGCATCTGGGAGAACACGCATTGGTCGCGCTTCCTGACCGCGCTGCTGCTCGGCGTCGTCGCGGTCTCCTACGTCATTCCGGGTCTCGTGGACTTGAGCCTCATGAAACTCCAACGTGCTTCACGCGCGCATTGAATCGCCGGGGGCGAGCGCGCCGGACTCCGCGCCCGGAGGACGACTTCGGGCGACGGCCCGGAACGGTTTTCAGCAAGGGTTCGCAGAAAGAAGCTCTAAAGACAATTTTGAGGAAGGTGTGGACAAAAAATGAATGACAGAACAAAGGCCGCGTTGATCGGCGGCGTCGTCGCCGGAATCCTTTCCGGCATCCCCTTCGTCGGCGGCTGCTGCTTCCTGTGGGCACTCGGCGCCGGCTTTCTGGCCGTTTACATGGTCTTGAAGAACACGAACGCCCCGATGGAGATGGGCGAGGGCGCGAAGCTCGGCGCGATAGCCGGTGCCATCGCCCTGGTTCCCTTCCTGATCATCAGGATAGTCCTCATGGTGCTCGGCGTCGGCCTCAGCGCGGTCGGCAACCAGGGGAGCGACGCGGCAGTCGGCATGGGCATCGCCGCCGCCGCCGGAATAGGCGGGATGGTCATCGGTGCCATCGTCATCGTCGTGTGCGCGGTGCTCGGCGGCGTCATCGGCGTCGCCGCGCTCGGCAGGCGCACCGGCACGCCTCCTCCGCCTCCTCCGCCGGCTGCGGGCGGCTACGGCGGGCCGGGAATGTAAGAAGCGCGGGCGGCGGAAGGGTGAGGCGGAAACTTGTCTCCCACGCTTCACCCTTCCGCGTCCGTCCGGTGCCTTTTGAATCTGACCCCCTCCAGCGAAGGTACAAACTGAGATGAACGACAAGACAAAAGCCGGGCTGATCGGCGGAGTCATCGCCGGAATCCTGTCCGCGATCCCCTTCGTCAACTACTGCTGCTGCATCTGGGCCGTCGGCGGCGGCATCCTCGCCGTCTATCTGTTCGTGAAGAACACGGGGACGCCCGTGACGCCGGGCGGCGGCGCTGGGATCGGCGCGCTCGCGGGCGGCATCGGCGCGGTCATCTACCTCGTCATCAGCATCCCTCTGAATCTCATCATCGGCGCGGCGGCGATGGCGGCGCAGATGGAGCAGATGGAGAAGGCCGGCGTCACGATACCGTTTTCGGGAATGGCGCTTATGATCGTCGCCGCGATTATCGGCGCGATTATCGTCTTCGTCCTGACGCTGATCGGCGGACTGATCGGCGCGCCCATCTTCAAGGGCGGGGGCGCGGCTGTCCCGCCGCCGCCACCTCCTCCGGCTGCGGGCGGCTACGGTCAGGGGATGTAAGTTAAGGATGAAGGCGGACGGATGAAGGATGAAAGAAAGGCCGTGTGCCTTCACTTCATCCTTCCGCCCGCATCCTTTCCCCGCGGGCATCCCTTCGGCTACAATTCGGGCATCAAAGCGGGCGGCACGCCGTGTAGAGTCCGGCGCGCCGCTCGCTTGGTTGTGTGAAGGCGCGGCTCGGTTGTCGCAGCAGACGTTCCGCCGCGCCCCTGAGACGCTTGGCCGCCCGTGCCGCAGAAAGTGCGCGCGGGGACGCGTCGCCGCCCGGACGGGGAAGTTCAAGATGTCACCAGCCGCAGAAGCTCTCCCGCTGTTTCTTCGCGAAGACCCGCTGCTGCAAAGGTACTTCGGCGACGTGGTCGCGAAGACCGCCGCCAACATCAGCCCGCTCTACCGACTCGACGCGTTCGATTGGACTGTGCTCACGCTCTACTTCGCAGTCCTCTTCGTCCTCTCGCTCTACGGCGCTTACCGCATCAAGCAGGTCGTTGACTTCTGGCGCTACCGCAAGGTCGAGCCGCGCCCGCGAGCGATTTTCGCCGAAGACGAGCTGCCGCGCGTCACGATTCAGCTTCCGGTCTTCAACGAGGTCTATGTCGTCGAGCGCCTGCTCAAGGCCGTGACGGCGATTGACTACCCGCGTGAGCGGTTCGAGATTCAGGTGCTCGACGACTCGACCGACGAGACGCGCGCCACAGCCTTCGGCGCGGTCGAGCGCCACCGCGCCGAAGGCTTCCACGTTGAATACATCCACCGCGACGACCGCACGGGCTTCAAGGCGGGCGCGCTCGAAAACGGTTTGAAGACAGCGACCGGCGAACTCGTCGCCATCTTCGACGCCGACTTCGTGCCGAAGCCGGATTGTTTGCGGAAGCTCGTCCACTTCTTCACAGACCCGCTCGTGGGCTGCGCGCAGATGCGCTGGTCGCACATCAACGGCTCGTACAACCTTCTGACGCGGCTGCAAACCATCCTGCTCGACGGCCACTTCGTCATCGAGCAGACGGTTCGCAACCGCACGGGCGGCTTCTTCAACTTCAACGGCACCGCCGGACTCTGGCGACGCCGCGCGATTGAACTCTCCGGCGGTTGGCAGCACGACACGCTCACCGAAGACACAGACCTTTCTTTCCGCGCG
>DASRCS010000140.1:0-13329 GCA_035652995.1 Pyrinomonadaceae bacterium
GACGTTGAGACCGCCGAGCGCATCATCGAAGACTTCGCCGCGCTCTTCCGCGAGGGCAAGACCTTCACCGACAAAGAACTCCGCGAAGCCTTCGCCCAGATTGCCGAAGACCGCGCCTATTCTCTGCGCGACTACTTCACCAAGGCGCGCTTCAACCCCGCCGGCAAGAAACAGGTCGCGCCCAAGTCCGCCACCCAGCGCCGCTACATCGAGGCGATACAGAACAACGACATCGTCTTCGGCATCGGGCCAGCCGGAACCGGGAAGTCGTACCTTGCCGTCGCGATGGCCGTGCAGGCGCTCACGCAGAAGCAGGTCAGCCGCATCGTCCTCGCGCGGCCCGCGGTCGAAGCGGGCGAGCGTTTGGGCTTCCTCCCCGGCGACCTTCAGGAAAAAGTTGACCCGTACCTCCGCCCGCTCTACGACGCGCTCTTCGATCTGATGGACGCCGAGCGCGTCGCCAAGATGCTCGAAAAGCGCATCATCGAGGTCGCGCCGCTGGCATTCATGCGCGGAAGAACGCTTGCGGATGCGTTCATCATTCTCGACGAGGCGCAGAACACGACGAGCGAGCAGATGAAGATGGCCCTGACGCGCATCGGGTTCGGCTCGAAGGCGGTCATCACGGGCGACGTGACCCAGATTGACTTGCCGACGGGGAAGCGCAGCGGACTCATCGAGGCGGAGCGCATCCTCTCGAAGATCGAGGGCATCGAGTTCGTTTACTTCACGGAAAAGGACGTGGTGCGCCACCGCCTCGTGCAGATGATAATCAAAGCCTACGAGTCGCAGACGGGCAAGAGCGACCTCTAACCTTAAACACAAAGGCGGCCTCCATTATGCCAATACCTCCGATTGCTTTAACGGCGGGCGCGTGGGCTTGGAGCAAGTACGGCAAGTCCGTCACGGATAAACTCACTCAGGAAGCAAAAGACAAGTGGGCCGAGTTCAAATGGGGCGAGGCCGAAGAAGCGTATCGCGCGAAGGTTAAGAAGCTCTACGGCACGATGCAGATCATAGGCATGGCCGCGCCAGTGCCGCTCGACGACATCTTCACGGAGGCTTATCTGCTCGACAAGCCTTCGGCTTTCAGTCGCCATGACATTGAGCGTTTGATACAGCAACGCTCCGCAGACCCGGACGCGCCGCCGTCGAACGCAGAGCGCGTGGGTGGCCTCGCGCTGGTGAAGAGGAATGTGAACTTCTTCATTCTGGGCAAGCCCGGCGCGGGCAAGACCACCTTCCTCAAATACATCGCGGTGCAGGCCACCGAGCCTCGGAAGCCTCTAATTGATAAAGTCCCGATCTTCGTCTCTCTCAAAGAATGGTCTGACTCCGGCTTGAAGTTGATGCCGTTCATCCTTGAGCGTTTTGAAATCTGCGGCTTCCCAGACGCCCAAAGGTTCGTCGAGGAGTTGCTGAAGTCGGGTAATGCGATTGCGCTGTTCGACGGTCTTGACGAAGTGAATCAGGAAGGTGGGAAGAGGGACGAGCAGACGCGCGCGATCAACAACTTCGTGGAGAAGTACGACCGGACGCAATGCCTCATCACCTGCCGCATCGCCGCGAGCGATTATTCGTTCGAGCCTTTCGTTTATGTCGAGGTCGCGGATTTTACGGAGACGCAGATCGAGCAGTTCGTCGGCCACTGGTTTCGCAGGGAAGGTGAGAAGGACGAAGAGACCTGCAGGAGATTCCTGACGGAGTTTAAAAAGGAAGAGAACAAGGGCTTGCGCGACATGGCGCGAACGCCCCTGCTTCTGACGCTGCTGTGTCTCGCCTTCAACGAGACGATGACGTTTCCGCAGAGGCGCGTCGAGATTTACAAGGAGGCTTTGGACGCGCTGCTGAAGAAATGGGATTCGTCGCGCAGGATAAAGCGCGACGAGGTTTATCGCAAGCTCTCGCTCGGCCACAAGGAGAACATGTTTGCGCGCATCGCCGCCGAGACGTTCGAGGGCAACGAATACTTCATCCCGCAGGACAGGCTGGAAAAGCTGATAGCCGATTTCGTCCGTAACGTCCCGCCGCACGATGAGAACGAAGCGCCGGACGGCGAAAAGATACTCAAGGCGATTGAAGAGCGACACGGCATCTTTGTCGAACGCACACACAGGATATATTCCTTCTCGCACCTGACCTTTCAGGAATATTTCACGGCGAAGTACGTCGTTGATAACGCGGCAAAGGGAACGTTGAAGGCGCTGATCAAAGACCATTGCGCGGACGAGCGATGGCGTGAGGTGTTTCTGCTGACGACGAGTATGCTGCCGGATGCGGGCGAGTTTATGAGAACGTTCCGGCGCTACGTTGACGAATTTCTCGGAGACGAGAAGCTGAGAGACTTATTTGTGTGGGCAGATAATAAGTCGGCATCAATTGTAGAAGCGGACTGGCGGGTTCGGTGGAATTATCTGTTTGCAGGAATTTACTACGGTTTAAGAAACTTCGACCGCACCCTCGCCCGCGCCCTTGACCTCGCCCTCGCCCGCGACCGCGACCTCGCCCTCGCCCGCGACCTCGCCTTTGCCTTCGACCGGGCCTTCGACCGTGCCCGCGCCTTCGCCAGCGCCATCGCCAGCGCCCTAGACCGCGCCCGCGGCCTCGCCGGTCAGATGGGATTACATGAACTTGCAGGGGAACTCGATGCTATCTCAATACCAACTTACAAAGATACTGACTTGGAGTGGCAGGAGTTTGCGGATAATTTGCGCGCACTGATGATAAAGCACAGGGGTATAAGTCACGATTGGAAGTTGACGAAAATACAAGGGATGCGTTTGGCCGATTACTTCAATGCCGCTCGCCTGCTGCGTGATTGTCTGGAACTGGCTTACATGTCGCCGGACGAGAAGAACGAGATACTGAACAGTTTGTATCTGCCGCCGCTCAGGAGACTTGAGTAAAGACGCGAAACTTCTGAAAGCTTCTGCGTTAGCCTGTAAAGCCTTTATGAAACCTTGTAACGCTGCCCCATTTCTTTATAACGCAGCTTCGTTACCTTGTAATGTTGTCAAGTTAGCTTGTAACACTGCTCCGTTTCCTTGTAACGCTGACTCGAAACTTCGTAACGCAGCTTCGGTTCCTTATAACGGCGTGGCGAAACCTTGTAACACTCTCGCGTTTGCTTGTAACGTTGCTTTGAAACTCTGTAACGCCGTGACATTTCCTTGTAATGTCATGGCATTTGCTTGTAACGTCAACGCGTTTCTTTGTAACGCCGTCGCGTTTGCTTGTTTCACTCTCACGTTTGCTCGTTTCGTGGCCGCGTTTGCTTGTAACATCAACGCGTTTGCTCGTAACGGCGTCGCGAAATCTCTTAAAGATGTCGCGCCAAGCCGTAACGCTGTCAGGTTTGCCGTTTAGCTAAACGTGAATTGACGTTTCGTCGGATTGTTAAGGCGTTTTGCTCGTTCAAATGGTCGAAATCGTCAACAGGCAGCGCAAAACGCCGATTGACGGCGAGCGTTGGCGCGCTTTCACGGCGCGGGCGCTGAAGGTCGTCCCGGCGAACGGCGCGGGCGTGACCGTGGCTTTCGTCTCGGATCGCGCGATGCGCGAGTTGAACCGTCGCTGGCGAGGGAAGCGCGGGACGACGGACGTGCTTTCGTTCCCTTCGGGGCAGGACGAGTTTGAAAGGGGGGAAGGGTTGAGCCTCGGCGACGTGGTCGTCTCGGCGGAGCAGGCCGCGCGGCAGGCCGTCGAGCACGGACTCGACTTCGACGGCGAGGTCGCGCAACTCATCCTGCACGGACTCCTGCACCTCTGCGGCTACGACCACGAGCGGGACGGCGGCGAGATGAACGCGCTCGAACTCAAACTCCGACGCCGTCTTGGAATATAATTCAGAAGCTGTTGCCTGTTAGCTATTAGCTGTTAGCTTTCGGCCTTTCCCGTTCCGGTATTCAAATGGTGGATTGAAGACCGGACGCTTGAATTACAGACAAAGCTGATAGCTAACAGCTTTCTTATGGAAACTCAGTTGGAAATCGCGTTCGCGTGCGGGCTGCTCGTCGTGCTGGCGTTCCTCGCCGCGGTTGACATGGCGTTCGGGCAGTTGAGCGACGTGGCCCTCAGGCGTCTGACCGCCGAGCGCGACGAGGGACCGACGCCGACCGTCGCCTTCCTCGACAAAGTTCTGGAAGACCGCCCGCGCTTCCGCTTCACACTCAACGCCGGGATTCAGGTCGTGCTCGTCGCGGTCGTCGTGCTGGTCACTTCGATTTCGTACCAACTCTTCGGGGAACAGCATCGCTTCCTGCTCGTCGCCTTCTTCATCGCGCTCGCGCTCACAATTATTTTTCGACAGGTCATCCCGCGGCTCATCTCCACGCGTAACCCTGAGCGCGTCCTGCTCGCCCTGCTCCCGTTTTATAGGCCGTTCTACGGAGTGCTGTCGCTCGCGGCGATGCCGCGTCAGACCATCGCGGATCAGCGCGCGCGCCGCACCGCGATTCACATGACGCAGGCGGGCGTTGAAGCCGCGGAAGAAGACGCGGACGCGAACGCCAACGCGAGTACGACGGGCGAGGACATACAGGCGTTCATTGATGTCGGAGAGGAAGAGGGGATACTCGAAGAGGAAGAGGGCGAACTCATCCAGAACATCATCGAGTTCGGCGAGACGCGCGCGGGCGAGGTGATGACGCCGCGCACAGACATCGTCGCGCTCCCCCTAACCGCCACGGTGCGCGAGGCGCGCGACGTGATGATCGAGTCGAAGTATTCGCGCCTGCCCGTCTATCGCGAGCAGGTCGAGGACGCGGCGGGCATCATCTACGTGCGCGACCTGCTCGTCTCGTGGGCAGAGGGGCACGAGGACGACCCCATCGAGCCTCTGCTCCGGCCCGCGTACTTCGTCCCCGACACGAAGTCGGTTGACGAGCTGCTCGAAGAGATGCAGAAGTCGCACGTCCAACTCGCGCTCGTGATTGACGAGTACGGCGGACTCGCGGGACTCGTGACGGTCGAGGACATACTCGAAGAGATCGTCGGCGAGATCGAGGACGAGGACACGGAGAGCGAGGACGTGGTCGAGATCGTCGAAGCGGACGACGGCTACTACGACGTGCTCGGCTCGACCGAGGTCGGCAAGATCGAGCGCCTCTTCGGCCTTGAGATCGAGGACGACGACTTCACGACCATCGCCGGCCTCGTCATCGACGAAGCCGGTCGCGTCCCTCAAGCCGGCACGCGCCTCCGCTTCCGCGGCCTCGACGTTGAAGTCTTAGAGGCCGACGAGCGCCGCATCTCGCGCCTCCGCCTCCGCCGCTCGCAGGAGAACGGCGAAGCCGCCGCCGCCGAATAACAGTCATGCTTATTCGCCTTCTGATGCTGTGGTAGGATTGCCGCGAGGTGAGAGCGGAATGACATTCACAGTCGAGTACGAGTTGGAGGACGACGGGCGTTGGCTCGCTGAGGTCCTGGAGTTGCCGGGCGTGCTCGCCTACGCTGCGACTTCGGAGGAGGCCATCGCTAAAGCTCAGGCTCTGGCCCTGCGCGTGTTGGCCGACCGGCTTGAGCACGGCGAGGCGGCTCAGGAGTTCGTGAACATCACTTTCGCCGCGGCATGAGTCAGTGGTCGTCAACGAAGGCCAGGCGCGTCCTTGCCGCACTCCTCCGCATCGGGTGGAGCATCAAGCGGGAGTCCGGTTCTCACAAAACCCTTTCACGTCCCGGTTGGCCCGACTTCGTGTTCGCGTTCCATGAGAAGGATGAGATCGGGCCGAAGATGCTGGCCCGCATCGCAAAGAACACCGGCCTCAAGCCGGAAGACTTATAAGCGCATATTCCCGCTGCGCCTCCGCCGCTCGCGGGAGAACAATTATGAATGAACCGGATAACATAGTGACTGGGGTTGAGGAACTCCTTCGGCGTGCCTCAAAAGTTTTGATTCATTTGCGAAATTCGGACGAGAGAGAAAATTTCGCAATAGAAGCAGCTTATAGATTGCTTAAAGCTTATGTCATTGGTCATGAGGTTGCAGCCAAATCCGCCAATTATCAAAGCTGGCTGGTGTCAACCCGTGGCAGTGGATTTTTTAACGGTGGCCTGCATCGTGTTTTCGAACAGGCTATTGAATTTAGAGACCGGATAGAAGATGGTGCAAACACCTCAGAGATATATGCTGTTGCGTCAGGTATTATTCGTGATTACGAAACTTATCGCTCAGAGTGGGCTGCACGGAAAGCGGAAGATGATAAGCACGTTAAAGCCCAAAGAAAAATCATGGCCTCAAAGCGCAAGGAATTTTTTATAGCTTTGGAAAAGCGGGACGGATTATTTTGCCAAGCCTGCGGGTCAGTTGAAAATTTAGTAATAGATCACATATTACCGTTATCCGATGGCGGCTTCTCGGAGTTGGAGAACCTTCAATTACTGTGCCGGTTCTGTAACGGTAGCAAGGGCAGTAGAGATATGGACTATCTTGAACGAATGAACAATAGGCGTAAACTACGCAAGCAAATAACACCATAGTCTAGCCGGGCGTTAATCGGCTGTATCAGATCGGGGAAGAATGGCGAAGAAGAAAAGCAAATACCTTTCGGGGCGGCGCATTGACCCGCGGGCGATCACGGGCGGCGAGACGTTGGCCGACCTTGTGGACGAGACGTTTCTGGCGTACAACGCGGCGCGGCTGCGCGAGGCGTGCCAGTTGTTCGCGCAGAAGATGCTTGAGCCGGACGTGACCGTCGGACTCTCGATCACTGGCGCACTGACGCCCGCGGGGCTCGGCATCTCGGCGCTGATACCGCTCATGCGCGCGGGCTTCGTTGACTGGATCATCACGACGGGGGCGAACCTCTACCACGACACGCATTTCGGCATCGGCCTCTCGCTCCATCAAGGCTCGACCGCCATCTCCGACATCACGCTGCGCGGCGAAGAGGTCGTCCGCATCTACGACATCTTCTTCGACTACTCAGTGCTGCTCGACACCGACGCCTTTTTCCGGCGCGTCATCGAGGGCGAGGAGTTCCAGCGACCGATGTCCACGGCGGAGTTCCACAACCTTTGTGGCAAGTACGTGCTCGAACGCGAGCGCAAGCTCGGAATCGAGAACAAGTCGTTCCTCGCCGCCGCATACGAACTGGGCGTGCCGCTCTACACTTCGAGTCCCGGCGACTCCTCCATCGGCATGAACGTCGCGGCCAAGGCGCTGCAAGGCAATCGCCTCGCCTTCGACCCTTCGGCTGACGTGAACGAGACGGCCTCAATCGTGCTCGCCGCCAAGCGCGGCGCGATTCACGGGCGCGGCGACAAAGGACGCAAGCACGGCGGCAAGTCCGCGGTCTTCATCCTCGGCGGCGGCTCGCCCAAAAACTTCATGCTCCAGACAGAGCCGCAGATTCAGGAAGTCCTCGGCATAGACGAGCGCGGCCACGACTACTTTTTGCAGGTGACGGACGCCCGTCCAGACACTGGCGGATTGAGTGGCGCGACGCCGGGCGAGGCGGTGAGTTGGGGCAAGGTTGATCCCGACCGACTGCCCGATGCGGTTGTGTGTTATGTTGATTCCACAATCGCGCTGCCCGTGATTACGTCATACGCGCTCGCGCGCCACGAGCCGCGCGAGTTGAAGCGTCTCTTCGACCGTCGCACGGAACTCATGGACTTGCTTCTTTCGGAGTATGAAAAATCAGAGAGAAGATGACAGGCTCAAGCGGTGGCAGGTTGAGTTCGCGGAGGAAGAGGCTCGTCTTCCTGTTCCCGCGAGTCCTGCGCGTATTGTGCTCGGCATTATCACAATGCTCTCAGGATTTTTGTTCGGGGCATTCGCGGGGGACAGTTGGTGGGCGTTGCTCGGAATAGTTGCAATGCTCGCGGGGCCTATGATTATGGTCAGATGGCCGAAGAAGTGAGCGGAAATTTTATTGGCCGAGGGGGCAATGGTTAAAACGATCAAGGATGAACAGCCGCGCGTCTATTTCGACTGCACGAAGTGCCCGGCCTTCTGCTGCTCGATCTACGACCGCGTGCAGGTGACGAAGCGCGACGTGACGCGCCTCGCCAAACACTTCGGCGTCTCGTTCGAGACGGCCTGGCGTCGCTACACGAAGCAGTGGGAGAAAGAGCGCGTGCTGAAGCGCGTCAAGGACGCGATCTTCCCCGAAACCTGCATGTTCCTCGACCAGGAGACGCGCGGCTGCACGATCTACCACGCGCGCCCGGCGGTCTGCCGCGAGTACCCCGCGCGCTCGCGCTGCGTCTATTACGACGTGCTACAGTTCGAGCGCCGGCAGCAGGACGACGAGACGGTCGTCCCCGTCGTCCAGATCACCTACCGCGAGGTGAAGAAGAAGACGGTCGAGGACAAAGGCGAGGGCAAGACCGAGAAGGTCTGGGAGTGGAAGCCGGAAAAGAAGTGATGAGGAGAGTTCGGCGTTCGGCAGTCAGCTTTCAGCTTTTCACTTTGCGACCTTTGAGAAATACTTTGTGACCTTTGCGGTTAGGTTGGGGCCGACTTAATCGCGAAGACTGAAGCAGGCGCGAAGGTCGCAAAGTGAAAAGCTGAAAGCTGACCGCTGACAGCTTTTTCAGGAGTGCAAACGATGCGAGAGATTTTGACGAAGATGGTCGGGAAGAAGATAGACCTTTTCTGCGGCGGGACTTCGAGCCTGCGCGGGAAACTGGTGAAGGTTGACGAAGGCGTGGCGCACATGGTTGACGAGGACGATCAGATGTTCTACGTCGCCGTCGAGCGCATCATCGTCGTCAGCGAGTCGCACACGGGCGAGCAGCGCGCGGGCTTCGTCGTCGGCTTCCGCAAGTAGTCGCCCGCGCCGCCGTGAAAGAAGAAGGCCGACGCCTTTCACTTGGCGTCGGCCTGATTCGTGCCGCGGCTCCTCTCTCCGCTTTCTACTTGCGAACTGCGGCCACGAGCGAAGGCCCTTGCGCGAGAGGGATGCGGCGGAAGCCGCTGACGCGCTTCGTCCAGTAGTCGTTGAAGCGCGAATAGACGACGCCGTGGCTCGAAGCGTGGAAGAAGCCGTTGGCGTCGGCGACGATGCCGACGTGGTGGACGTTGCGGAAGAAGACCAGCGTCCCGAACTCGAACTTTTCGTTCTCCGCCGCGGGCGCGTACTCCTGCCAGAGCGTGCGCGCCGTGCTCCGCTCGAACGTGATGCCCGCCTGCTGAAAGACGCTCCACACGAAGCCCGAACAGTCGTAACGGTTCGGCCCCGTCGCGCCCATCCTGTACGGCGTTCCCAGACGCTCCTCAATCGCCGCGAGAATCTCGCGCTCGACGTGTCCGAGGTTCGTCGGCACGACGTAACCTTCCACGGCGTCGCCGGGCGCGTAATCGTCATCCTCTTCGGCGGGCTGCGCGGCGACGATGTCGCTTTCGAGTTTCGGGCGACCGTTGGTTTGCGTGGTCGTTGTCGTGGGCTGTGGGCCTTCGGCGGCGATGCGCGGGCGCGTGTTCGTCGGCTGCTGCGCGTTGGCGGCCACGCAGAGGAGGCTCAACGCAAAGCACGCGGCGAGCGGGCGGGGGAACGATTTGTAGAAAGACATCTAGGGGGACACTCTCCTCTTGTATAAAAACTCGAACTTGCTTTTGGGTATTGCTTGAATGGAGGTAGTCGGCGTTACGTGTGTGTGTAACGCTTCAAGGGCATACTAACCAACGAGACAGGTCGCGACAAGAGGCAATGTGACTGTTTTGTGACAACGCAACAGAGATTTTCCCCGGATGAACGGAAAGGGAACGAGCCTTCATTCATCATGGAAGAGATGGGCCGTATCGGTACGCATAATCGTGACGCTGAGAACAAATTTGTTTTCGCGTGGAATTCTTCTCGCGCGCCGTGATAGGATGCGCCGCCGAGAGGAAGGACTGTTCATGTTATTAATCGAGAGCAGAGACGCGGAGGTCGGCGTCGAAAAAAGTTTACGCACGCCGCTGCTTGCGGCCTTGCAGGAGCACGGACTCGTCCCGCTCATACGCTCGGCTCGTCTTAATTTTTTCGAGCAGGCGCTCGCGGGCGAAGAGCACGTGAAGGAGTTGGAGAAGGCGCTCGCCGAGCGCTCCGACCTTGAGGGCGAGCCATACGTGCGCGGCGACGTGTTCTGCTCCGAAGACCACGCGCACTTCATCATCTTCGGCGGCGACGGCGCGGCCAGCCTGCGCGCCGGAATCGTTTACGACTCCGAGACCGCAGACCCGCGGGCCAAGCTCGAATCCTTCTGCCGAAACATTCAGGAGGCTTTCGATTCAGTCTCGCGCGAGACCGGCGCGAGTGAAAACGGAAGCGGCACACAGCCGGCTCGAATCGAGTGGCGCGCGCAGGCGGCGAAAGAGTCTTTCAAAGGCTTCGCGCCGGGCGGCGAGGGCGGCGAAGCTTCGCCGCCCTCGGCCACGGCCCGCGGCGTGAGCGGAGGCGACCGCGCGCGCGCCTTCGAGATTCTTGAAGACTCATCCGCGCGCGGCTTCCTGCAACGTCTGAGCGAGGCGCACGCGGACGGGCGCGCGGCGGAACTGAGCGGGTCGGCCAAGGGGCCGGACGGTGACGCGCTCGTCGCGAAGCTCGCGGGCGCGGGACTCGTGCGCCGCGAGGTGCAGGTCAGTTGCCGCAGGGACGGGCACTCGCTCTTCCGCCTGCCCTCGACCGACGCGCTCGCCATCGTCACCGCGAGCAACGCCGTTTGCAGCGAGTGCGGCACGGCCATCTCCGACGAGCGCGCGGAAGAGCTTTTGACGCCGACGCCGCTCGCCTCCTCTTTGCTCAAGGACGGCGCCTGGCTACTCGACAGACTGCGCTCGGTGCTCGACGAGGTCGGAATCCCCGCCGACGCGACAGCCACGCGGCCCGCAACGTCGGAGGGCGAGGCGCAGGTACTCGCGAACGTCTGCGGCGAGCCGTTCCTGTTCGTCATGCGCGACGGCGACTTCGCGGCGGCGCACGCACGGCGCGCGCTCGAAGGCGAGGCCGAGACGCAAGCCTCGCGCATCGTCGTCATCGCCACGGGCAGGATTCAGGACGACGCGCGAGCGCGGCTGCGCGAGCACGCGCGCCGGCGCTCGCGCGGCGGCACAGAGACCGAGGCCGTCTTCGTCGAAGGACTCGAAGCCGCGCCCGCGGAACTCCGCCGAGCGGTCGAGCGCGTCTCGCAGGACGCGCTCACGCGCGAGCTTTACGAACTCGACGCGAGCGTGGGCTTCAACGTCGGCTATGCGCTCGCCGCGCGCTTCCGCCTGTCGCACCGCAAGGGCGCGCTTCAAGACCTCGCCGCGTCCGCCGCGGGCGCGCTCGCCGGGAGCCTCCGCGAGATTTAACGTCCGGTCGGTTACAGCCCGCGCCGTGCGAATCTGTCGGCAAACGAAAAGAGTAGTTGACAACCCGGCGCGTGTGGAGAGAATCTTAGTCAGCACGCGCCGCGCCCCCTTCGCGGACAAACCCTTCGGCCCTGAAGTTTGATTATGAACAACCGCCCTTTCCTGATCCTGAGCTTGACGGCGGCGGTGTTTGCGTCGGCAGACGCGGTCGCCGCGCAGACGCCCACGCAGACCTACACGCGCCCGCGCGTCGTGAGCCTCGCGCATCAGACACAGTCTCCGGCGGCGACCGCCGCAACGCCCGCGGCGTCTCCGACAGTCGCGCCTTCAACCACGGCGCAGTCCTCCTCGAACGCGCAGCCAACTTCGCCGGCGTCGCCTTCTTCGACTTCGCAGCCTTCGACGGTCTCGCAATCATCGCCGTTTGCGACTTCGTCTTCGCAGGTGGTCGTGCCGTACAAGCCGCTCCTGCCCGCGCGCCCGCTCTCGATGGGTAAGTTCCGCGAGCACGTCGCCGAGGCGCAGAGGCTTCTCAAATCGCGCCTGACGCTCACCTCGATGACGCCGAACACGGCCTTCGTCACCATCGCCGCGCTCGAACAAGACACGGCGAAGATTCACACGCTGAGCGTGCCGAAGGACACGTTCCTCACGCCGGGCGCGGACGTTGTGTTGACGACGGCGCAGGGGTTGAACGTGCGGCTTCAGGTCGTGCGACCGAACTACGTCAACACGGCGGTCGTCGTCTCAGAGGCCGCGACCGGAAAGCAGTTGACGCCGCTCGTCGTCGAGTACCCGATTGAAAAGCTCGGTCGCTTCCGCGAGATGGCCTACTACACCTCTGCTCATCCGGCGCTGCTCTCGCCCGAAGTCGTCAAGCACGGGCGAGACTACGTCCACACGATGCTCGACCTCGCCGCGCAGCGTCTGAAGGAGAGGGGAGTGGTCGTCTCGCCGGAGATCGTGGACATTGCCGAGCGCCTCTGCGTCGTCGAGCACATTGACCACGACCGCTTCCGGCGCGAGGGGCGGCCCGCTTTGTTCAACGAAATCTATTCGCTCTACGCGCTGAACGAGCTTGACACGTTCCGTTATTCGGTGAGTTCGGCGGGCGCGGGCGGCATGGTGCAGATGATCGCGCCGACCTACGTGGTGATCAGGAACGCGCACCCTTCGGTCGGACTCAACCCCGACTTCGTCGCCGGGATGCGCAACCACGGCAACGCCCTCGAAGCGATGCTGCTCTACATGCAGGACACCTGGAACAGCCTCGCGCTCAACCAGGACGTGCTCGACGCGCTGGCGAGCAAGAACGCGACGCAGGCCGAGATTATCGCCGCGGGCTACAACTCGAACCCCGCGCACCTGCCGCAGTACCTCAAGCGCGGCGGCCCCGGCTGGCGCACACTCGTCCCGCGCGAGACGCAGATGTACCTCCAGATTTACCAGTCGCTCGAAGGACTCGTGGACTTCAAGAACCGCGGCAGCAGCAAGTCGCAACCGCAACCCGCGACAGTCTCCGGCGCGACGCAGCCGAGGTGAGCGCGCGGCGCGGTGATTTTTCAGGGGCGAAAGTTCTGAATAGATGCAACGGGGCGCGGAGGCAATCCTCTCCGCGCCCTCGTTTTTTTTCAGAATCGTGGGCCGTTAATCTCCGAATTGCAGGCTGTCTTTGAGCCGGGTGTCGGGCAAAGCGTCGCGGCGCGAGTCGTCGGCGTACTGGAGTTTGTAGAGACGCCAGTAGAGGTCGCGGCGGGCGAGGAGTTGCTGGTGCGTGCCCGCCTCGCGCAGCTCGCCGTGGTGGAGGACGAGTATCTGGTCGGCGCGCTGGACGGTCGAGAGGCGGTGCGCGACGACGATTGACGTGCGGTCGCGCAGCACGCGCTCGATGGCCTGCTGGATGAGCTGCTCGGTTTCCGTGTCAATCGAGCTGGTCGCCTCGTCGAGAATCAAAAGCGCCGGGTCGAAGGCGAGGGCGCGGGCGAACGAGATGAGCTGCTTCTGGCCGACGGAGAGTCCCGCGCCTCGCTCGCGCACCTCGGACTTGTACT
>DASRCS010000141.1:0-15651 GCA_035652995.1 Pyrinomonadaceae bacterium
GCACGTCGAAGGTCTTTCGATACCAGCCCGTGCCGCCCACCGTGAAGCCGCCGCTCACCTGACTGATGGCGTCGGGGTCGAAGGGCGAGCGCTTCTCCGGCAGGTCTTCGATGCTCCAATCGTGCGGCAGGTCTAACTTCCTCCACTTCGAGTCGTCGAAGTCGGGAGCCTCCGCGCCCTGCGCGCCGCCCCGATGAAAACGCCAGTCCGCGTCGAAGAGCGCGACGCTGCCGCGCTCTCGGTCGGAGGGCGCGACGTTGTTTTGTTCACGCTCGAAGGCGGCAAGATTATTTTGTTCGCCGTCGAAGAGGGCGACGTTACTTTGTCCGGCGGGCGCGGGCGCGTTTGAATCCGCCCGCGCCTTTCCCGCCCCCGTGAGCGCTCCCGCCGCGGCCAGCAGGACGAGCAGCGCGACCGCCGCGGCCTTCAGACGGGTCTTGACTGAGAACTCTTTTCCCGGCGCTCTGACAGCGCCTGCGCGCGTTGACTTCATCGTTTCCCTCGCTTTGAAGAAGTGAAGCTCGGTCTCCCTTGCACACGCCTCCGGCATTCGCGAGGCGGCTGCCAATCGTGTCGTTTCAGAAGTGCGGCGGGACTTATTCGTAACCTGCCTTCTGGCTGTCCGAGTACGCCTTCTGGATGTACTCGGGCGGCGTCGGCGAAGCGAACTTTCGGCCCTTGCTGAAGGCCCACGCGCCGAGCCAGTCGGAGACGCCGAGGTACTTGTCGGGCGTCCGGTAAACGGGGTCTTTCAGCGCCTCTTCGAGCGTGATGAAATGATAGCCCCTGTCCGTCAGCAGCTTGACCAGCGCGTCGAAGTTGTCGGCGTTCAGCTCGTTGGCGTGGAGCAGGAGTATCTGTTTGATCGGTCGCCCGAACAGCTCAGCCGTGACGCGGTCGCAGTTGTCGAACTTGAGCGCGGCGAACTTCAGGTAATCGTCGGTGACGCGCTTCACGCCTTCGGCGTCGCCACGCGCCCGCGCGTCCTCATACGCCGCGAGGAACATCCAGTCCCAAGTGTCGGCGGTGATGGGCGCGATGCGGTAGCCCCGCGCGGCGATGAAATCCTCGAAAGATTTTTCAAGCTCCGGCGTCGGCCCCATCTGGAGGAACGGGTGGCGGAAGTATCTTTCCCTCTGCCCCTTCGCCTTCAGAATCATCCCCGTGACCGACTCGCCGCGGATGAAGTCGTCCTCGTAGTCGGCGAGCGAGGCCGACTTGAATCCGAGGTGCGAGAAGGTGTGATTGCCAAGCTCCACTCCTCCGTCCGACCACTCCCTGAGCAGCGCGATGCGCGCGTCCGTCTCGCCCGGAATGTAGAGGAGCGATTCGTTGACGAAGCCGACGACCGGCATTCGATACTTCTTAAACCCCGACACGAGCTTTTCCGTCATCGCGCGCAGGCGCGCGAGTTCGATCCGCGAGCCGCTGAGCGGCAGGTCGTCCATCGTCACCGCGATCTCTTTTTGCGGGGCGCGCGCGTCGCCCGCCGCCTGCGCCCGAAGTTCCATCGCACAAGCGCCTGACAACAGGAACGCGAGCGCCGCCACACACAGAATTGTTCGTCCCATGTTTCCCCTCGTCGGCACGGGTATTCTCAGGTAACTAAATTTTCGTCTTGTCTTTCCGCCGCCGCGTGGCAGTGAGGTTCGTGATTCTAACCCGCGACGACGCGGGTTGCCACACGTTTTTTTCGCGCGCGGTCGCGAGCCGAGAATCGCTTGACGAGCTAGGCGGCGAGCAGCGGCCTTTCGTAACGCGCGGCCAGGCGGACGCGCTTCTCGTATGCCTCGCGCGCGATGGAAATGTCTTCGAGGAACTGCGGCAACTCTTCGACGAGAAGCGCCTGCGGCCCGTCAACGAGCGCGCGCGAGGGCGCGGGGTGGAAGTCAACGAGGATCATGTTCGCGCCCGCGATGACGCCCTGCGCCGTCGTGTGCATGATGTCGAGTATCCCGTCGGGGCAGCGCGAGCGCGAGCCGACCGCGTGCGAAGGGTCTATGCAGACGGGCATCCGCGTCAGGCGCTTGACGACGGGGACGTGCGCGAAGTCAACGAAGTTGCGGTGCGGGTCGCCGATGTTCGTCTTCATCCCGCGCAGGCCGAAGACGATGCGGCGGTTGCCCTCGCTCGCCAGATATTCGGCTGCGTTCAGAGACTCGTCGAGCGTGATGCCGAAGCCGCGTTTTAAGAGAACGGGGAACTCTTGCTGGCGGCCCACAATCTTCAGCAGCTCGAAGTTCTGCGTGTTGCGCGTGCCGATCTGGAGCATGACGCCCGCGGGGCTTCCCGTCGCGTCGAGCGCGCCGCGTATCTCCTCGATGTGCGACTCGTGCGTGACCTCCATCGCGACGACGCGGATGCCGTATTTGCCCGCGAGATCGAAGACGTAAGGCAGACACTTTTTGCCGTGGCCCTGAAAGGCGTAAGGGCTTGTGCGCGGCTTGTACGCGCCCATGCGCGTGCAGACCTGGCCGTGGTCGCGCAGAGCCTTCATCATCAGCTCGACGTGTCGCGGCTCGTCAACGGCGCAGAGGCCCGCGAAGACGTTGAGCGTGTCCTGACCGAAGCGCACGCCTTTGTAGTCGAAGTGCGTCGGGCGCTCGTCGTCCTTGTGCCGCCCGATGACGCGGTACTCTTCGGAGACGCGCACGGCGCGCTCCACGCACGGCAGCGCCTTCATCTCGTTCAGAGAGATCGAGGCCGTGTTGCCGATGAGATAGACTTCGGTCAGGCACTGCTCCGCGCCCTGCTCGCGGTGGACGCGCACGCTCACGTTTTGCAGGCGCGCGAGGTGCGACATCAGACTCTTGTAAGCCTCGCCTTCGGTGTCAACGTTCGGCGTCAGAATCAGAATCATAAACTTCCTTTCGGCTTCTGTTCTTCAGACTCGTAATTTTCAATCCTTCAACCTCGCCAGTCCCTCGGCTTCGTTCGCGCGCGCCGAAGGGTAGCAGCCGAGAACGCGGACGCTCGCCGCCCTCTCGCGCAACTCTGCGAGCGCTTCCGCCGTGTCCGCTTCGAGCAGCGACGCGCGCAGGTCGAGGAAGATGTGGTAGCTCCACGGCTCGGCCTTGACGGGTCGGCTCTCGATCTTCAGAAGGTCAACGCGGCGGCGCGCGAAGGGCGCGAGCGCGGCGCAGAGCGCGCCAAGCCCATCGGGAAGCGTCATGACGAGCGAGAGCTTGTCCGCGCCTTCTCTCACTTCCGGCACGGGCGCGAGCAGGACGAAGCGCGTGTAGTTCTCGCGGTCGTCCTCGACGCCTTCGCGAAGAATCACGCCGCCGTAAAATTCGGCTGCGCGGCGTCCGGCGATTGCCGCGCGCGTCGGGTCTGCGCGCCTGACGATCTCCGCCACGCTCCCCGCCGTGTCGTCGGCTGTGACGCGGCGCAGGCGCGCGTGCGCGGCGAAGAAACGCTCGCACTGCGCGAGCGCGACCGGGTGCGACTCGACCGTGCGGATGGAGTCGAGCGAAGAACCTCGGCATCCGACGAGACAGTGACGGACGGGGATGATGACTTCGGCGACGATGTGGAGCGCGCCTTCGAGAAGCAGGTCGTAAGACCTCTGCACCGAGCCGGCGAGAGTGTTCTCGACGGGCGCGAGCGCGAAGTCCGCCGCGCCTTCGCCGACCGCGGCGAACAGAGACTCGAAGGTCGGGCGCGGCACGAGCGCGATGCCCTCGCCGAGCAGGCGCAGCGCGGCCTCTTCGCTGAACGCCCCGCGCTCGCCCTGAAAGGCGACGCGCGTCGCCGAATTCGCCCGCGTGCCCTGTGCCGTCGTCGTGTTCATGTCAAAGCCTCTTCCGCCTGCGCGAGTGATTCTTCCAGTGCCGCGGCCTCGGCGCGGCGCGACTCGTGGATGATGCGTCGGAACAGACGCGCGACCGCCGCGGAGTCGAGCGGCCCGGCGTTGGCGAGGCGTGCGCGCTCGACGACTTCGCGCTCGCGCGCCGCGTCTTTGACCGACAGCCCCGCGCTCCGCTTCGACTCGCCGACGCGGATGGCGAGCGTCGCGCGCGCGTTCAGGAGTCGGAGCAGCTCCTCGTCAACCGCGTCAATCTCCGCGCGCCAGTCTTCGATGGTCATAAATCTTCAACTCCCTCTTCGTTTGAATCGGCGGCCTCGCCACAGCGCCGAACCGAACGCTAAAAGAGCCAGCCGCGACTCCCTTTCAATCAGGAGGTCGCGGCTGGCTCGGAAACTTTTTCGCGCCGTCTAGCTCTTCAAGTCTTCAGCAGACCGACGCGCGCGCTTCCGCTTCGCCGCCCCTCCCGTAGGAGAAGCGGAACGTAAAAGCGAAGAAGTTGAATCGTGCGCCGTGCATCGTCTTGAAGCTTCGGCCCGCCTTCGGTTCAGAGCGGGCGTCGAAAACTATATGCAAGCGGCGAAAAGTCTGTCAACAATTTCCGCCCCGCCGCCGCGTAAATAGTTTTTATAGCCCGGTAAAAATAATCTATTGGCCGCACGCCGCGCGCCGCGTGTAGAGTGTGCGCGCAGGAAAAACTTAAGACGACCGAGGAGAGACACGAATGGACGACGAGTGCCCGTGCCCTGACTGTCAGGAGTTACTCGCGTGCCCGGCGGCAAAGCGTGAAGGCGCTGGAGAAGTCGCCGTATCCGGCGAGCGCCCGACGTGAAGGCTTGCTATCGAAACTCGAACCCGCGCAGGCCATCAACAGCAGAAAGGTTGATGGCTTTTTCGTCGGCACGATTCGCCGCGAACGACCATGATCGCACAACAGCACATCAAGCAGTCCAAGCCGGCGTCGCTTCCGCCTGAGTCGGTCGCGACGGACGAGGGCTTGCCGCGCGGCGCAGAGATTCTCGTCGAGGCGCTCGTGCAGGAGGGCGTGGACTCCATCTTCGGCTACCCCGGCGGCGCGGTGCTGCACATCTACGACGAACTCTGGCGACGCCGCGAGCGCGTCACGCACTACCTCGTCCGGCACGAGCAGGGCGCGGTGCACATGGCCGAAGGCTACGCGCGCGCTTCGGGCCGCGTCGGCGTCGCGCTCGTCACTTCGGGGCCGGGCGCGACCAACGCCGTCACAGGCATCGCCAACGCTTACATGGACTCGACGCCCATCGTCGTCATCACAGGGCAAGTCCCTTTGCACCTCATCGGCACGGACGCCTTTCAGGAAGTTGACACGGTCGGCATCACGCGCCCCTGCGTCAAGCACAACTACCTCGTGCGCGACGTGCGCGACCTCGCCGCCGTCGTGCACGAAGCCTTCTTCCTCGCGCGCACAGGTCGCCCCGGCCCCGTCGTCATAGACATCCCGAAGGACGTATCAGCCGCGCGCGCGCCTTACTCGCGGCTCGACCACATCGTCTTCCCCTGCCGCGAGAGGAGAAAGAGTCCCGACGCGCAAGCCGTCTCCAGCGCCGCCGACGCGATCATGCGCGCCGAGCGGCCCGTACTCTACGTCGGCGGAGGCATCGTCAACTCCGGCGCTGACCGCGCGCTACTCGCCTTCGCCGAAGCGTTGCAACTTCCGGTCACGCCGACGCTGATGGGCCTGGGCGGCTTCCCTTCGGCGCACGCGCTTTCCCTGGGGATGCTCGGAATGCACGGAACCTACGCGGCGAACATGGCCGTCGCCGAAAGCGACCTGCTCGTCGCCGTCGGCGTGCGCTTCGACGACCGCGTGACGGGCAAGCTCTCGACCTTCGCGCCGCACGCGCGCGTCATCCACGTTGACATTGACCCCGCCAACATCGGCAAGAACGTCGCGCCCTCGCTCGCCATCGCCGCGGACGCGCGAGAGGCGCTCGACGCGCTCCGCGAAGAAGTGGGCGCGCGCGCTCAAGCCGAGACGGGCGCTGGTCTCGCGCGCCGCGAACCCTGGTGGGAGCGCATCCGCGCGTGGCAGCGCGAGCAGCCGCTGCGCTTCGACGACGCGGGCGAACAGATCAAGCCGCAGTCGGTCATCCGCGAGCTTCACCGACAGACGCGCGGGCGCGCGATCATCACGACCGACGTTGGACAACATCAGATGTGGGCCGCGCAGTTCTACCCCTTCACGCGCCCGCGGCAGTGGATCACGAGCGGCGGACTCGGGGCGATGGGCTTCGGACTGCCCGCGGCCATCGGCGCGCAGCTCGCCTTCCCCGAACGGCTCGTCGTCGCCATCGTCGGCGACGGCGGCTTCCAGATGACCAATCAGGAGTTGGCCGTCGCCGTGCAGTACAGGCTGCCGGTCAAAGTCGTCGTCATGAACAACGGCTACCTCGGAATGGTTCGCCAGTGGCAGGAGATGTTCCACGACCGCGCCTACTCCGAGGTTGACATCTCGGTCGCGCCCGACTTCGTCCGCCTCGCCGAAGCCTACGGCGCGGGGGCCTTCCGCGCCACGCGACCCGAAGAACTGCCCGCGGCGCTCGAAGCCGGACTCGAGCACGACGGCCCCGCTGTCATCGAGGCGCACGTCTCGAAAGAGGAGAACGTCTTTCCAATCGTCCCCGCCGGGGCCGACTCGAAGGACATGATTTTTCAGAGCGAGGGAGTCTGAGGCAATGCGGATTTCGGATTGCGCAATGCGGGTTCGCGACCGACGAGAGCCGCGCTGCCTCCTTTGTTTCTCCGCGCATGAAACCGAGCGGCCATAACGGCGGGCGCGTCTCTTCAATCCGAAATCCGAAATCCGCATCCCGCAATCGAATGGTGCGTCACACGCTTTCCATCATCGTCGCCGACCAGCCGGGCGAGCTTTCGCGCATCGTCGGACTGTTCAGCGCGCGCGGCTTCAACATCGAGACCGTTACGGTCGGCGGCACGCTCGACCCCGAATGGTCGCGCGTCACCATCGTCACGCGCGGCGACGACCGGACAGTCGAGCAGATCGTCAAGCAGTGCGAGCGGCTGGCGCGCGTGCGCGAGGTGCGCGACGTGACTAGCCAGCCGCACATCGAGCGCGAGATGGCGCTCATAGACGTGTCGGCCACGGCGGGCGCAGAGCGTCAGGAGGTTTTAAGTCTGGTCTCGGTCTTCCGCGCGAAGGTCGTGGACATCTCGCACGCGCGCATGGTCGTCGAGGCTTCGGGCAACCGCGAGAAGGTCGAGGCGTTCATCGAGATGCTCCGGCCCCTCGGCATCAACGACATCACGCGCACGGGCCGCGTCGCCATCGGTCGCCTCTCGAACGGCGAAGAGAGTGAATAGATTTAAGAAAGGATTGAAGAGATGAAGGTTTATTACGACAAAGATGCAGACCTCGGCGCGCTGCGCCAAAGACGTATCGCGGTGATCGGCTACGGCAGTCAGGGCTTCGCGCAGTCGAACAATTTGAAGGATTCGGGCTGCGACGTGACGGTGGGGTTGAAGACCGACAGCCCTTCGCGCGCGAAGGCCGAGCGCGCCGGCCTGAAGGTTCTGCCCGTCGCCGAGGCCGCCGCCGAGGCGGACGTGGTGATGATGCTCGTGCCGGACGAGGTCGCGGCGGACGTTTACGCGCGCGAGGTGGCCGAGTCCATGACGCCGGGCAAGTACCTGGCCTTCTCGCACGGCTTCTCGATTCACTACGACTTCATCAAGCCGCCCGGAGATGTCAGCGTCCTTATGGTCGCGCCGAAGGGGCCGGGCCACTTGGTTCGCTCCGAATATTTGCGCGGCGCGGGCGTGCCGTGTTTGCTCGCAGTCAGTCAAGACCCGACGGGCGACACGCGCTCGCTCGGACTCGCCTACGCCTCGGCCATCGGCGGCGGGCGCGCAGGCATTATTGAAACCAGCTTCCGCGAGGAGACCGAGACAGACCTCTTCGGCGAGCAGGCCGTCTTGTGCGGCGGGCTGACTTCGCTGATTAAGGCGGGCTTCGAGACGCTGGTCGAGGCGGGCTACGCGCCGGAGATGGCGTACTTCGAGTGCCTCCACGAGATGAAGCTGATCGTTGACCTCATCTACGAGGGCGGCATCAGTGAGATGCGCTACTCGGTCTCGAACACGGCGCAGTACGGCGACATGACGCGCGGCCCGGCGGTCGTCAACGACGAGACGAAGCGGCGGATGCGCGCGCTGCTCGCCGAGATTCAGTCGGGCGCGTTCGCGCGCGAGTGGATGCGCGAGAACCGCGCGGGCAAGGAACGCTTCCGCCGCCTCGAAGCCGAAACGAGCGAGCACCAGATCGAGCATGTGGGCCGGAACCTGCGCGAGATGATGCCGTGGCTCTCCGCGAATCGCCTCGTTGACGAGTCGAATTGAGGAGCAATGAGCGATAACCTGAGAAGCAGGGCCATCACGCGCGGGGTCGAGCGGACGCCGAACCGCGCGATGCTGCGCGCCGTCGGCTTCGGCGACGAGGATTTCGAGAAGCCGATCATCGGCGTGGCGAACGGGTACAGCACCATCACGCCTTGCAACATCGGCTTGAATGAGTTGACCGGGAGGGCCGTCGCGGCGCTCAGAGAGTCGGGCGCGATGCCGCAGGTCTTCGGCACGATCACGGTGAGCGACGGCATCTCGATGGGGACGGAGGGGATGAAGTACAGCCTCGTCTCGCGCGAGGTGATCGCGGATTCCATCGAGACCGTCTGTCAGGCGCAGTCGGTTGACGGCCTGCTCGCGGTGGGCGGCTGCGACAAGAATATGCCGGGCGCTTTGATTGCGATTGCGCGCATGAACATCCCCTCGATCTTCGTTTACGGCGGGACGATCAAGGCGGGCCGCTACAACGGCGAAGACCTGACGGTCGTCAGCGCGTTCGAGGCCGTCGGCCAGTTCTGCGCCCGCAGGATTAGTGAGAAAGAATTGTTGGAAGTCGAGCGGCGCGCGTGCCCCGGCGCGGGTTCGTGCGGCGGGATGTACACGGCCAACACGATGTCTGCGGCCATCGAGGCGATGGGCCTGAGCCTGCCCTACTCTTCGACGATGGCCGCCGAGGACGGAGAGAAGGCCGAGAGCGCCGCGCTCTCAGCCGTCGTTCTGGCCGAGGCCGTGCGCCGCAAAATTTTGCCGCGCGACATCCTCACGCGCCGCAGCTTCGAGAACGCGATTGCGGTCGTGATGGCGACGGGCGGCTCGACAAACGCGGTGCTTCACCTGCTCGCCGTCGCGCACGCCGCGGAAGTCCCGCTCGCGCTCGAAGACTTCGAGGAGATACGCGCGCGCGTCCCCGTGCTTTGTGATTTGAAGCCTTCGGGTCGTTACGTCGCGACCGATTTGCACAAGGCCGGCGGCATCCCGCGGGTGATGAAGATTCTTCTTGAACGCGGCTTGCTGCACGGTGACGCGCTCACCGTAACGGGCGAGACCGTCGCCGAAACACTCGCCGATGTGCCCGCCAAGCCGCCGCCGCGTCAAGAGGTGATACGCCCGTTCGAGCGTCCGCTCTACGCCCAGGGCCACCTCGCCATACTCAAAGGCAACCTTGCGTCGGAGGGCGCGGTCGCGAAGATCAGCGGCGTCCGCGTCCCGAAGCACACAGGCCCCGCGCGCGTCTTCGACTCCGAAGAGACTTGCCTCGACGCGATACTCAAAGGTTCGATCAAGCCGGGCGATGTTGTAGTCATCCGATACGAAGGCCCCGTGGGCGGCCCCGGAATGCGCGAGATGCTCGCGCCGACTTCGGCGATCATCGGCGCGGGGTTGGGCGACGCGGTCGCGCTCGTCACCGATGGGCGATTCTCCGGCGGCACGCACGGGATGGTCGTCGGCCACGTCGCGCCGGAGGCGGCGGTGGGCGGCGCGATTGCGCTCGTCGAAGAAGGGGATTCGATCACGGTTGACGCCGAAGCGCGGTTGCTGCAACTCAACGTCTCGGAAGAAGAGCTTGAACGAAGGCGCGCGGCGTGGCGGCGTCCCGCGGCGCGCTACATGCGCGGCGTGCTGGCGAAGTACGCGCGGCTCGTCTCTTCGAGCAGCAAGGGCGCGGTGACGGATCAGTTCTCACAGCCGAGCCGAGAGTGAACCGCGTTTCAAATCATTCCGGTCTGAGCACAGGATGCGGGAGTGGGCGCGGGACTCGGCGGCGCGGTCGAGGTCGGCGCGGGCGAGTACATCGCTTCGCCGCTCAGTTAACGAAACCCTGCTTCGATCAGTGCGGCTCGACGAGATAAAGGTCTCGACCGGCGCGCTCGACGACGAGCGTGTCCGGGTCTCGCTCGTACTCTTCGAGCCGGAACTTCCGGTAGTCCATGAAGCCGAGGTTCACGCGGCGGCACGTCGCCTCGTCGAGCGCGGAGGCGAGCGTGATGCGGTAGCGCGGGACGACGCGGCCAAGCTCGTCGCGCCGCCCCGCGTAGGCGACGTGCGCGAGGTGCGCGGCGACGGCGAGGTTCGAGCGCAGTTCCGCCGAGAGCGCGACCATCTCGCGCACGCGGTCGAGCGGCGCGTAGCCGTACTGCTCGATCAGGCGACCGTGCGTCTCGGAGATCGCGCGCAGGTGCGGCGCGTAGATGACGAGTTCGCCGCCCTCCTCGATGACGCCGCCGAGTTTGTAGCTCGCCTTGCCGCCCACCCAAAGCTCGTCGTAATGCTCGTCGAGGAGCGCGACGACGCGCGCGTACCTCCGGCCCGTGTACCTGATGTGAACTTTGCCGCTCACCTCGGCGCAGAGCCTGAACGCGCGGCGGATGTCTCCGGCGAAGAGCGCGCGCGTGCGGAGCCGCCCGTCGTCCTCGCGCGTGACGACCGTGTTCAGAGAGACGACGCGCGCGGGCACGAGTTCCGCCGCCGCCTCGATCATGCGCCGCGTCGGCGTCTCGACGCGACCGATGACCCGCTCGATTGAGGCGAGCGCGCCGAGCCAGTGCGTCGCGTGCGTCAGGTCTGGGCCGGCCACTCCGGGGAAAAAGTATTTCGCGCCGCCCGCGAAGCCCGCGACCTCGTGCGGCACGGTCGCGCCGAAGACGACGACCGTGTCGTAGCGTCCCGGCGCGAGCAGGCGGTTCAGGTTCACTTCGACGGACTCTTCGAGCAGCCCGCCCGTCAACTCGCGCACGCGCGCGGCGCTCAACTCGCCGAGCGTCACAAGCTCGCGCGGGTCGTCCCAGTGGTGGTCGTAGATTTGGGCGCGCGCGTTCGTCGGCGCGTCGCCGAGAAGCCCGGCCTTCGCGCGCTTCTCGGCCTCGGTCATCGGCGCGTGCGTGCCTTGAGCGACAAGCGCGTCGAACGCCGCGGCGGCGCGCCCGCGGAGGATTTCCGCCGCCGCGGGAAAGAGCGTGTCGGTGTTGTCGTCGCGCGTGCGGTCGGGGATGATCGCCAGCACACGCTCGCCGCGCTCGACGCACGACAGCGCGCGCTCGACGATCTCGCGCAACTCTTCCGAAGAGAGGTCGAGTTCGGGCGCTCCGCGTCCCGTGACCGACTGTGCAGGCTTGCTGCTCATCGTTTCGTGCTCACTCTAAACTTTCGCGCGCGCTTCGCCCGCAACGCTCACACGCCGCCGAACGCCGAGAAGCCGCCGTCAACGGGCACGACCACGCCGGTGACGAACGCCGACGCGGGCGACAGAAGCCACAGCGCCGCGCCGAGCAAGTCCGAAGGCTCGCCGAAGCGACGCATCGGCGTGTGGCCGATGATGCTTTGGCCGCGCGCGGTCAACTCGCCCGTCCGTTCGTCGGTCAACAGAAAGCGATTCTGCTCGGTCAGGAAGAAGCCCGGCGCGACGGCGTTGACGCGTATGCGCGGGCCGTACTCCGTCGCGAGATGCACGGCGAGCCACTGCGTGAAACTGTTGACGCCCGCCTTCGCCGCCGAGTACGCGGCGACGCGCGTCAGGGGGCGCAGCGCGCTCATCGAAGAGACGTTCAAAATCACGCCCTCGCCGCGCCCGGCCATCAGCCGCCCGAAGACTTGCGAAGCGAAAACGGTGCCGAGCAGGTTCAGGTCGAAGACCGCGCGCAGTGCGTCTTCGGGGAGGTCGAAGAAGGCTCGGTCTTCGCGCGTCGTCGCGCGCGGGTCATTCCCGCCCGCGCCGTTGACGAGACAGTCCGCGCGCCCGAACTCGGCGACGACCGCTTCGGCGGCGCGCTCAATCTCATCGCGCTTTGTCACGTCGCACGCGAACGAAACGACGCGGCCCGGCCCGCGCGTCTGCGCGAATATCGAGGCCGCACGTTCGCGGTCGCGCGCCAGCACCGCCACGCCCGCGCCGCAGCCCGCGAGCGCTTCGACCAACGCGCGGCACAGAACGCCCGTGCCGCCCGTGACGACCGCCGCGCGGCCCTTGAAGTCGTAAAGCTTCGTCAACTCCGCCAAGTCCATCGCGACCTCTCCCGCGTCCGCTTCAACCGTTCAACTCCGAGCCGCCCGCGACGGTCAACGTTCCCGCCGCGCCGGACAGACGCGCACGCTCGTCCGCGTCGCCTTCTGCGTGGCTTGCGTCCGCGAGTCCGACCCACTTGCGGAAGTTGCCGGAGAACATCCGGCGCACGTCGCGCTCGATCTCGGCGCGCGTCACGGCGCGACCGCTCGCGAGCAGTCGTTCGTATGCTTCCGTCAGCGCGTCGGCGACGACCGCGCGCGAGTGTCGCCATTTGTAAATCAACTGTTCCAGCACGCGCGCGTCCGAGTGCTGCGGGACGAAGCTCGCGCCGAGCAGTTCGAGCCGCTCGCGCGTGACCTCCGAGATGATCGAGGGGTTGTTGAGGAACCACCAGCAGCCGAACGGCAAAAGGTTCGCGAACTTCCTCGCGGCGACGCACAGCTCGTGCTGATTCTCGCGCGAGAGGAACGTCGCGAGGAAGCGCACGTCCGAGTTCTCGGCGCACAGCCGCTCGACGGCGACGACGCTCGCGCGCCCCACGCCGTCGCCCGCCGCGCGGAGCGACGGATTGACGCCGCGCCGCACGCCGACCATCAGCGCGAGCGGCATCGCGTGCGCGCGCGCCGACGGTAGCACGACTTCGCGCAAGAGGCGGTCACGCGCGTCGTCTGCGGGAAAAGTGAAATCGTCGGGCAGCGACACGGCCATGTAGAGCGGACTCATGCGCGCGATCCAAACGTCGAGGAAGCGTCGCACCTCGCGCGCCGTCGCGCCGCTCATCTCAACATCAACGCGGTAGCCGAGAGACGCGAGCGCCGCCGCCGCTTGCGGCCAACCGTTCAGCAGCACGTCCATCCGCATCGCCGCGTGAAAACGCGCGTCGAATTCGGTGCCGCCCTCCCAGACCTTCGCCTCCCGCGCGTCGAACGGGTCGTTCGTCATCACAACGTCGCTCACGCCCGCGAGGTCGAGCACGCGCTCGATGTGCGACGCCGCGCCCTGCGAACGGAAGAAGGCGCGCGCGTCCTTGAGGTCTCGCGCGGACGTGTCGAGTCCGAAGGCGTCGAGCACCGTGACGACTCCGCGCGCCGCCTCCGACAGCGGAGTGTTCTCGACGAAGAGCGTGCGCCAGACCAGATCGGCCTGTTCGGTCTTGCTCATCCGCCAGAAGTTTTCGGGCGTGATGTCGGCGGAGCGGAACGTCTCGGCGACGAGGTAGTGATAGGTCAGAAGCTCGTCAACGCCGGAGAGGTTCAGCGCGCCGAACTGCGGCGCGAACAAGTGCGTGTGAATGTCGAAGACGGGAGTTCGGTTGACGGCCTCGGCGACCTGACGACGCAGTTCGTCCCCGTCGGTCAGCCGTTCGTCGCGCGTGGGATGAATGTCCGTCGTGTCGGCTGTCATCGTTGTTGCTCCGACGCGTCAATCGTCAGCAGGCTAGTAGCCATGTACTCCTTGAGCGTCAGCCGCGGCGGCTCGACGCCGGCGGGCAGCGGTCGTTTGGAGAAGGTCTGGAAGTAGAGCAGGCAGGCGTCGCGCCACCACTCGGCGTCGTGCTCCTGAACGGAGAGCTTCTTCGCCACGTCCGTGTGCCGCTCGGCGTCAACCGCGCCCGCGAGCGTCGCCCAACTCGCGCGCGCGCCGCGCGTCCATTCGACGCCGCGCTGGTAGTGAAGCGCGAGTCCGTCCCACAGCGTCCGGCCCGAACGCAGGCGATAATCCCAAGGCACGTGATGGAACCAGAGTAAAAATTTTTCGGGGCAGGTTCTTAAATCGGAGAAGCGGTCGCGGACGGGCGGGAGGTAGTCGGCGACGGCGTCGCTGCCCGTCGCCGTGCGGTCGAAGCCCAAGCCCCGCGCGTCGGCGCGGTGGTAGTAAACAGGGTTCCAGACCGGACTCGGCTCCGTGTCCCACCAAGGCGCGGGGCCGTAGTGGTGGCCGCCCCACATCAAATGATGAAGGCCGAGCGGCGTCATGTAGTCCACGGCGGCCTCGTGCGATTCGAGCATGATGCGCTCGACGACTCCGAGCGCGCGAGCGTCGTGCGTGAAGGTCATCCGCGCCCACTCGTCGGCGATCTGCCGCGAGGGCGTGTCGGGATTCCACGCGAGGCGACCGAAGGCGTACCAGTTCGCCTGCGCGAAGTGATGGCCCGTCCAGTTGCGATCCGAGCCGGTGTTCGCGACTCCGGCCATTCCGGTCAGGCGTTTGCCGAAGAGGCTCCCGTCAATCACGCGGCTGACGGTCGAGCCGCGCCCGCGCGCGTAGGTGTCGGAGTCGAGTACCTCGCGCCACATCGGCGCGAGGAAGACGAGGTGATTCGACTCGCCGAGGTACTCCTGCGTGATTTGCACTTCCAACATTACCTGCGTCTTCGGCATCGCGCCGAAGAGCGGGTGGAAAGGCTCGCGCGGCTGGAAGTCAACGGGGCCGTTCTTGACTTGCAGCAGGACGTTTGCGGCGAACTTGCCGTCGAAAGGTTTTAGCTCGTCGTAGGCGGAGGAGGCGCGGTCGCCTCCGGGCTTCATGTCGTAAACGAACGCGCGCCAGATGCAGACGCCTTTGTGCGGCGCGAGCGCGGCGGCCAGCATGTTCGCGCCGTCGGCGTGCGTGCGGTTGTAGGTGCGCGGGCCGGGCTGTCCTTCGCTGTTCGCCTTGACGAGGAAGCCACCGAAGTCTGGGATGAGTTTGTAAATCTCGTCGGCCTTGCGCCGCCACCACTCCCTGACTTCGGGGTCGAACGGGTCGGCGGTCTTCAGCCCGCCCAACTCGACGGGCGCGGAGAAGCGCGCCGAGAGATAGACGCGCACGCCGTAAGGGCGGAAGGCGTCGGCGATGGCAGCGGCCTTGCGAAGATACTCGGCGCTCAGGCTCCTCGCGTCGGCGTTGACGTTGTTGAGCACCGCGCCGTTGATGCCGACGGACGCGTCGGCGCGCGCGTAGTCGCGTAGTCGCGGGTCAATCTTGTCGGGCAACTCTTGCCAGTTCCAGAGCGAACGTCCCGCGTAGCCGCGCTCAATGCTGCCGTCGAGATTGTCCCAATGATTCAACAAGCGCAGTTGCAGGCGCGGCCTCTCGCTCACGTCTAATTTGTCTATCGGCTGAAGCGTCTGAATCAAACGCAGGAAGTGAAACGCGCCGTAGAGCGCGCCGGTCTCACCCTCGGAGGCGATGACGGTGACGGCGCGGTGGCCGAGTCTGACGGAGCGGATGACGAATCCTTCGGGGCCGAGCGCGGCGAGTTGGCGATCAAGCTTGAGGCTCGCGACGAGCGGCGAGCTGCGCGGCGTGCCGACGACGACCGCGCCGCCGGAGACTTCCGACGCGCTCGGAACGTCGTGGCCGAGCAGTCCCGTCAATCCGTTGACGAGTTCCGCGCGGGCCGCGTCGAGCGTCGGCGAGTTGCCCTGCGCCACGACCGACGCGACGCGCGCGCGGTAAGCTC
>DASRCS010000142.1:0-20658 GCA_035652995.1 Pyrinomonadaceae bacterium
CTGCTGGTCGCCGATAGTCTCGTACGACGGGCTGAAGGTCAGCGGTCGGACTGCGTCGCTCGAATACGACGACCTGCGCGACAACACGCAGCACGAACTCAGCTACGACGCCGACAAGCCGGAGGCGGGACTGAAGGACGAGTCGAAGCCTCTGCCGAAGGACAACCCTTAAAAACAGAAATTGATTCCGAAAAAACAGAAGTTGATTCCGAGGAGTTGAGAATGAGAAAAACCTTGACGGCGCGGAGCGCGCTCGCACTTCTTCTCCTGCTCGCGCCGCTCGCGGGCGTCGGCGCGCGGCAACCGGCGAAGCGCGGCATCACGCCGGAGGACTACTTCGCCTTCGAGTTCGCGTCCGACCCGCGCCTCTCGCCGGATGGCAAGCTCGTCGCCTACGTCGTGACGACCGTTGACCAGAAGCAGAACCGAAGGCTCTCGCAAATCTGGGTCGCGGCGACGGACGGCAGCCGACCGCCGCGCGCGTTCACCTCGAACCTGCAATCCTCAAGCTCGCCGCGCTGGTCGCCCGACGGTCGCTCGCTCGCTTTTCTTTCGTCGCGCCCCGCGACCGACAACGCCGCGTCAACTCAGCAGAGCGCGCCGACGCCCGTCTCCCCCGCCCTGCCGAGCGCGACCGTGCCGCAGGCGACGCCCGCGCCGACCGAGACGCCGACGCCCGCCGCCAACGCGACGGCGACGACGCCCGGCGTGCCGAGCGCCCTGCAAACGAGCGCGAGCGAGCAGCCGCGCACGCAGGTCTGGCTCCTCTCGTTCGAAGGCGGCGAGGCGCGGCGCGTGACGAACCTTCGCAACGGCGTCAGCACCTTCGAGTGGTCGCCCGACGGCACGCGCATGGCTCTCACCTCGCGCACGGGGCCGAGCGACGCGCGCGCGCCTTCGAGCGACGTGCGCCACTACAAGCACATGTCCTACAAGTTCAACGACACGGGCTGGTTCGACGACAAGCGCAGCCACGTCTTCGTCGCTGACGTTGCGGGCGGTCACGCCACGCAGATAACTTTCGGCGAGGACTGGAACGACACAGACCCGCAGTGGTCGCCCGACGGCTCGGCCATCGCCTTCGTCTCCGACCGCACCGGCCACGCCTTCGACGAGAGCCGCAACACCGACGTTTTCGTTATTGATTCCGCGGGCGGCCCCGTCAGAAAAATCTCCGACCATCCGGAAGAAGACTACAGCCCGCGCTGGTCGCCCGACGGCAGACAGATAGCCTTCCTCGGTCGCCTGCACGAGACCGACCACCCGAAAATCTTTCTCGCATCCGTCTCCTCCGGCGGGCGCGAGGGCGGGCCGTCGCGCAACGTCTCGCCCGCGCTCGACCTCATCCCGACCAATCTTCAGTGGGCCGAGCGGGGCCGCGCGCTCTACTTCGAGACCGGCGTCCGCGGCGAGCAGCACCTCTTCCGCGTCGAAGCGGGCGACGGCAAAGTCACGCAGGTGACCCACGGTGCGCGCGCAGTCCACGCCGTTGACGTTGACGACCGAAATCATTTGCTCGCCTACGCCGTCAACGACTTCAAACACCTCGACGACATCTACGTCGCGAACCTCGACGCGAGCGGCGAGCGGAAGTTGACCGACCTGAACGCGAAGCTCTGGTCGCAGCTTCAGTTCGCCGACGTTGAGCGCATGACCTACAAGGGCGCGGACGGGTGGGACGTTGACGGCTTCATGGTCAAGCCTCTGGGGTGGCAGGAGGGCAGGAAGTACCCGCTGATCCTCAGCGTCCACGGCGGCCCCGCTGGTCAGTACGGCGTTGACTGGTACCACGAGTTTCAGGTCTATGCCGCGCGCGGGTGGGCCGTCTTCTTCTGCAACCCGCGCGGCTCGACGGGGTACGGGCAGAAGTTCGAGCGCGGCATCGAGGGCCAGTGGGGCGGCAACGACTACACGGACATCATGAACGGCGTCGAGGCCGCGCTCGCAAAGTACCCTTGGGTTGACCGCGACCGGCTCGGCGTCACGGGCGGTTCATACGGCGGCTTCATGACGAACTGGATCGTCGGCCACACGACGATTTTTAAAGCCGCGGTCACGCTCCGCAGCATCTCCGACTTCGTCAGCGACGAGGGCACGCGCGACGGCGCATACGGCCACCGCGAGGACTTCGGCGGCTACCTCTTCGACAACTTCGACACCTTCTGGGATCGCTCGCCGCTGAAGTACGCGAAGAACGTCAAGACGCCGATTCTGATTCTTCACTCGGACAACGACTACCGCGTGCCTTTAGAGCAGGGCGAGCAATGGTTCCGCGCGCTTCAGCATTACGGCGTGCCGTCGGAGCTGGTCATCTTCCCGCGCGAGAACCACAACCTCACGCGCACGGGCGAGCCGAAGCACCTGGTCGAAAGCTTGAACTGGCAGCTCTACTGGTTCGAGCGCTACCTCGACGGCGACCAGTCCGCCGTGCCGCCCGACGCGAGGTGAGCGCGCGGCGGCAGATTTAACGACCGCGTTCGCGGATCGATGATATAAGTTCGCGCTGAAACCTCGCGCCCGGTTTGTTCACATCAACGCGTTGAGCGAAGGAGAAAAGAAGATGGCAAAGACGATGAGTTGCAGGGACGTGGGGCCGGACTGCGATTTCGTGGCCCGCGGCGAATCGGAAGACGAGATCATGGGCCAGGTCGCCGAGCACGCGCGCGACGCGCACGGCCTCGACGAAGTGCCGCCCGAACTGGCCGAGAAGGCGCGGGCCGCGATCAAGGACGAGTAAAAGTCTCGCCGCATTTTGTCTCAGGCCCGGAGGCTTCGACGGAAGCCTCCGGGCCTGAACATAAAGCCCTTCCGGCGGTCAAGCCCCGCCGCGTGCTGGCTACTCAGCGCCCAGAGCCTTGTCGCATCTGGCGATCTCGCGCGCGACCTCGTCGGGCTTGCCCGAGTCCGCGGCGCTGAGCGTCCCTTTGCTCTTCAAGTCCTGGTAGATGTCGAGGCTCTTCTGATAAAACTCCCTCGCTTCCCGCCAACGGTTGACGCGCTGGTCGGGCGTCGTGCCGGAAGCCGTCGCCAGTAGCGCGTGGCATTTGCCCAGTTGGGTGTAAACGACGGCAAGATATTTAGCCGCCGTCGAGTTCTTTGCGTTCGCGGCAACGAGCGCTTCGAGAACGCTTCTCGCGTGCTGTGCGTTTTCGATTGCGTGGGCTGTGTCGCCCGCAAGCGACTGGACATCGCTCAGTCTGTAATAACCCCACTCCTTCCGCATTTGCAGCTCGGCGTCCGCCGGGTTCTTCGCCGCAAGCCCTTCAAGTATTCGCACCGACGTGCGGTAGTGTTCCGAAGCCCCGGCGTAATCTTTCAATTTGGTCAGCGTCACGCCCATATTCTGGTGCATGATCGCCAGGTCTTTGGCGATGTTCGCGTCGTCCGGGTCTGCCGCCGACACCCTCTCGAAAATGGCTAACGCCTGGCGACCGTTCTCCAGCGACCCGGCGTTGTCGCCCGTGTTCCGCAAGACGTTGCAGATGTCGCTGTAGTCCACCGCCATCTCGCGCTGAAGATAGCTATTCGTCGAATTCTCCCGCGCCAGCGACTGGTCAATAGACAAGGCCCTTCGATAATAATCCAAGGCTTCGGCCAGATCGCCGCCATCAACGTACAACGACGCCGTGAAATTAAAAGCGCCGGTCAGATATTCGCGGTAAGTGAGATTGGTCGGCTCTTCCGCGACGAGGGGTTCTAAGATGGCTACGGCCTTTCGCTGATACTCCATCGCCGCCCTGGTGTCGCCGAGACTGTTGGTGGCGGAAAAACCTACGGCGATTCCCATCGACATGTTGACCAGTGCGAGTTCGCCGCGAAGCGGTCTGTTCGTCGGATCGGCGTGTAACAACTCCTCGTAGAGTGCCATCGCCTTCTGTAAATCTTCTACCGCGACGGCGGGATTGCCCAGGACCGTGTTTAATCTACCGACCCGCTCATAGCTCATCGCCAACTCTCCGCGCAGTTCCGCGTCGTTCGGTTCGAGCGCCGTCAGCCTCTGCCAGATGGCTAACGACTTGCGATAGCTTTCCGACGCGCCGCTCGTGTCGCCGAGGTTCGCGTAGTATGGCCTGCCCTGCACATCGCCGACTTTGAGGTAAGCCGAAGCGATCTCGCGCAGCAAGGCGCGGTCATCGCCCGCCTGCTGCGACAGCTTGTCGAGGTACTTCAGCGAGTCCTTCACCATCCGCTCGCGCACCGGAGTCGAGCCGGGCAGATTGGCGATGGCGTCGTGGTAGTCGAACATGACCGCGTGGGCCATCTCGCGAACCTCGGCGAAGCGCTCCTCGGCCTTCGCCCTCTCGGCGCGCGCCGCGTGCGCCTCCCACGAAGTCAGGACGATGCCGCCGACGAGCGTCAGGAGGATGGCCGCCGCCGCCGCGACCCCGCCCTTGTTTCTTCTGATGAATTTCGACGCGCGGTAGCCGAACGTGCCCCTGCGCGCCCTGACGGGCAGACCTTCGAGGTGCAGGTCAATATCTTCCGCGAACTGCTCGACAGAGGCGTAGCGCAGTTGCGGCTCTTTGTGCAGCGCCATGAGAACGATGTTGTCCAGGTCGCCTTTCAAAGATTGGGGATTGCGGATTGGGGATTGAGGATTTGAAGAACTCTTCGCGTCTCCCGAATCCGCAGCGCGCAGCCCGCAGCCCGCAATCCGAGAGCTTGGCCTCGCCGGCTCCTGCTCGCAGATGGCGCGCGTGATCTCGTCCGCCGTTCGGCCCTTGAGTTTGTAAGGCAGTTCGCCCGTCAGCAGCTCGTAGAGCAGCACGCCGAGCGAGTAAACGTCGGTGGCGGTCGTGACCGGCTCGCCCCTGACCTGTTCGGGGCTGGCGTACTCCGGCGTCATCGCGCGCAGGAGGAGCGTCGCCGTGGCGCTCTCCCCGGCGTCGGCGTCGAGCAGCTTGGCGATGCCGAAGTCGAGAAGCTTCGGCTCGCCCTCGGCGGTGACGAGGATGTTGCCCGGCTTGATGTCGCGGTGGACGACCAGATTTCGGTGCGCGTAGGAGACCGCCGCGCAGACCTTTCGGAAGAGACGCAGGCGCTCTTTGACCGAAAGCTCCTTCGCGTCGCAATACTCCGTGAGCGGTCGGCCCTCGACGTACTCCATGACGAAGTAAGGCCGCCCGTCCTCGGTCGTCCCGCCGTCTAAGAGGCGCGCGACGTTCGGGTGGGCGAGCGTGGCGAGTATCTGCCGCTCGTTGCGGAAGCGGCGGACGACGGCGTCCGTGTCCATGCCGCGCTTGATGACTTTGACGGCGACGAGGCTCTCGTACTGCTCGTCGGCGCGGCGCGCGAGATAGACCGCGCCCATGCCGCCGCGCCCGATCTCTTCGACGACGCGGTACGGGCCGACGTGGCGACCGACGATTGACTCGTCGTCCGCCTGCCGCCGCACAAGCCCGCCGAGCGGCGACTCCTCCAGGAAGTTCGTCGCCGTCTTCTGATGAGAGAGCAGCCGCGCGACCTCGCCGCGCAGTTCGTCGTCGCCCGCGCAGGCCGCCGCCAGCCACGCCTCGCGCTCCGCGGCGTCAAGCTCGATGGCCTCGCCGAGAATCTCCATCACGCGCTGGTGTCTTTGTGAGTTCATGAGTGTCATCGCGCGGCGAGCTGTGCGCGCAGCCAGAGCTTCGCCGTGTTCCACTTGCGGCTGACCGTGGTTTCCGAGATGTCCAGCACGGAGGCGACCTCCTTAATCGAGAGGCCGCCGAAGAAGCGTAACTCGACGATTCGCTCCTGCTTTTCGTCGAGAGTCTCAAGCGTCTTGAGGGCGTCGTCGAGCGCGACGAGGTTTACGTCGCGCTCCTCGGCGAAGCTGACGGCCTCGTCCAGAGAGAGCTTGCGGTCGCCGCTGCCGCGTTTCTCGGCGGCGTGGCGGCGCGCGTGGTCAACGAGGATGTGGCGCATCACCTGCGCGGCGACGGAGAAGAACTGCGCGCGGCTCTGCCACTCGATCTGTTCCGCGCCGACGAGCCGCAGGTAGGCTTCGTTGACGAGCGCCGTGGCCTGCAAGGTGTGGTCGGGCCGCTCGTCGCGCAGATAGCTCCGGGCGATTGAGCGCAGCTCGTCATAGACGCGCTCGAAGAGGGCGCTGACCGCCCTCCGGTCGCCACCACCCGCCTCCAAAAGCAGTTGAGTCACACCCGGTTGGGGCTTATCGGGCACTGCCTCTCACCTCAAATTTGTTTTGGATACGCCCGAAAGGTTCCGCACTTCTCTTCGCGCCCGAACTTTGGATTGTCGTTGGAATCAGCGTCGGGGTGCGCCGCTGAGATTTCCGCGGCGCTGACGGCGAAGAAGTTTATCTGATGCGAACCGCCGAGTTCAAATTTTTCCGCGCGAGGGTGGAAAGATTCGCCGCCGGATTGCGCCCGTACAGGTAGAGGGTGGAGAACCGAGCAGGAAAACTTAAACCTAAAGACAGCGACAACCGGGCGTCTTCAACAGCAAAGGAGAAAGGTGATGCGCAAGTTCAGTTCACTTCTCGTCGCGTTCGTTCTTTTATCGGTGTTTTCGGCGGCGGCGTCCGCGCAATCCCCTGCCCCGAAATTCAAGGAGGGCGACCGCGTCGAAGTCGAAACTAACGGCGCGGGGTTTAATTCGAGGTTCGCACACGTCCAAAAAGGGACGATTGTTCAGGTCGATACGCAACTGGGGATGAGATACTTCATTCAGCTCGACCCGGTCAACGGCTTCACGCCCTCAAAAATCACCATACCCATTTATAGCCAGGACGACCGGCTGCGCCTCATCACGAATGCCGCTCAGACAGAAGCCGCGGGCAATAACGACACCGGCGGAGACGCCAACGCGGGGGCCGGCGGCGCGAACGAGAACACCGGGACGAAGGACGACGGCAAAGCGAAATACAAGGTCGGCGACCGCGTCGAGGTCGAGACCGTTCACGCGGGCTTCAACTCGCCGTATGCAATCGTCTCCAAGGGAACGATTACCGAGGCGGATACCGCACAGTGGATGCGTTACGTCATTCAACTCGACCCGCTCCCCGGAAAACTCCCCGTCATTCACTCGATACCGATTGCGGACGAAGACTGTTGTCTGCGCCCGCTGGCCGGGGCCGCGCCGACGATCAAGACCGACACCCTGCGCGTTGATGAGAACGGCACCGTCCTGGCGGATCGCCCGCTCCTCGATTGCGACAACCTGCAACACGGCGGGCGCAACGGCCAGCCTTTGCCCGTCGAACTCGCCAAGAAGCTCATCCGCTGCCTCTATGAAAAGCCTTCGCCCGTCGGTCAGGACGGCGCGACGAAGATGGACATCGTCGAGTTCACGCCCGGCGCTCCGCGCAAATGGATTCTCTATCAGGATCAGGGCCAGGGCACGCTCGGCACAATCGTCTATCCGGTGCACGTCAAATACAACGTCAAGACTTTCTACCGTGGCCGCAACGCGGTCGTCACGGGAAAAGAAATGACCTTCACCTGCTTTGCCGACAAGGAGAACCTCTGGCAGTGCGGCTTCGCGTCCGGCCCCAACAAGGAAGGAAAGAAAGAAGACATCCTCGTGAAGCCGTGACGGCGTTGGCTTGATCATTCCCCGCAAAACATGGGTCACGCGTTTTATCACCTTCTTGTGATTTAACCCGTCGAGGAGATTCGCGCATGCAGCCACTCAACAAACCAAGTAAGGCGGCTCTTTTCTCAATAATCTTCGGCGCAATCAGTCTGCTAGGCCCGCTCCTCTCGGTCTTCGGCCTTACCCTTCGTGTCTTGAAGTGGAGAAGGATTATCTATTTTGAAGGGACGGTCGGCTTCGGCGGAATCGCCGGCGGCTTGGCACTAATCATAGGAATAGCATTTGGGCTAGTGGCTTTGATTCTGGGCCTCAAAGCCACGGGGAAAGCAAGGCAGGGCGTAGCGTTGGTCGGCGGCAGGAAGGGTGCTGTGACGGGAATCATCCTCGGCATCGTCTCCGCCGCGCTGCCGATACTGCTGTTTATTCCCATCGCCGTGACATTCGGAATTTAAATCAGCAGCTCGACCGGGAGGAAGGATGAGTAAGGCTCTAATGAAAGTGCTGCTTTACGCGGCGGCGATTCTCGGCGGCGGCGGCGCGGCTGAAACGTTCAAGGATCATCACCCTTTCGTGGGTGTCCCGATGTTTATTCTGGGCATAGCAGCTCTCGTCCTATTGCTGGTGCTTTGGCAACGCGCCAATTCGGGAAATGGGTGAGACGACCGGTTGACCTTCAAGCGGGAATCAATTTCATTGTCAGGAATGCTGAAGATGAAACGACGCGGAACATTTCTCAGTCTGACGCTGGCATTCACCTTTCTGTTCGGCACCGCATTCTTGTGCGGACAGAGCAATAGCCGGCGCGCCTCTGACAATCAGGTAGGCGGGCTGGACGACTACCCCGACGAGGCCAGCTCCAACGCCGCATTATTACCTGACTTGGTCAGCACGAACTGGTCGGAGGTCTCGTTGACCAGGAACGGCGAGCCGGAATATAGGGCCGGCACTTACCCTAACCTGCAATTCTGCCGCGACGGGTCGTGGGCCATACACCACTACGGAGGGGCCAGCGATTACGAGCTGGAAGGCGGCAAGTATCAGGTCAGTGGAAGCCACGTGGTGATGCAGAACGAAGACGGCACGAGCTTCGGCGATTTTCACCTTGTCTCGCGCACGGACGAGGAACTGCTTCTGGAGAGCGACGACGGGTATGTGATGCGTTTGAAGTATCTCGGTAGAGTGAACTGTTGATGCCAAAAGGCGGAAGCTTTCTTTAACGATTACATTTCGGCAATCGGGCGGCAGTAATCGGCGCGCTGCTCGATGCTTGCTTTCAGGTTCAGGAAAGGGGAGAAAGAAATGTACTGTGGGAAATGCGGCAGCCCCGTCCCTGCCGGCGCGGACTTCTGCGGGCAGTGCGGCGCGCCCGCGGCACATCAGGAAGTCGCCGCCCGGCCCGTTCAGCCCGCTTACCACAGCCCTCTTCCCAATCCTCCGACGAGTCCGCAAGCACGGAACTATTACCGTCAGAACTCGCAGCAGCAAACGACTCAGCCCCACGCGCAGAACTTTGACAGGCCGAACGGAGCCGTAAGGACGTTTGCCAGCTATCTCGGTTGCATAACTTTCCTGATGACGATGGCAGTGATGATCATCGGCGCCTACGGCGCTGTCCTGACGTTCAAGCGCGGACTGCCCGCGGTCGGCATCCCGCTTATCCTCTTGAGCGTCGTCATCTATTTCGTGTGGCTCGCCTTCTGGATCGCGATGGTTAGGGCGGCAAAGCGCAGGGCGTGACCGCGCCGGAGTGTTCTGAGGCGATGCCATCTTTTGACGACGGCTTTCCCGGTTTCGTGTGCGGCGCAGGCGCGTCGGCTATACTCCGAGGCGTGTCGCTTCTCAAACTCCCCAAGATGTACCCGATCACCGACAGGCGTCTTTCGGGTCTGTCGCACGCCGAGCAGGTCGCGCGTCTCGCAGACGGCGGCGCGAGTTTCATTCAGCTACGCGAGAAGCACCTCGGCCCGCGCGAGTTTTACCGCGAGGCGGAAGAGGCCATGCGGGTCGCGCGCGAGCGCGGCGTGAAGTTGATCGTCAACGACCGCGCCGACATCGCGCTGGCGCTCGGCGCAGACGGCCTGCATCTCGGACAGGACGACATGCCGCCGGACGCGGCGCGCGCGCTGCTCGGCGACGGCGTGGTCATCGGCTTTTCGACACACAACGTCGCGCAGGCTGCCGAGGCAGCGCGTCTGCCGGTTGACTACGTCGCAATCGGCCCCGTCTTCGCGACCTCCTCGAAGTCGAACCCCGACCCGGTCGTCGGACTCGAAGGCGTCGCCCGTGCTCGCGAGGCCGTCGGTCGCCTGCTGCTCGTCGCCATCGGCGGCATCACGCGCGAGAACGCGCGCGCCGTGCTCGCAGCCGGGGCCGACTCGGTCGCGGTCATCGGCGCGCTGCTCACGACCGCCGACCCCGCCGAAATTACGGGCAGGACGCGCGGCTTTCTCGACCTTTTGTGAACGCTCTCGCACGCCTACCTGCAAGCTAAATGCTACAATAATAAAAGTTAAAAGTTTTGGCTTGCTTTTTCATTGTTGTTCAGACAGAATGAGAATGCTCGCCTTCGGCTGCCTTGGCCGCGGGCTTCCGAGGAGCGTCGCAAGTTACCTTCGCTCTTCCGTCCAGAACATCCCGGAGCAAGCCAAAATCCCGCATGAGATATTTCGACCTGCCGCCCGTCATCGAGCAAATGCTGAAGGTCTCTGACAAGATCAGCGACCTGAATTTCTCCGTCAACCAGCCGCCGCAGGTCGAGATCAACGGTCGCCTGACGCCGGTCGAACCGCTCGGCCTCAAGAAGCTGACGCCGTACCAGACCGAGGTCATCGCGATGACGCTGATGCAGGGCAACCCCGACGCCGCGCAGCGTCTCGCGCACACGGGTTCGAGCGACCTCAGTTACTCTTTGCCGTCGCGCACACGCTTCCGCGTCAACATCTTTCAGCAGCGCGGCACGTACTCCATCGTCATGCGCGTCATCCCGACCACGGTGCCGACGCTCGAAGGGATGAGCCTGCCCGAACAACTCGCCGAAGTCGCGGAACTGCGTAACGGCATCGTCCTCGTCACCGGCCCGACGGGTTCGGGCAAGTCAACGACGCTCGCCGCGATCATCAACCTCATCAACGAGCGGCAGTACCACCACGTCGTCACCATCGAAGACCCGATTGAGTTCCTGCACACGCACAAGAACTCGACGATCAACCAGCGCGAGATCGGCTCCGACGCGAAGGACTTTCCCTCGGCGCTGCGCGCGGCGCTCCGCCAGGCCCCGAAGGTCATCCTCATCGGCGAGATGCGCGACTTCGAGACGACCGAGATCGCGTTAGAAGCCGCCGAGACCGGACACCTCGTGCTCTCGACCCTGCACACGATTGACGCCTCGAAGACCGTTGACCGTGTCATCGGCCTCTACCCGAAGAACGAGGAGCAGGTCATCCGCACGAGGCTGGCGCAGACCTTCCGCTTCATCGTCTCGCAGCGGCTGATCCCGCGCGCCGACGGCCAGGGGCGCATCGCCGCGGTCGAGATTCTGAAGTCAACGCCGCGCACGCGCGAGTACGTCAGCGAGGGCGAGTCGGAAGGCAAGATGCTCCTCGACGCGATGCGCGACGGCAGGCTCGAAGGGATGCAGGACTTCGACACGGTCATCAAGGAGATGATCGAGCGCGGCACGGTCACGCTCGAAGACGGGCTTTCGTTCGCGACGAACCCGAACAACCTCATGCTCGCGCTCAACGGGATGTCCGCTTCGGACGACTTCCTCGCGGACGAAAGGAAGGCCGGCGGCGCGAAGCCTGCGGGGGCCGCGCGCGCGCCCTTCGCCAACGCCCCGCGCGCCGCGGGGGCGTCAATGCTCGACATGCTCGAATAAGACGGAAGCCAGAATTCAGAAGTCAGGAGTCGGAAGAAAAACCGAAGCGTTTGTCGCAGCCCTTGGTCTTGTTTTGACTTCCGTATTCTGACTTCTGAATTCTGGCTCCTGACTTCATTACCGCTTATGATCGTCACCTGTCTAAATTGCTCGACGCGCCTCCAGTTGGACGAGGCGAAGATTCCGGCGCGGCCATTCAGCGTGCGCTGCCCGAAGTGCCAGCAAATCATAAACACGCAGCCGACGGCGCAGCAGCAGCAGCGCGACGCCGTGTCGGCGGTCGGCGGCGTGCCCGTCTCGACGCGCTCGCAGCAGGAGATGAGCGCCACCCCCGCCGCGCCACTCTCCAGCGTCAACGTCGAGTCGGAAGCGGACGCGCGCGCGCAGCAAGCGCAGTCGCCTTCGGAGGAGTTGCTGCGGCTGCTCGCGTCGCTGCTGCGCGGCGAGACCGCCGCCTCGACAGACTTCCGCGGGGCGAAGCACCGCGCGCGCGACGGCAAGCGCGTGCTTGTGTGCGCGGGGTCGCCCCCCGGCGAGAGGGCGGCGCGAGTGCTGGCCGGCGGCGGCTACATCGTCTTCTCCGCCGACTCCGCCGCGCAGGCGTCGGAGCGGTTGCGCGAGGAGCGGGTTGACGTGATCGTACTCGACCCCGAGTTCGACCACCGGCGGCAGGGCGCGGTGCTCGTCGGCGGCGAACTCCTCGCGATGCGTATGCCCGAACGCCGCCGCGTCGTCTTCGTCCAGCTCAACGAGAAGGCGCGCACGGGCGACGCACACGCCGCGTTCGTCGCGGGCGCGAACCTCGTCGTCAACACGTCGGACGTGGAAGACCTGCCGCGCCTGATCGAGAAGAACGTGCGCGACCTCAACGAGCTTTACCGCGACTTCAACAGGGCGCTCAACCTCGCGGAGCTTTAGACAAAAGCGACTCGCGCACGCTCGCCGAGCCGCGCGAGGACGTGACTCCTTCAGTGGACTCGAAGCCGGGGCCGAAACTGACGAGAGGTTTCGGCCCTTTTCTTCATCGTTCATTCTTCTTCGTGGCCCGCTTCTTTCCCGCGCGCGTTTCTTCGACGCGCCTGCTCCTTCGGCGCGAGTCTCATCGTCCGGCGTGTCGGCCTGCTTCTTAGGCGCGAAGGCATCGAGTCTTCGCGGCGCGCGAGCGGGTGTCGGGTCGCGGCGCAATCTGCTAAGCTTGAGGCTCCGCGGGCGTTAACTTAAAGGGCGCGTCGGCGGAGAGTTTAAATCGAGGGTCGGGCGCGGGCGGGCTTCAGGAGCGGTCTCTGTCCGTCCCGCACTCACGCGCGGATGGCTTCGACGAACGGACACACACGCGCGCGCGGCGCGGTCGAGCACTCGCACGGCGCGCGCGGCCACGCGCACGCCGAAGGCGCGGCGCGCGCGAGCGGCGACAGGCTCGCGTGGGTTCTCGTTCTGACCGCGGCGTACATGTTCGCGGAGGCGGCGGGCGGGTGGTGGACAGGCTCGCTCTCGCTGCTCGCCGACGCCGGCCACATGCTCACGGACGTTGCGGCGCTCGCGCTCGCGCTGCTCGCCGCGTGGTTCGGCTCGCGGCCCGCGACTTCAAACAAAACCTTCGGCTACTACCGGCTCGAAATCCTCGCGGCGTTCACGAACGGCGTCGCGCTCGCGGCGGTCTCGCTCTTCATCCTTTACGAAGCATACTCGCGCTGGTCTCACCCGCCGGAGTTGCGACGCGGGGGCGTGATGACTTTGGTGGCGACGGGCGGACTCGTCGTCAACCTCGCGTGTGCGTGGCTGCTGCACGGGAGGCACGAGCAGGACTTGAACGTGCGCGGCGCTTGGCTTCACGTCGTCGGCGACGCGCTCGGCTCGCTCGGCGCAATCGCCGCCGGCCTTCTCGTCGCGTTTTTCGGGTGGTACGCGGCAGACCCGCTCTTCAGCGCGCTCATCTCGGTTCTCATCGTCTGGAGTTCGTGGAACCTGATCCGCGAGGCGACGAACGTTCTGCTCGAAGGCACGCCCGCGCACATCAACCTCGCGGCGGTCGAGGGCGCGATCCTCGACACTTCGGGCGTCGAGGCCGTCCACGACCTGCACGTCTGGACGATCACTTCGGGGCGCGAAGCCCTGTCGGCGCACGTCGTCCACGCGCACGCCGTCTCGCAGCCGGAGCTTTTGCGCGCGCTGCGCACGAAGCTGCGCGAGCAGTTCGGCGTTGACCACCTGACGATTCAGATGGAGACCGAAGACTTCGAGGACGAGACGTTCCACTTCTGCACGTCGGGCGCGGCCTGCTTCCGCTCGTCGAAAGAGTAGCCGCGGGCCTCAAGTTTTGAAATTTGCCTTTTCGTTTCCAGAGGGTTTATGTCTGAAGAAGAGTTCGGGTTCGACGAGGAAGAAGAGCTGTCGCTGCTCGAAACGCTCGACCACGTCCTCGACCGCGGGCTGGTGATCGCGGGCGAGGTGACGATTGCCGTCGCCGACGTTGACCTCATCTACGTCGGCCTGAACCTCCTGCTCGGCTCGGTCGAGACGGTCAACCGCGTCCTCGGCGAGCGCGAGCGCCGCGCCGAGATTCTGAGCGCGCGTCCGCGCGCCGCACTCGAAACACCCGCCAGGCACAACACACCCGACGCGCCTGACGTGCGCGACGCACTCGACGAAGTTCGATGAGCCTGTACGTCTATTGCATCTGCGACGAGTCGGAGTCGGAAGCCTTCGGAGGCGCGGGCGGACTCGGCGGCGCGTCGGTGCGCGCGTTGAAGTTCAGTCGGGTCGCGGCGGTCGTGGGCGACGTGGAAGACGGCGAGCGCGTCGCGGCCACGGGCGAAAACGTCTCGGCGCACAACCGCGTCTGCTCGCACGCGCTCGCCTCGGTGACGCCGCTGCCCGCGCGCTTCGGCACGGTCGTCACGGAAGCGCGGCTCGCGGAGTACATCGCCGCGAGCGAGGCCGCGCTCGTCTCGGCGCTCGCGCGCGTGCGCGGCTGCGTCGAGATGGGCGTGAAGGTCAGGGACGGCTCGGTGAAGGCAAAAGGCAAAAGGCAAAAGGCAAAAGAGGAGAGTGATGAGGCGGGCGACGAGGCGCGTGTCGAAGTCGCCCGCGCCGGAAGCGGGACGGCGTTCCTGCTCGCGAAGCGGAGGGAGATTCTCGGCGACGAGTCCTCGAAGCTCCGTGCGGAAGAGTTGGCGGCGTGGCTCGACCGGGGACTTGCCGGCCTCGTGCGCGAGTCGGCTGTGCGCCTGCGCCCTTCGGAGTCTCTGGCCGTGCGCGCGGCGCACCTGGTCGAGCGGGCGCGGGCCGCGGAGTACAAAGAGCGCGTGCGCGAGTTAAGCGGCGAGCGCCCCGGCCTTCAGTTTTTGACGAGCGGGCCTTGGCCGCCGTACAGCTTCAGCGAGACGGAGGCGCGTTAGGGCGCGGGGCGATTGCCGCCCGCGAGCGCGCGTCTGCTACAATGCGACAACCAAATTCCGTCGCAGTCAGATTAAGTTGTGGACACGTCGAGCGTTGACAGGGTACTCTTGTGGAGCATTCCCCCGAATCCCCCGCTCCGGTCGAACCGGAGGTCGAGACGCAGCACGCGGCAGAGTTTCTGACGGAACTCCGTCGCGTCGCCGACGCCCTGCCTTCGCGCGTCAACGTTGACGCGCAGTCGGTCGAGCAGGGCCTGGCGAAGCTCGTCCTGACCCTGATCGAACTCATCCGGCGGCTGTTGGAGAAGCAGGCCGTCAGAAGGATGGAGGGCGGAGGGCTGACGCCGGAGCAGGTCGAAGAGTTGGGACTCGCGCTGATGAAGCTCGAAGAGAAGATGGGCGAGTTGAAGCGGCAGTTCGGACTCGAAGACGAAGACCTGAACATTGACTTAGGCCCGGTCGGGCGTTTGATTTGAGAGTGAGCGGTAAGCAGTGAGCAGTTAAAGCCGCTGTGGGCCGCGCGGTTGGGGTAAAAGCGTAAGCCATGCTTCCGCAGCCGACTGCTCGCCGCTTACCGCTCACTGTATTATTCCCCGGCGGCCTTCCGAGGTTTCGCGTTATGAGGCCGGAGGCCGCTGCCGCTCGAAAGGAAGATCAATCGAATTGTCTAGCGAGAGAACGAGCCTTATCACCGCGCGCCCGCCCGGACTTGTTGACGTGCTCGACCGCATCCTCGACAAGGGGCTGGTGATCGCGGGCGACATCAAGGTGTCGCTGGCGAACGTCGAGCTGCTGACGTTGCAGATACGCCTGCTCGTCTGCTCGATTGACAAGGCCGAGCAGATCGGCCTGAACTGGTGGCGCTACGACTCGAACCTGACGACGCGCGCCGAGGCCGCCGAGGCCGAGAACGTCGAGCTGCGCGAGCGCCTCGCCTCGCTCGAAAGAGAGATCAGGCAACTCGCCGCCGCACCCCCGCGCGTCGAAACCGGCACGGCCCCGTCGAAGAAGGGCGCGAAGGCGCGCGCCGCGGGCAAGGGCGCGGCTCGCAAGGGCAGGCGATGAACGCCGCGTCGAAATTTAAGCGGCGAAGCGAAGGGCCGCGCGAGTCTCCCGGACGGAACATTGAAGCGTTGAAACCGTAAACTCTGCCGCGCCTCCGGCGACGAAGGCGCTACGTAGTTTCGACTAACATTTCGGAAGAGAGGAAACGTTCAAATGGCTGTTGAGAGGGCACCAGGCGGGACTAGTCTGATTGACGTGCTCGACCGCGTGCTGGACAAAGGCATCGTCATTGACGCCTGGGTTCGCATCTCGCTCGTCGGCATTGATCTGATCACGGTCGAGGCGCGCGTCGTCGTCGCCTCGATTGACACGTACCTGAAGTACGCCGAGGCGGTCGGCCTGACGCCCGCCGTCTCGCGCCCGGCCATGACGCCCGGCGCGGAGCCGCTCGGCGACGAGACGACACGCCGCCGCGTCACCGTGGATGTCGAAAGGCAGTAGCCAGTTTTCGGTTTTCAGTTTTCAACCGGTCGTGCTCGCCTGAACTGCCCGCGACCGCGGCGGCCACAGAACTGAAAACCGAAAACTGAAAACTGATGGCGATGGAGAACCGTCTCACCGGAGCGCAGACGATTGACGCCGCCGCCGCGGGGCACGGCGGCGCTCTGCCGGGGCAGGAGTACGAACTGCTCTTCGAGGCGACGACGCAACTGCTCGCGGCGCAGAGGCTCGACGACCAGTTGTCGCTCGTGCTCGACACGGTCACTTCCCTGCTCGGCCACCCGTGCGCTGCGGTCGCGCTCGCCGACCGGCAGCGCGGCGTGCTGCGCGTGCGGGCCGCCTCCGGCTTCGCCGACGACGAGGCGGTCGAGTCTCTCGAGATGCCGCTCGACTCGAACGCGCCGCAGGTGAAGGTCGTCCACGACGCGCGCGCCGCCTGGCTCACGCGCGGCGGCGACGGCACGAACTTCGTCGAGCAGACCGGCGCGGCCACAGACCTGCTCGCGCTCCCGCTCTCCGGCGGGCACCTGCACGCGGCGCGCGGCGCGTCCGACCCGGACTTCCGCACGCGCGACGACGAGCGGTTCTGGGCGTCGCAGTCGTTTTGCACGGGCGCGCTCTACGTCGGCGCGGCGCGCGCGGAGACGGACGACGAGCAGTTCCGCCTGCTCTCGCGCTACGCCGAGCGCGTCGGCGTCATCCTCTCGAACACGATTCAGGTCGAGCGGCTGTCGTCTTCGGTGCGAAAGCTCCAGCGCGAGCGCCAGTGGGTCGAGTCGATCATGAAGTCGGTGGCCGACCCCATCGTCCTCACCAACATGGACAACGAAATCCTCTTGCAGAACCGGCGCGCCGAAGAACTCTTCAGCGACCGGCGCGAGGCGAGCGAGGGCAAGCGGCGCGCGCTGGAGATGAACGACCTCCTCTTCTCCGCCTACCTTTCGAGCGCGGCGGTCGCCTCGAAAGAGATCGTGGGCCGAGACCTCATCCTCGTTGACCCGCTCGAAGGCTCCGACATCCACTTCGAGGTCATCTCCACGCCGGCGCTGAACTCGCGCGGCGAGCGCATCGGCCTCGTCTCGATCTTCCGCGACGTGACAGACCTCCGGCGCGCGAACGAGGAACTCGCCAACAACTTCACCCTCCTGCAGCAGGCCGAGGCCGAGGCGCGGCGCGAGCGCGACCGACTCGACCTCATCCTCGAAAACGTCGGCCAGCCCATCGCCGTCTGCGACTCTTCCGGCAAGTTCATCCTCTTCAACCGCCGCGCCGAGCTTCTGTTCCAGGAGCGCGAGGGGATGCCGGCGGGCGCGGCGCGCGCCGTGCGGAACAACTCCGTCAAGCTCACGTCGTTCATCTCGGCGCTCGCTTCGGGGACGGAGACGGGGCGGCAGGCCGAGATCGAGTTGATTGACCCGGAGGCCGGCGACAGCCTGCCGATGGAGATCACGAGCGCCGAAGTTCTGGACGCAAAGGGGCAGGTGACGGCGGTCGTCTCGGTGCTGCACGACCTGTCGGAGATACGCGAGCTGGAGCGCCGGAGGGTCGAGCAGCAGCTTTTCGAGTCGGAAAAACTCGCGGCGGTCGGGCGGCTCGCCGCGTCCATCGCGCACGAGGTCAACAACCCTCTGGAGGCGATCAAGAACTCGCTCTACCTGCTTTCGAGCGCGAAGAACGTCGAGCAGAACGCGCGCTTCTTGGACGTTGCGCGGCGCGAGACCGAGCGCGTCTCGCACATCATCCGCCAGATGCTCGGCTTCGCGCGCCGCTCCGGCGAGGTCGAGTGGGTGAACGCCAACCACATCCTCGAGGAGACGCTGATACTCGTCGAGAAGAAGATGCGGCAGGCGCGGGTCGAGGTCGTCCGGCGCTTCGACGACCGCCTGCCCGCGGTGCGCGCGCGCGCCGACCAGCTCCGACAGGTCTTCCTCAACCTCCTACTCAACGCGCAGCAGGCGATGGAGAAGGGCGGGCGCATCACGATCATCACCTCGCTTTACGAGCAGGCGCTTCAGCCGACCATCTCCGTGCAGATCAGCGACACCGGGTGCGGCATCCCGGAGGCCGAACTCTCGCGCATCTTCGAGCCGTTCTTCTCGACGCGGACGAAGGGGACGGGACTCGGACTCTGGGTCACGCAGGACATCGTGCGCCACCACGGGGGCCGCATCGAGGTGACGAGCGAGGAGGGCGCGGGCACGACCTTCAACGTCATTCTCCCCGTTGACTCTCCCGCGCTTTCGGAAACGGATGCCGGACAGAAAGCCTGACAGCACGGTCTCCACCAACGGCCACCGCGCGGCGCGCAAGGCGCGCGTCCTCGTCGTTGACGACGAGGAGAACGTGCGCCTGACGACCGGCGCGATACTGGAGCAGGAGGGCTACGACGTGGCGACCGCCGCGGACGGGCGCGAGGCGCTGGAGATGGCCGCGCGCAAGCACTTCGACCTCGTGCTGACCGACCTGCGGATGGAGGACATTGACGGCATCGCGCTCCTCCACGAGTTGCAGGCGCGGCACCCGAACACGGTCACGGTCGTCCTCACCGGCTACGCGTCAATCGAGTCTTCGATTGACGCGCTCCGGCAGGGCGTTTACGACTACCTCATCAAGCCGTGCGTCATCGAAGACCTGAAGCGCACGGTCAGCCGCGCGCTAGAACACGGCGAGCAGCGGACGCGCATCTCCGAGCTTTCCAGCCCCGTCGTCGAAATCTGGGACGGCGTGCTCCTGCTCCCGGTCGTCGGCACGCTCGACGACCAGCGCGCCGCGCAGATGTCGGGCGCGCTCCTCGAAGCCGTCCGCGCCGAGTCGGCGAGCGTCGTCATCGTGGACATCACGGGCTGCACGGTCGTTGACACCTACACCGCCGCGCACCTCATCAACACGGTGCGCTCGGTGCGGCTGCTCGGCGCGCAGACCGTAATCACCGGCATCAGCGCGCACGTCGCGTCCGACCTCATCAAGCTCGGCGTGCGCCTCGAAGACATCACGACGCGCCGGCGGCTGGCCGACGGCCTCCGGCTCGCGCTGGGATTTTTAAACGTCAGGATTGAAAGAGGTCAGGGGTCGGAGGTCGGAGGTCAGTCGGCGCGCTGACTTTCTGACCTCCGGCCCCTGACCTCTGACCCCTGCTCTTATGTCCGACGAGACGACACACCCTGAGACAGTCCCGCCCGTGGGGCGGCGGCTGCTGGTCGTGGACGACGAGGAGAACGTCGCGCTCACGATAGGCGAGGTGCTGCGCCTCGAAGGCTACGAGGTTGACGTGGCTTCGAGCGGGAGCGAGGCCGCGCGCCTGCTCGACGATGGCCGCGAGTACGACCTCGTCCTCACAGACCTGCACATGGAGGAGGGCGACGGCCTCTCTCTCCTCGAAGACGTGCGGCGGCGCTCGCCCTTGACGATCACCATCGTGCTGACGGGCTTCGCCGCGCTCGAAACGGCCATCGCGGCGCTGCGCCACGGCGCATACGACTACCTGACGAAGCCCTGCATCATTGACGAGTTGAAATATACGGTCAGCCGCGGCATCGAGCACCGCCGGCTGATGCTCGTCGAGCGCCAGGCGCGGGCCGGGCTTGAGGAGTTGAACCGCGAGCTTGAGCGCCGGGTCGAGGAGCGGACGGCGGAGCTTCAGCGCGCCAACGACGAACTCGCCGAGGCCAACCGCGCGAAGGACATCTTCCTCGCCACGCTCTCGCACGAGCTGCGCACGCCGCTGACGCCCATTCTCGGTTGGGTCAACCTCCTGCGCGCGGGCGGCGCGGCTTCAGACCCGGCGATGCTCGCGCAAGGGCTGGACGCCGTCGAGCGCAACGCGCGACTTCAGGCGCGGCTCGTTGACGACCTGCTCGACGTTTCGCGCGTCATCTCAGGCAAGCTCCGCATCGAGTCGGAGCCGGTCAACATCTGCAAGGTCGTCGAGCTAGCCGCCGAGACCGTGCGCGCCGACGCCGAGGCGCGCGACATACGGCTCTCGATTGAACTGCCCGACTGCCCGCTCGTCGTCCAGGGCGCGCCCGTCCGCCTCCAACAGATCGTCTGGAACCTCATGTCGAACGCGGTGAAGTTCACGCCGCGCGCGGGGCTGGTCTCGGTGCGCGCGTGGCGCGAGGGCACAGAGGCGCGCGTCGAAGTCACGGACACGGGGATCGGCATCGCGCCGGAGTTCCTGCCGCACGTCTTCGACCGTTTCCGCCAGGCAGACGGCTCGACGACGCGGCAGTACGGCGGACTCGGTCTCGGTCTCGCCATCGTGTGCGCGCTCGTCGAACTCCACGGCGGTTGGGCGCGCGCCGAATCCGAGGGCTTGGGCAAGGGAGCGCGCTTCACGCTCGG